>JAXHLR010000004.1:0-300000 GCA_034521975.1 Acidimicrobiales bacterium | reverse complement strand
CCTCGGCGTAGTCACACCAGGCCGACACGAAGCCGGCACCTACCCGTTCGCCGGTCGACCGCGCCCACCGCAGCTTGCTCAGCGCCTCGTCCCGATGGCCGGCGTAGCCGAGCGCGACTGCCTGGCTCATGCGGGCGTGGGCGGCGGTGGTCTGGTCCCCGCCGGCGAGGGCCAGCTCGGCGGCGAGGGCGAAGTGCTCGACGGCGGCCGCGAGCTCCCCCTGATAGGTGTAGAGGTCGCCGAGGGTCTCGTGAGCATGAGCAGCGACGGGGTCGTCGGGCAGGTCGGTGAGCAGGGCGGCCGCCTCCTCGTGGAGGCCGCGGTTGATCCGGTCGAGGGCGCAGATGGCCAGCACCGTGGCGGTGGCGGGGTGATCGGTACGCCGTGCCGGCTCGAGCGTGGCCTCGGCCCACGCGCCGATGTCGCCCCGCAGACGCTGGTAGACGAGCACGTACGTCGCGGCGGCGATTCGGACCGCGGCGTCGATGTCGCCTCGTTCGAGCGCCCGGGCGTGGGCCACCTCGAAGTTGGGGGTGCTCAGGTCGAAGAGGTCGGTCCAGCGACGCTCATCGGGGCCGCGGAGCCCTTCGGCGACCTGCTCGGCCAAGGCCACGTGGTGTCTGATGAAGCGGTCCAGCGTCGCGTCGCGGGTGGGTGACTCCTCCAGGCGCTCGCTGGCGAAGGACCGGACCGTCTCGAGCATCTGATAGCGGACCGATCCCATGTCGTTGCGGGTCTGGACCAGCGATCGGTCGACGAGGTCGGCCAAGAGCCCGGCGGTGTGCTCCGATCCGTGCACCGCCATGGCCGCGTCGAGATCGAACGGTCCGGCAAACACCGCGAGATGCTCGAACAGCCCCCGCTGGTCGGGATCGAGCAGGTCAGAGGACCAGGCAACCACGTCCTCGAGCGTCTCGTGGCGACCGTCGCGGCCAGAACGCAACAGGCGGAGGCGCTGGTCGAGGTGACGGTCGAGGTCCTCGAGCGACAGGGCGCGCAGGCGGGCGGCAGCCATCTCGATGGCGAGGGGGAGCCGGTCGAGGCGCTCGCAGATGCGGGTCGCGAGGTCGATCTGGTGCGGTTCGATGGTGGCCCCCGCGTCCCGGCACCGCTCCTCCAGCAGCCGGAGCGCAGCGTCGATGGTGAGCGGATCGACCGCCACGACCACCTCTCCCGCGAGTCCGAGCGGCCGGCGGCTGGTGGTGAGGATCCGGATCCCTCCGGCTGCGGCCAGGATGCGGTCGGCGATCGCGCCCGCCGTGGAGGTGACGTGTTCGGTGTTGTCGAGCACGACGAGCCCGTCGCGGCCGCTCAGGTAGCCCGCGAGCGAGACCTCCATCGGATTCGTGGTGGGCGCCCCGACCGCTCGCACCACCGTGGGGAGCACGCCGGCATCGTCCTCCACCTCGGTGAGCTCGGCGATCCACACACCGTCGGGGACGAGATCGACCATCCGGCGGGTGACCTCGATGGCGAGCGCGGTCTTGCCCACCCCGCCGGGTCCGACCATCGTCACCAACCTCCGCTCGGCCAGCAGCCCGCAGATGTGGTCGATCTCGTCGTCGCGGCCGACAAGGCTGCCGACGCGGGCTGGCGGGGTCGAACGGACCGCGGGCGTCGGTGGGGGCGGTGAGGGCTCGGCGAACACGGCACGCTCGGTGGCCACGAACGCTGACGACGGCTCGAGACCGACATCGGCGACCTGGGCCCGATAGCGGTCGGCCTCGGCGATGGCGTCGGCTTGCCGACCGGCCCGGTGCAGGGTGGCGACGAGCGCGACACGGGCCCGTTCGAGCAGGGGACGCTCGGCAGCCAGAGATCGCAGCTCGCTGATGGCCTCGGCGTGGCGCCCGGCGTCGGCAAGGAGCTCGGCCCGGCGAACGCGTGCGGCCAGGTGCAGCTCGGTGAGGCGCGCCACCTCCCCGGCCAGGTGCTCGTGGTCGCCAAGCTCCCCGAAGGGCTCCCCCCGCCACAAGGCCAGTGCCTCATCGAGCTCGGGGAGGGAGTCGGCGTACATCCCCTGCTCGAAGCGGTGCAGGTCGAGGTGTTCGGGGTCGATGGTCAGGACATAGCCAGGGGGCCGGGAGACCACGACGTCGTCGCGCAAGGTGCGCCGCAACCGCGACAGATGGCTCTTGAGCGACGGGCGGGCACGGTCGGGCGGATCGTCGCCCCACACGAACCAGATGAGGCGGTCGGTCGGCACCGTGGCACCCCGTGCATGGGCCAGCGCCGCGAGCAGGATGCGCTGGGTGCGGCTGGTGATCTCGATGCGCCGGCCGTCGACGTGAGCCTCCACCCGCCCCAGGACCGACACTTCGATCACGCCACACGAGGGTACGGCACCGATCACGACCGGGTGCGGTCCAGAGCGCGGTGACCGGCGTGCAACCGGGATGTCACCGAGCGGCAACCCCAGCGGGTGATGGTGAACGGGCACAGCGACTCCCGAGAGGAGCCCGACGATGCCAGCGACCGCTCCGACCACCCATCTCGAGACCGGCTGGGATGCGACCACCCCACCTGGCGACACGATCGTGCGCCTCGGTGTGGATGCGACCGTCGCAGCATGGGAGGCGGTGGCATCCGCCTCTGGAGGTCGGATCCGCCGGGGGAGTGGCTTCGTCGCGGTCGACACCGGGCGACCGGCCGGGATCATGAACTGCGCTGTGCTCACCGTGCCGCGCCTCGGCGAGGAGCTCGAAGCCGCCATCGCCGAGATCGAGGCGTTCTACCGCGCCGAAGGTGGTGGCGAGGCCTTGTTGTGGTCGCCGTGGCCGATACCTGACCTGTACCGGCGGGGCTGGGAGCTGGCGGGTCATCCGCCGCTGCTGTTTCGGCAGCCGACCGGTCCGTTGGAGGTCGCGGCGCCCGACGAGCTGGAGGTGGTGGAGGTGACCGACCCCACCGAGCTCGAGGAGTGGAACACCGTCGTGTCCGAGGCCTTCCCCCTGAGCGGTGTCGACCCCGCACACGCTCCGCTGGGGCCCGGAGTCCTCGACGACGAGCGGTTCTGTCTGCTCCTCGGCCGGGTCGACGGGCGCGGTGTGGTGGCCGGGTTGCTGGTCGCCGGCGGGGGAGTGAGCGTCATGTTGCTCACCCCCCCCCATCCCACGAGTTGGAGGACCACGATGACCGATCTGTTGACGACCAGTGGAGAGGTGACGGCGCTCGACGACGCCGCTGAGGACCTCGCGGCTGCGCTGCGCGGCGAGGTGATCCGTGCGGGCGACGCCGGCTATGACGACGCCCGGGCCCTGTGGAACGGGATGCTCGACCGGCGCCCGGCGATGATCGTGCGCTGCGCCGACACCGACGACGTGTCGGCGACCGTGCGCTTTGCCGTCGACCACGACCTGGTGTTCGCCGTCCGCGGCGGTGGCCACAACGTGGCCGGGACAGCGGGGGTCGATGACGGCCTGGTGATCGACCTCTCGGCGATGAACGAGGTGGTGGTCGACCCCGAGGCGCGGACCGCCAGGGCTGGCGGCGGCGCCACCTGGGCCGACCTCGACGGAGCCACCCAGCCTCACGGGCTGGCCGCGCCGGGCGGGTTGGTGTCAGCGACCGGGATCGGCGGGCTGACCCTCACCGGCGGGATCGGCTGGTTGCGTCGAAAGCACGGCATGAGCTGCGACAACCTCGTGGGGGCGCGCCTGGTGACCGCCACCGGGGAGGTCCTCGACGTGGATGACGGTTCGGACCCCGAGCTCATGTGGTCACTGCGAGGCGGTGGCGGGAACCTCGGAGTGGCCACCGAGCTCACCTACCGGCTCCACCCGGTCGGTCCCGAGGTGTTCGTCGCCTTCGTCGTCCATCGGGGCGAGCGCACCACCGAGGTCCTCGAGGCCTTCGGTGCCTGGACCACCGACCTGGCCGAGGAGGTGACGGCGCTTGCGCTGTGCGGAGCGATCCCCGAGGTCGACGAGGTGCCCGAGGCCTGGCGGGGCGAGTCGGGGGTGATGGTCGTCGCCTGCGCCGCGACCGACCTCGTCGCCGGCCAGGAGCTGACGGCGCCGATCCGCGACCTGGCCGACCCGATCGCCGATCTGAGCGGGCCCATGCCCTACACCGAGCTGCAGACCCTCTTCGACGAGGACTACCCCAACGGGCTCCGCTACTACTGGAAGTCGCTGCACCTGCCGGGAATGGGCGCGGAGATCGTCGATCGGCTGGCGGAGTGGGCCGGGACCCGACCGTCGCCGCTCACCACCGTCGACGTGTGGCACCTGGGTGGGGCGATGGCGAAGGTGGCGCCGGACGCGACCGCCTACGGCGACCGCAGCGCCCCCTACCTCCTCGGCATCGAGTCCAACTGGGAGGAGCCCGAACACGATGAGGCGAACGTGGAGTGGACCCGTCGCTGCTTCGAGGCGTTCCGCTCGCTGTCGACCGGACGCGAGTACCTGAACTTCCCTGGGTTCCTCGAAGATGGCGAGTCCGCGCTGCGCTCGGCCCACGGCGAGTCGAACTACGAGCGCCTGGCCCGCGTCAAGGCCCGACTCGACCCCGACAACCGCTTCTGTCTCCACCAGAACGTCCCGCCCGCCTCGCGCTGACCCCGGAGCGAGGACCGGCTCGGCCCGCGTCGCGCACGAACCGGCCTGGATCCACGATCGATGTCGAGAAGTGGCAGAGTTCAGGCTGCCCACGGGAAGTCAGGCCTGCCATGCGAAGGAGGTCCAATGGGCCAGGACGATCAGTTGTCAGGTCGCTCACCGACCGAGGTGCTCCACGACCACCTGCGGCTCGCTGCCGAGGGCGACTGGCGGACCGACCTCGAACGCAACGTCGCCGAACACATCATCGTGCTCACCGGGTTCGGGGTGTTCGAGGGCGTCGACGAGGTACGGGTCCTGGCCGAGCTGCTCGACGCTCAACTGCCCAACGCCACCTTCGAGTACACCACGGTCGTCGTACGGGGCGAGATGGGGTTCCTCGAATGGCATGCGGATGCCGACGGGGCGCGTGTGCGTGACGGCGCCGACTCCTTCCTCGTCCGCGACGGGCGGATCGTCGCCCAGACGATCCACTACACGGTCGAGTCCCTCGACCGAGAGAGATCCGCGGGGGAGTAGGCGAACCGGATGGCCGCATCGACGACGGCGGCCGACAACTCAGTCGAGCTCGGCGAGGATCTCCCCGATGATCGTGGTGGCCTGGTGGGCGGGGAGCGGCTCGCCGCCCTCGGCATCGGCCACCTCGGCGGCGAACGCCTCGACCGACGGGACTCCACCGACGAGCACGTGGCGCAACGCCTCGCCGCTGGCTTCCGGGTCGTTCAGCCCTTCGACCGCAGCCGCAACGTCGCCATCGGGGTCGTTCGCCACCGCGTGGACGACCGACATCGCCTCGTCGCGCCCACCGGCGGTGGAGACCACTGGCTCGCGGTCGGGGTTCTGCTGCTCGTCCCACTGCGCCAGTGCCTCGTCGTATCCACCTTCGCCCGGATGGATGGTCCGGGTGGTCGGAGCCTCCGGCGCCGCTTCTGCCTTCTCGGCGTCGCCCTCCTCGTCATGGGTGCGAGCGGGCTCGACCGGCACCGTCAGGGTGCCATCGTCGTTGCGAACGATGTCCATTGGAAGCGCGTCTCCTTCGGGGCGCCGCGTCGGCGCACGGTGCCCTCCTACCCCCATCAGCGGCGGTCTACCCGTGCGCGTCGTTCGGAACCCGGACCTGGCCGGAGACGCGAGAGGAGCCACCGGCGGTGCCGGTGGCTCCTCGTCGGTCGCGCTCGCCGTCGGGCGAGTTAGACGACTCGAACGTTCTGGGCTTCTTCACCCTTGCGGCCGGGGGCCACGTCGAACTCGACGTGCTGGCCCTCGTCGAGGCTCTTGTAGCCGGAGCCCTGGATGTTGGAGTAGTGGACGAACACGTCGTCGCCCTGCTCACGCGAGATGAAGCCGAACCCCTTCTCTGCGTTGAAAAACTTCACGGTACCTGTAGTCAAAGACTTCTCTTCTCGTTAGTGCGACGATCCATGTGACCGAACGCTCGTTCCATCGTAGCCGCCAGCCGCGCCGAACCAATGCTCGAGGTCGCTCCACCCCAGGGAGGTAGCTTCGCCGGTAGGGACTCGCGATTGCGCCAGGTGTGGGAGATCCGGTCAGGTAGCTGGCACCCTGGAGCCATGTACGGAGGCACTTCCAAGGCGGGGTTCACCCAGACCACCGTCAACGCGTTCAAGCGACTCTGGAACCAGGATCGGGCCGACCAGCGACGGATCCGGTCGAAGGTGCGGCGTCTGGCTCAGCGCACGTGGCGTCGCGTCGTGTCCCGCGTCGGGCCTCGCCGTTCCGCGAAGCGTTGACCACGAGCGGGTGAGGCTCCCGGGCGGCGGGCTCAGGTCCGCGAGCGCTCATAGTGCTCGATGAGGTCGTCCACCGAGGTAGGGGCGATCGCCTCACCGACCAGGTCGAGGGCCACCTCGTCGAGACGCTTGAAGCGGACACAGCTCTTGCCCATGTCGAGCTTGCGGCCCGTTGCCGTCCATCGTTGCCGCAGCCAGTCCTCCGCGCCCTCCTCGCTGTAGCGCTCGAGCGGCACCACGTAGCTGACCATCCCGTACTGCATGGTCTCCTCGAAGCCCTCGGGGAGGTGGGCGAGCATGGTCTCCCGCACTGCCTCGATCACCTCCCGCCGGTCGTCGGGCAAGGTCCCGAGGTAGTCCTCGACCGTCGTCGCGTCGCTCTTCACACCATCATCATCGCGCCCCACACGCCACGATGGTCGGTGCCCGGGCCTCGGATGGTAAGAATTGACGTCAGCTGGGTTCTGCCGACCTGAGGAGGGGCAGCCGTGGGAGAGCTGGCGACGATCGATCGACGGGCCGCCACCTGGGGTGTGGTCGCGGTGTTCGTCCTGCTGGCCGTCACCATCCTCGGCAGCGGCAACCTCCGTTGGTTCGACGCCGCACTCGTCGGCTACCTGTTCGGCACCCTCTTCGCCGCGTTCGGCATCGTCTACCGCTACCTCGTGTGGATCCGCCGGCCTCCCACCGCCATGCTCAACAAGCGGGGATGGGAGTCGTTCCGCCACCGCGGTTCCACCGGTCGCAACCTCCGGAGCCTGCCAGGGCTCATCGTGTCGAACCTGCTCCTGCAGCGTTTCATCAAGAACCGTTCGACCGCTCGCTGGCTCGCCCACCAACTCGTGTTCTGGGGCTGTATCCTCGCCGCGCTCGTGACCTTCCCGCTCGTCATGGGGTTGTTGCACTTCCAGTCGGTCGGCGACAACGGGCGTCGCTACCAGGCGATGGTCGCCGGTATCGGCACCATGAGCTTCGACAGCCGCAGCATCGTCGGGTGGCTCCTCATCCACGCCCTCAACATCGCGGCCTTCCTCGTGCTCGCCGGGGTGTTCATCTTCCTGTCGCGCCGGCTGCGCGATCCGGGCGCCCTCGCCGTCGAGCGCTCCAACGACTTCCTCGCCCTGGCAGGGCTGTTCGCCGTGTCGGTCACCGGCTTGGCGCTGACCGCGTCCAGTCTCTGGATGGAGGGGCGCTTCTACATCTTCCTCAACACGATCCACGCCATGACCGTGATCCTCGGGCTCATGTACATCCCGTTCGGGAAGCTCTTCCACATCTTCCAACGGCCCGCCAACCTGGGTGTCGCCTACTACAAGCGAGCAGGTGCCGAAGGCGACCAGCAGCGCTGCCGTCGCTGCGACGAGCCGTTCGCGTCCGCGATGCAGGTAGCCGACCTCAAGACGGTGCTGCCCCAGGTGGGCTTCGACTACTCGTCGAGCTCCGAGGGCCACTACCAGGACCACTGCCCACGATGTCGGCGTGCAGTGGTCGCGCTCGCCCAATCCCAACGCGTCGGAGGCTTCGGCTGATGGCAACACCCCCGCTCACCGACGAGGAGCTCGTCGCCCGGTACGGTCCACATCTCAACCGGACCCCGCCCGGCGGGTGGAACGCCGGTGTCGATCACGACCACGAGGTGAAGACCCACTGCTGCTTCTGCGGCCAGCAGTGCGGCATCATCCTCAAGGTCAAGGAGGAAGAGGTCGTCGGCTTCGAGCCGTGGTACGAGTTCCCCTTCAACGAGGGAAAGCTGTGCCCCAAGGGGGTGAAGCGCTACCTGCAGAACGCGCACGAGGACCGTCTCACCGAGCCGCTCGTGCGCGACTCTGCCAACCCGAACGGGTTCCGACCCGTGTCCTGGGACCATGCCCTCGACCGCACCGTGTCGGAGATCCAGCGCATCCAGGACACCTACGGCAAGGACTCGGTCGCCATGTTGTCGGGCGTCTCGCTCGACAACGAGAAGTCCTACCTCATCGGCAAGTTCGCCCGACTCGCGCTCGGGACCGCCAACCTCGACTACAACGGCCGCCTTTGCATGGTCTCAGCCGGCGCGGCCAACAAGAAGGCCCTGGGCATCGACCGGGCATCGAACCCCTGGAGCGACATCCCGCTCGCCGACGTGGTCTTCGTCGCCGGCGCCAACGTCGCCGAGTGTGCCCCGATCACGACCAGCTACGTGTGGCGGGCTCGCGACCGCGGCGCCAAGCTGATCGTCGCCGACCCCAGGGTCACCCCACTCGCTCGAACCGCCGACGTGTTTCTCGGCTTGCGGCCCGGCACCGATTCGGCGCTGATGGGCACGATCCTGCACATCCTCATCGAGCGCGACTGGCTCGACCACGACTTCATCGAGAACCACACCGAGGGGTTCGAAGGGGCCGCCGAGGCCGTCCGCGACTACACCCCGGCCTGGGGCGAGTCGATCACCGGCGTGCCCGCCGCCCGCATCGAACAGGCAGCCGAGATCTGGGGGACCACCGAGACGGGCATGTTGTTGCACGCTCGCGGCATCGAGCACCACACCAAGGGTGTGGAGAACGTCCTGTCGTGCATCAACCTCGGTCTTGCCACCGGCAAGTACGGCAAGCCCGGCTGTGGGGTCAGCACCATCACCGGCCAGGGCAACGGCCAGGGTGGTCGCGAACATGGCCACAAGTGCGACCAGTTGCCCGGCAACCGAGACATCACCAACCCCGAGCACCGCGAGTACATCGCCTCGGTGTGGGGATGTGACGTCGATGAGATACCCGGCAAGGGCATCACCGCCCAGGAGATCGTCGAGGCGATCCACCGAGGCGAGATCAAGGGGTTGCTGTCGATCTGCTTCAACCCGGTCGTGTCGCTGCCCGACACCGCCTACACCCGCGAGGCGCTCGACAAGCTCGAGTACTACGGGGTCATCGACTTCTTCCTCTCCGAGACCGCGTTCCATGCCGATGTCGTCTTCCCCGGCTCGTTGCACGAGGAGGACGAGGGGACCTCGACCAGCGTCGAAGGCCGCGTCATCAAGCTCAACCCCTCGAAGACGCCGCCTGGAAACGCCCGGCTCGACTGGCACATCCTCCTCGACATCGCCGAGCGCCTCGGCAAGGGCCACTACTTCCCCTACAACAGCGCCGAGGAGATCTTCGAGGAGCTGCGGGTGGCGTCCAAGGGCGGCACCGCCGACTACTCGGGCATCACCTGGGACCGCGTCGAGGAGGAGATGGGGGTCTTCTGGCCCTGCCCCGAAGAAGGCCACCCTGGCACCCCCCGCCTGTACGAGGGCGGCAGGTTCTACACCGACACCGGGCGCGGCCGGTTCCACCCCGTCGAGCACCGGCCACCCGCCGAGGTGGTCGACGACGAGTACCCGGTGTGGCTCACCACCGGCCGGGTCATCAGCCAGTACCTGTCGGGGACCCAGACCCGACGAATCGGCCCGCTGGTCGCCCAGTATCCCGAACCGCTGTGCGAGATGCACCCCAACCTGGCGGCCCAGCACGGCATCACCGAGGGCGACCTGGTGCGGGTGACCTCCCGGCGGGGGTCCATGGTGGTTCCGGCCAAGGTGGTCTCCACGATCCGGCCCGACACGGTGTTCATCCCCTACCACTGGCCGGGCCGCCAGGCCGCCAACCAGCTCACCAATCGGGCCCTCGACCCGGTCTCGAAGATCCCCGAGTACAAGGTGTCCGCCGTGCGGCTGGAGCGCGTCCAGCAGCGGGACGTCACGCTGACCGACCACCGCGACATGGAGGTCGTCGGAGCGAGCGATGCATCGGCGGCGATGGACGAGCAGGGCGTGGACCCGATCGCGGTGAGAGCCGCGGAGAAGGCAGCCAGGGAGGAGCGCCAATGACCACCACCCGCGTCGCCCTCGGCGCCACGCGATCGCCGGCGACCCGTCCCGTCGCCGGCTCCTTCGACGACAGCATCTTCGTGATCGACGCGAGCCGCTGCATCGGCTGCGAGGCCTGCGTGCAGGCGTGTGCCGAGTGCGGGACCCATCGCGGCACCTCGCTCATCCACCTCGACCAGATCGACCGGGCCACCTCGACCCAGACCGCGCCGATGGTGTGCATGCACTGCGAGGACCCCACCTGCGCCGAGGTGTGCCCCGCTGATGCCATCAAGCAGAACGAGGACGGCGTCGTGCAGTCCTCGCTCAAGCCTCGTTGCATCGGCTGTTCGAACTGTGTCTACGGCTGTCCCTTCGGGGTGCCCAAGTACATGACCGCCATCGACCAGATGATGAAGTGCGACATGTGCTACGACCGCACCTCGGTCGGCCTCAAGCCCATGTGCGCCTCGGTCTGTCCCAGCCAAGCCCTCTGGTTCGGCTCTCCGCACGAGTTCGACGAGACCCGCTCGGGTGAGCTGGTCAACGAGTGGCAGTTCGGAAACCAAAGGGTCAACACCAAGGTGCGCACCGTCGCCCACCACGAAGGCCCCATCGACGTGATGGCCTCGATTGGTGGACAGCCTTGGCAGGAGGACCCGTTCGGCCTCGACGAGGTGGCCGACAGCACCGAGATGGGAGCACGGAGGTGAGCGGATCCACACACCGCAGCGGCGGAGGAGTCGGGGAGGGCGACGCCGACCCGGTCTGGCGGCAGGACTTCCCCCTCACCTCGGCCGGCGAGGACGAGGTCACCCGCCGCGAGTTCGTGCGCTACCTGGTGCTGGCCTCCGGCGGGTTCGCGGCCGGCAACGTCGGCGTGGCCATCTGGTCGTCGCTCCGGTCGGTGAACCCCGGCCAACCCCGACCCATCATCGCCCTCGACCAGTTCCCCGAGGACTCGGCCCATCTGTTCAAGTACCCCACCAACGCCGATCCGGCCATCTTGTTGCACCTGCCAGGCGGTGAGCTGCGGGCCTACAGCCAGAAGTGCACTCACCTGGGCTGCGTGGTGTTCTACACATCCGGCCACCCCGAACTCGAGTGCCCCTGTCACGAGGGCTTCTTCGACGTCAACACCGGGGAGGTCACCGCCGGCCCGCCCCAGCGACCCCTCGGCCGCATCGAGGTCGAGGTGCGAGACGGTGTTGTCTGGGCGGTCGAGAACCTCGGTGAGCAGGCGGCGGCCGACCCCGGCGGAGGTCAGGCATGAGCACCGACCACCGGCGGGTGCCCCCGCACACCCCGCCGCCTCACCGCACCGGACCCCGGAGAGTGCGATCCCAGCGCGAGGCGCCGGTGGCCATCGGCCTCTTCGTCGTGGTGCTGATCAGCCTCCAGCTGTTCCTCCTCACCGTGGGGCTCGACGCCTTCCACGCCGACGAGGACTCGCTCGCCTGGATCACCGCCGGCTTCTCGGTGCTGCTCGCCGCCGGCAGCGCCTCGTTCTACCGATACCTGCGGTGACCGAACCGACGGAGGGCCCGCGACGCCCCGGGCCGATCGGCGGCGACATGGCCGCGATCGTGTTCGGGTTGACCGCTCGGTTCCGCCTCGACGCGCTCACCCAGCGGCACTCGTCGACCGCGGTGCTGGGTCTGTTCGCGTTCGTGAACGGACTCATCGCCATCGGGATCATGGCCGCGGTCGCGCTGATCACCGGCGATCCGTTCATCTTCCCCTCGCTCGGACCCACCGCGTTCCTGCTCTTCTACACCCCGATGGCGCCGGCATCCTCACCGCGTAACACCGTCCTCGGTCATGCCATCGGGGCTGCCGCGGGCTACCTTGCGCTCGTGGTGTTCGGGCTGACCGACGCCGCGCCGGCTCTGGCCTCGGAGGTCACCGGTGGTCGGGTGGGCGCCGCCGCACTCTCGCTGGGGCTCACCAGTGGAGCGATGGCGTGGGCCAAGGTGCCCCACCCGCCGGCGGGTGCGACCACCCTCATCGTGTCGCTCGGCATCCTCCGCGAACCCGAGCAACTGGTGGTGCTGATGGTGGCGGTGGTGCTGCTCGTCGGGCAGGGGTTGGTCATCAACCGTCTCGCCGGGATCCCCTATCCGTTGTGGCGCGCGGCCCCTCCCGCTTCCCCCTGACCGAGCTCACCACCGCAGGTGGAGGAGCCCGTCGTCTCCCACGCCGACAGCCGTGCCGAGCGCTGAGCCCTCCCGGGTCAGGGTTGTGGCCAACCACTCGATGTCGTCGACCGAGGGCCGGGTGAGTCGGAACCGCTCGACCTTGCTGGGAACGAGCGTGAGGTCCTGCACCAGACCTGACGTGGGGTCGATGCCGGCGACATAGAGGGCTCCGAGGTCTCCCCGGTACTCCCCGTGACCGCCGATCCCCTCGTAGTCGGTGAGCAGGTCACCACAGCCGTACAGGATGAGCCGACCCCGGTGGACCTCGATGCCGAGCGGGTGGTGCGACGAGTGCCCGTGCACCACATGGACCCCGGCACGCTCGATCAGTGCGTGGGCGAAGCGCCGGTGCTCGGGCGGGATCCGGTGACCCCAGTTCCCGCCCCAGTGCAGCGACGCCACGACAACGTCGCCGGGACGCGCCGACTCCCGGACCAGACCGGCGATGCGCTCGACCTGGGTCTCGGAGAGGTCGGCCAGCATCGCGACCCCGGGACGCCCGTGTCCGGCATCCCAGTCCGGGGGGATCCCGCTCGAGGTCGTTCCTGCCGCGACGACAAGAGTCCGCGAACCCGATGGCCGGTCGACGACAGCGGGCATCCATGCCTCGTCGTCGGTGCGTCCTGCTCCCGCGGTCGCGAGACCGGCCGCTCGGAGGGTGTCGAGGGTCTGTTCCAGGCCGGGGACCGACCAGTCGAGCACGTGGTTGTTGGCCAGCACCGCCACGTCGATCCCCGCGGCCGACAAGACATCCACGTTGGCCGGGTGCATCCGGTACTGGATGCCCTTCCCCGGCCATGGCGCACCCCTGTCGGTCACGGCGGTCTCGAGGTTGACCACGAACGCATCGAGGGCGATGACGTCGATCTCGGGGAGGAGGTCTCCCCACACATAGCGGGGCGGCACCCCGCGCGGGATGGGACCCGACCGTTCCTCGGCCAGTTCCACGTAGCCGACCGCCGACCGCAACCACTGCTCGTCGATCCTGGGGTCACCGGGATGGGCGAGGATCTGGTCGACACCCCGACCGCACATGACGTCACCGGTGAGGCAGAGCTTCACCACTCAGACGCCTCGACGGCGAAGTCTTGCGAGCGCGTCAGGACGCGACGCGGTCGCTCACCTTGTCGGTGCCGGTCGCCGCTCGGGCGCAGTTCGCGCAACAGAAGAACCGGTCGTCGACCTCGATGCCGTGACCGATCACCTTGCACGCGCAGTGCTCGCAGACCGCCATGGCGGACACCTCCCCATCGTCGGGACTGCCACTGCAGCTACCCGCACGTGGTCGGGGGGAAACGGGTCGGCTCAGAGGATCGACACCGCCTGGCGGGCGATGGCCAGCTCCTCGTCGGTTGGGACGACCATCACCGCCACGGCCGAGTCGTCCGGGGAGATCAGCCGGGCCTGGTCGGACACGCGCTCGTTGCGACCCGGGTCGACCTCGATGCCGAGGTGTCCGAGCCCGCCGGTCGCCTCGGCCCGGACGACGGCGTCGTGCTCGCCGACGCCGGCGGTGAAGGTGAGCGTGTCCAGTCCACCCATGATCGCGGCGTAGGCGCCGATGTACTTCTTGAGGCGGTGGACATAGACGTCGAGGCCGAGTCGAGCGGCGGGATCGCCGTCGGCGATGAGCTCGTGGACCTCGCGCATGTCGTTGCGGCCGGTGAGGCCGAGCATGCCCGAGCGCTGGTTGAGCAGCTCGTCGAGCTCGTCGATGTCCATGGCGGCGTTGCGGGCCAGGTGCAGCACCACCGCGGGGTCGATGTCGCCGCTGCGGGTACCCATGACCAGTCCCTCGAGCGGGGTCATCCCCATGGAGGTCTCGACCGCCGCTCCGCCGACGACCGCCGAGGCCGACGCCCCGTTGCCGAGGTGCAGGACGATCTGGCGCAGCCCCGACCGGTCGCGCCCCAGGAGCTCGGCGGTCCGGGCCGACACGTACTGGTGGGAGGTGCCGTGGAAGCCGAACCGGCGTATGTCGTGAGCATCGGCGATCTCGCGGTCGATGGCGTAGGTGGCGGCCGCCGCGGGCAGGTGGTGGAAGAACGCGGTGTCGAACACCGCCACGTGGGGGACATCGGGCAGCAGCTCGGTCCCCACCCTGATGGCGGTGAGGTTCGGGGGATTGTGCAGCGGCGCGAGGGGTGAGAGCCGGTCGATGGTGGCGATGACCTCGTCGTCGATGAGGGTGGGACCGTCGAAGGCGCGACCACCCATGACCACCCGATGGCCGACCGCCACCACCCCGGCATCGTGGAGCCGGGGCCCGACCTGGTCGAAGGCGGCCAGCAGCCGGTCCATGCCGTTGCGGTGGTCGGCGACCGGTTCGACCCGCTCGGTGGTCGTGTCGCCGTGGGTGTGCTCGAGCCGCGACTCCTCCTCGCCGATGCGCTCGACGACACCGCCGGCGATCGCCGTGTCGGCCCGGGTGTCGATCAGCTGGTACTTGATCGACGATGACCCGGAGTTGATGACCAGCACCGTCTCGCTCACGGCCGCTCCGGGGCACGGTCGGCGCCGGCGGCCTGGGCCTGGACCGCGGTGATGGCGACGGTGTTGACGATGTCGCGCACCGTGGCGCCCCGCGACAGGTCGTTCACCGGCTTGTTCAGCCCCTGCAGCACCGGGCCCACGGCGACCGCTCCGGCGCTGCGTTGCACGGCCTTGTAGGTGTTGTTGCCGGTGTTGAGGTCGGGGAAGATGAACACCGTCGCCCGGCCGGCGACCGAGGAGTCGGGGAGCTTGGCCTGCGCGACCGACGCGTCGACCGCGGCGTCGTATTGGATCGGACCGACGACCGAGAGGTCGGGGCGACGCGACCCGACGAGCTCGGTGGCGATGCGGACCTTCTCGACGTCGGCACCCGAGCTGGACTCACCGGTGGAGTACGACAGCATCGCCACCCTGGGTTCGATGCCGAACTGCGATGCCGTGCTCGCAGACGAGATGGCGATGTCGGCGAGCTGTTCCGCCGTCGGGTCGCGGATCACGGCGCAGTCGCCGTACACCAGCACCCGATCGTCGAGGCACATGAAGAAGACCGACGACACGACCGAGGTGCCCTGGGTCGTCTTGATGATCTCGAACGCGGGGGTGATGGTGTGCGCGGTGGTGTGGGCCGCGCCCGAGACCATGCCGTCGGCCTCGCCGAGGTGGACCATCAGGGTCCCGAAGTAGGACACGTCGCGGACGATCTCCCTGGCGCGGTCGGGGGTGACTCCCCGGTGGGCGCGGAGCCGGGCGTACTCGGCGGCGAAGGGTTCGACCAGATCCGACGCCGCGGGGTCGATGATGCGGGCGCCGGCGATGTCGAGTCCGAGCTCGGCCGCCCGGGCCACCAGGTCCGACTCGACCCCGAGCAGGATCAGCTCGGCGGCCTGTCGGGACAGCAGTGTGGACGCCGCCCGCAGGATGCGCTCGTCGCTCCCTTCGGTCAGCACGATCCGTTGGGTGCCCGACCGCGCCCGCTCGACCAGCATCGACTCGAACATGAGCGGGGTGATGACCTCGGTGCGGGGAACGTCGAGGCGGGCGAGCAGGTCGTCGGGGTCGATGTGGCGCTCGAACACCTCGAGCGCGGTGTCGATCTTGCGTTGGGTGCCACGCCCGAGCACACCGCGGGTGGAGGCCACGATGCGCGCCGTGTCATAGGTGTTGTGGGGCGTGAGGACCACCGGCAGGCTCCGGCCCAATCCCCGGACCAGCTCGATCACCGACGCCGACGGCTGGTAGCCGCCGTTGAGCACGATCGCCGCGAGTGAAGGGAAGCTGTGGGCCGCATGGGCGGTGGCGAGGGTGATGAGCGCCTCGGGGCGGTCGCTGGCGGCGATGCAGAGCTGACCGTCCCTCAGCCGTTCGAGCACATGCTCGATGTTCATGCCGGACACGAGCATGTGCTCGGCTTCGCGACCGAGGAGTGCCTCGTCGCCGAGGAGCAGCTCGCCGTCGAGGGCGGTCATCACCTCGGCCACGGTGGGCGCGGACAGCAGCGGGATCTCGGGAAGGGCCCACGCGGGACGGTCCGGCGCGGCGAGGTGGTCGCACATGGCATCGAGCTGTTCGGGGTCACAGCGGTTGGCGAGCACCCCGATGGTGGTGGCGTGGCCCCCGCTGATCTCGGCGACGGCGAGGTCGACCACCTGGGCCACGTCGTCGGGCGTTCGTTCGAACCCGCTGGCCACGAGCAGCACGGGCGCGCCGAGGTTGGCCGCGACGCGGGCGTTGAACGACAGCTCGGTGGGGGAGGCGATGTCGGTGTAGTCGGACCCGACGATGACGACCGCTTCGTGGTCACGGTCGATGGCGCGGTACCGCTCGACGATCGTGGCCAGCGCGGCGTCGGGATCGGCATGGACGTCGTCGTAGGTGACGGCGACGCACTCGTCGTAGTCCTGGTCGACGCCATCGCGGCTCAGGAGCAGCTCGACGACGTGGTCGTCGCCGGCGCGCGAGCGGGTGACCGGACGGAAGATCCCGGTGGACTCGACCCGACGGGTGAGCGCATCCACCAGGCCCAGCGCGACGAGCGACTTCCCCGAGTGCTCCTCGAGCGACGCCACGTAGATGCTCTTGGCCATGGGTGCAGTCTGCCCGTTGGCGATGATCGGCGGCGGCCACCAGGTCGACGGTGGCCGGCGACGGCTCAGCTCGGTCCGGTGGGGGAGGCGGTCGGTGCCGCCGCGAGACCGGCGACCTCCGCCACCAGCTCGAGCGAACGCAAGCGGGCCACGGCGGATGGTGCCTGGTGGGCGACGATGAGCTCATCGGCGTCGGCGTGGCCGGCGAACCAGTCGAGGTACGCCTTCACCGCGTCGGGTGAGCCCACCGCGGTGTAGGTCATCATCCGCATGAGCTGCTGACCCTGGGGCGAGGCGAGCAGGGTGTCGCTCTGTTCGTCGGTGAGGTCGCGACCCGATCCGAGCATCCAGCGCGCCCGTCGGCGCTTGGCGGTGAGGAGCTGATCCTGGGCCTCGTCGTCGGTGTCGGCGGCGATGCACCCGACACCCGCGATCACGTGGGGTGCGTCGAGCTGGGCCGAGGGCCGGAACTCGCGCCGGTACAACGAGACGGCTTGGTGGAGCGCGTCGGGAGCGAAGTGCGACGCGAACCCGAAGGGCAACCCGAGCAGCGCCGCCAGCTGGGCTCCGAACAGCGACGACCCCAGGATGTAGATCGGCACGTTGGTGCCGGCACCGGGGACGGCCTGCACCCCGGTCACGAGCGTCTCACCCGACAGATAGCCCTGCAGCTCCTGGACGTCCTGGGGGAACGTGTCCGAGGAGGTGGCGTCGCGACGCAGCGCGTGCATCGTCGGCTGGTCGGTGCCGGGTGCCCGTCCGAGCCCGAGATCGATTCGTCCGGGGTGGAGCGACTCGAGCATGCCGAACTGCTCGGCGATGGTGAGCGGCGAGTGGTTCGGCAACATCACGCCACCGGAGCCGAGCCGGATCGTGGTGGTGTGCGCGGCCACGTGGGCGATGAGCACGCTTGTGGCCGACGAGGCGATCGATCTCATGTTGTGGTGCTCGGCGTACCAGACCCTGCGGTACCCGAGCGCCTCCGCCCGCTGGGCGAGGGTCACGCTGTTGGCCAGGCTCTCCCCGATGCTCGTGCCACGGTCGACGGTGGCGAGATCGAGTACGGACAGCGGAACGGTCACGGCGGGCGAACTCCAGGTCGGGTGTGGGGGCGATGCCTTCACATGATGGCTGCACTGGGTCCAACGCGCACCAACGCTGACATGTTCCCGCCAGGCCCTACGGTTTGGCCATGTCCGAGCAGTCGGTGGTTGCGAGTCCCGACGCGCCGCATGCTGTCGAGGTGCAGAGGGTCGCCGAGGCGCTCGGTGTCGACCCCGACATCGGGCTCAGCACGGCCGAGGTGGAACGGCGGCGCGGCATCCACGGGTCGAACGACCTGGGATCGGGCAAGCGTGCGCAGTGGTGGAAGGTGGTGTGGGCACAGGTCGCCGATGCGGTGATCGTGCTGCTGCTCGGTGCCGCGGTTGCCGGCTTTCTGGCGGGCGAGGTGGTCGAGGCGGCGGCGATCGGAGTGGTTCTGGTGGTGAACACCGTCGTCGGGTTCGTCACCGAGTTGCGTGCCGCGAGATCGATGGAGTCGCTGCGGGCCCTCATGACCACCACCGCGGAGGTGGAGCGAGACGACCGACGGGACGAGATCCACGCCTCTGAGCTGGTGCCCGGTGACATCGTCGGGATCGAGGCTGGTGAACAGGTCCCGGCCGATCTCCGGGTGCTCGACGCGGAGGACCTACGGGTCGACGAGGCCGGTCTGACCGGTGAGAACGAGCCGGTGGACAAGACCCCGGAGGTCATCGATGCCGCCGCGCCGCTGGCCGAGCGCACGTCGATGCTCTTCACCGGCACCACGGTCGTGGCCGGGCGGGGGCGGGGGATCGTCGTGGCCACGGGTCGCCACACCGAGATGGGTCGCATCTCCGACCTCGCCGAGTCGGCGGAGGAGACGAAGGCGCCGCTGCAGGAGGGACTGAGCCATCTGAGCCGTCGGCTCGCCGTCGCCGTGGTCGTCGGGGCGATCGGTCTGCTCGGCCTCGGCGTGGCGCGCGGGTTGGAGACCGCCGAGGCGATCGAGGTGGCGGTGGCGCTGGCCATCGCCGTGGTGCCGGAGGGGCTTCCCGCGGTCGCGACTCTCACCCTGGCGGTGGGCATGCGTCGCATGGCGGCGGACAACGCCCTGGTGAGGCGCCTGCCGGCGGTGGAGACGCTCGGTTCGACGACGGTGATCTGCTCGGACAAGACCGGGACCCTGACCCGCAACGAGATGCAGGTCGTCGAGGTCGTGACCGCCGAGGACGTCGACGAGGAGACGCTGTGGGTGGCAGCGGTGCTCTGCAACGATGCCGACGTCGACCCCGACGGAGATCCGGTGGGAGATCCGACCGAGGTGGCGTTGTTGCGGGGTGCGTCGGCCCGTGGGATCGACTGGCGCCGACTCCGTGAGGACGCGCCCCGCGACGGCGAGGTGCCGTTCAGCTCCGAGACCAAGCGCATGGCGGTCATCGTCGATGGGACCGCACACGTGAAGGGTGCACCCGAGGTGATCCTCGACCCCGAGCGGTGTTCGGACCTGTTGGAGCTGGCCGAGGAGATGGCCGAACGGGCGCTGCGGGTCCTGGCCTTCGCCCGGGGCCCGGCCCCCGCCGGCGACAGCGACATGGACAGCGACGACGACGCCGTCTTCGACCGGGCCGAGGTGCTCGGGATCGTCGGCATGCACGACCCACCGCGGGAGTCGGCGGTCGAGGCGATCGAACTGCTGCGGAGAGCAGGGATCCGCACCGTGATGATCACCGGCGACCGGGCCGACACCGCGTCGGCCATCGGATCGGAGATGGGCATCTCCGACGGCGAGGCGATCTCTGGCAAGGAGCTGCACGAGCTCTCCGAGGACGAGTTGGTGGGCCACGCGTCCAGCGCCGCGTTGTTCGCCCGCGTGGCCCCGGAGGACAAGCTGCGGATCGTCGAGTCGTTGCAGGCCGCAGGCGAGGTCGTCGCGGTCACCGGTGACGGGGTCAACGATGCCCCGGCACTCAGCCAGGCCGATGTCGGCGTGGCCATGGGCTCGGGCACCGACGTCGCGCGTGACGCCGCCGACATCGTCTTGTTGGATGATGAGTTCGAGACGATCGCCACCGCCGTGGCCGAGGGCAGGCGGATCTTCACCAACATCCGCCGGTTCGCCCAGTTCCTGTTCTCCTGGCACCTGGCCGAGGTCGCGGTCATCACCATCGCTCTCGCCGCCGGCGTCGATCCACCCCTTGCCGGACTCATGATCCTGTGGAACAACCTCATCATCGACGTCCTCCCCTCCTTCGCCCTCGCCCTGGAGCCGGGTCGGGCCGACGTGATGGAACAGCCACCACGCGATCCGTCGGAGCCGGTCATCGATCGCGGCCTGCTGCAGCGCATGGTCACCCACGCCACGCTGGTCGCCGGGGCGGGGCTGGTGGCCTACGCCATCGGACGCTGGTCGCTCGACCTGTCGGTCGCGGGTACCCAGACGATGACCTTCATCGGGATGACCCTGGGACAGACCCTCGGCGTGTTCAACGCCCGCACCGAGCACGGGTCGGGGTTCACTGGTGCGGCCGCGAATCCGTGGCTGTGGGCGGCACTGACGATCACCGTGGTGCTCGAGCTGGTGGCGCTGACGTTCGGCCCGCTCACCTCCCTGTTGGGACTGACGTCGCTTCCAATCGAGGGATATCTGATCGCCGCGGGGCTCGGATTCGTCCCGCTGATCGTCGTCCAGGCCGCCAGGGGACTCGGGCCGGACCGGTCACTTCGACCGCTTGAGGCGGCGTAGCTCCTCTCGCCGCTGGAGGTCGCCGCGGCGGTGCCGTCGCCAGGCCCAGCCGATGATCTCGCCGATGGCGAGACTGGCGGCGACCGCGACGGCGATGATCAGTGCCAGCGGCGTGTCGACGGTCATCCACAGGAACTCGAACGGCACGGACTCGGAGTTCTGGATCACCACGATGATGAAGGCGGCGAGCACCACCACCACGGCGATGGCGCTCCACATGATCCCCGCCCCGCGGTACTCGCGGATGGGTTCGTCCGGGGTGCCGGTCCCCGACTTGTCGGTTCCGGACTTGTCGGTTCCCGACTTGTCGGTTCCGGACTTGTCGGTTCCGGCCTCGTGGGTAGCAGGATCGTTCATGTGGTGGGTGATACCCGTTGGGGAGCGAGGTCAATCCTCCCGGGGAGCAGTCACCGCGACCGCGAGATCAGGTCCCGAGCTGGGTGGACAGGTAGAGCTGGTCGCCCATCGTGTCGATGAGGCCCAGCTGGGTCTCGAGCCAGTCGGCGTGCTCCTCCTCGGACACCAGCAGCCGTTCGAGCAGCTCCCGGGTTCCGTTGTCGCCGGCGTCGCGTGCCTGGGCGACCCCGCGGTTGAAGCGCTCGAGTGCGCTTCGTTCGACATCGAGGTCGAGCCGGAACTGCTCGGCGACGGTCTGGCCGACCATGACCGCGCCGAGGCGCTGGAGGTTGGGGACACCTTCGAGGTAGAGGATTCGCTCGATCAGCTGATCGGCGTGCTTCATCTCGTCCATCGACTCGGCGCGGGTCGCGCTCGCGAGCCGGTGATAGCCCCAGTTCTCCTGCATCTTGGCGTGGATGAAGTACTGGTTGATGGCAGTGAGCTCGGCCGTGAGGATCTCGTTCAGCAGCTCGATGATGTCTGGGTCGCCCTGCATGGTCCGATCATAGGTGGTGTGGGCGACAGGTGCTGTCGGCGCTCGACGTTGGGTCTTGTATCCGTCACCAGTTAGGAGTACCTTCTATTAGGAACACCTAATCGGCATGGAGAGGGAACCATGGCACGAGGCCGGGACACCGGGTATCTGGGGCTTCGCAGGGTCGACTGGGTGCGCGTCACCGTCGGCGACGGTGCCCCGATGGCCGAGGTCGTCGGCGTCGGCCATCGCCGCCCGGTGAGTCGGCGGGTGCCGCTGGGGGTCGCCGCCCGCCTCGGTTCCGAGGGCATCCCGCTCGTCGTGCACGATCACTCCACCCCGTCGATCAGCGAGGAGATCTGAGGTGTACGTCTGTTCCTGCCGCGTGGTGACCAGCAACGACGTCGGCGCCGCGATCGCCTCCGGCGCAGCCTCGATCGACGAGATCGCACGCGACTGCGGTGCCGGCTCGCGCTGCGGTGGATGCTGGCCCACGCTCACCGCGTTGCTCGACACATGGCCCGAGCGGGAGCAGGTCTCGTCCGATCTGGCCGGGGCCGCCTGAGCGGCGTCTCCCCGGGGTCACCAACCCCGCAGTCACCAACCCCGCAGGTCGACCGCCCAGGTCTCGAGGACCTCGCCGTCGCGCTCGACGTGCATCTGCTCGTGATAGGCGACGGTCGGATCGATGTGGGCGGGAACGAGCCGCACGCGGTCTCCGACCCGGGGCGGCGGACCGTCGCCCGGGGTGAACACGACGTGCTCGTCCGACACCAGCAACACCTCGCCCCGGCCCCCGGCCAGGGTGGGGTTCCCGTGATCCATGCCGAGCGACTTGAGACCGGCATCGCACACCGCCCACTTGGGCGACACCGAGATCACGGTGGCCAACACGTTGAGGGCGGGAGCGAACTCAGGGGTCATGGGGGCAAAGGTGGTGTCCATGAGCGCGTAGGACCCGGCCTGGAGCTCGGTGACCCAGGTGTTGAGGTCCCAGCTCACGGTGGCGCCGCCCGAGATGACGTTGCCACCGACCGCGGCGTGGGCGTCGACCAGCTTGGCCATGGCTGACTCGACTGCCGCTGCCCGCTCGGCGCGGTCGCCGATGACGGTCACGTGGCCCTCGTAGCCCATCACGCCGCGCACCTCGAGGCCGCGCGAACGCGCCAGCTCGGCCAGGGGGCCGGCGTCGGCGGGGCGGCAGCCGCAGCGCGGAAGACCCACCGCCACGTCGATCAGGACCTCGCGCACCCCGCCGTCGGCCGCGGCGGCGACGGTCTCGGCGGAGTCGACCGCGACGGTGATGCGGGCCCCCGTCAGGTCGGCGACCGCGCCGAGGCGGCGGGCGTCGACCACCTCGTTGGCGAGCAACAGGTCGGTCCCGAGGCCGGCCTCGGCCATGCCCTCGACCTCGCGGATGGTGGCGCAGGTGAACCCCTGGTTCCCGAGCTCGGCCTGTCGCCTCGCGAGCGACGTGCACTTGTGGGCCTTGACGTGGGGGCGCAGTCGCGAGCCGGGCAGGCGCTCGGACATGGTGGCGAGGTTGCGGTCGAGCCGGTCGGCGTCGACCACCAGGGCCGGGGTGGTGAGATCGTCGACCCGCATCGACTCAGGCCCTCACCGGGCCGAGCACCCGGTCGAGGTACTCGTTCGCGAACCGGCCGTCGGGGTCGAGCCGGGCCCGCACCGCCTGGACGCGCGACCACTCGGGGTACCGCGGCGCCAGGGTCTCGGCGGTCTGGAAGTGGAGCTTGCCCCAGTGGGGGCGACCGTCGTAGTCATCCATGATCGACTCGACCCCGCTGAAGTACTGGTGGAAGTCCGTCCCCTGGTAGACGTGCACGGCGATGTAGCAGGTCTCGCGTCCGAATGCGGGGCTCAGGGGGATGTCGTCACCGGCGACGAAGCGGACCTCGACGGGGAAGCTGAGACGCAGCCCGCTGCGACCCACGAGGTCACGCACCCGGTTCAGGGCCTCGGGTCCCGCTTCGCGTGGCACGGCGTACTCCATCTCGTAGAACCGGACCAGACGGGGACTGGTGAACACCCGGTCGCTGCGATCCACGTAGTCGGTCGGACCGGTGCTGGGCAGGGTCCGCATGAGGCGGGGGATGGCCTGGGGCGACAGGCGGCCGAGCCGGCACAGCGCACCGAACGCCAGGTTCGACACGACGACGTCCTCGTAGAGCTCGCGCCACACCGGGCGGCGGGACCGGGGCAGGTCGGTGCGGTTGTTGCGCTTGGTGAGTGCCCAACGGGTGTGGGGCACCCAGTAGAGCTCGAAGTGGTCGTTGCCCTCGACGTGGGTGTCGATGTCGGCGAGGAGGGGATCGATGCGTTCGGGTGCCTCGACGGCGTGGAGGTCGAAGGCGGGCACGCACTGGAGGGTGACCGTGGAGACGACCCCGAGCGCTCCGAGGCCGACGCGGGCGGCGGCGAACACCTCGGGTTCCTCGTCGGCCGAGCACGACACCACCGAGCCGTCGCCGGAGATCAGGCGCATGCCCCGGATCTGGGTGGCGAGGTTTCCGTGGGAGATGCCGGTGCCGTGGGTGGCGGTGGCCAGAGCGCCGGAGATGGTCTGGTAGGCGACGTCGCCGAGGTTGGGCATCGCCAGGCCGTGCTGGGCGAGCTCGGCGTTGAGGCGGCGAAGTGTGATGCCGGCCTGGACGGTGACGAGACCGCTGTTGGGATCGACCGACAGCAGGCGGTGATAGCGGTCGAGCACGATCTGGCGACCGTCGGTGAGCGCGGTGCCGGTGAAGGAGTGGCCGGATCCCACGACCTTGACCCGCTGACCGTCGGCGGCCGCCCGCCGGATGCTGGCGACCAGGTCCTCCTCGGTGGCGGGGTGGTCGACCGCGGCGGGGGCACAGACCTGGTTGCCGGCCCAGTTCGTCCACCGGTGACCATCGGATGCTGAAGGTGCCACGTGGGCGATCCTAATGGGGGTCGTCGTCGGCGGGTACCCGCGGCCGTAGCCTGGCGGTGGATCCAGCCGCCCACGACCCGCCGGAGATGGCGCATGGCCGAGCAGAGCAAGTGGACCTCGATCACCGAGGCCAACCCCGATCACTCCACCTGGTACGTGGAGCGCTTCCGCAAGATGGCTGCTGCCGGCGACGACCTGGGCGGCGAGGCTCGCTTCGTGGATGCGATGGTGCCCCGTGGGGCACGGATCCTCGACGCCGGGTGTGGCCCCGGCCGCGTCGGTGGGATGCTGGCCCGGCTCGGCCACGAGGTGGTGGGTGTCGACGTCGACCCGGTCCTGATCGATGCGGCCGAGGAGGATCATCCCGGTCCGCTCTGGCTCGTCGACGACCTCGCCGAGCTCGACCTTGGCTCGCGGGGCGTCACCGACGGGTTCGACGCCATCGTGTGCGCGGGCAACGTGATGACGTTCCTCGCCCCGAGCACACGCCGGGAGGTGCTCACCAGGCTCGGTCGACACCTCCGCGACGGCGGCCGGGTCGCCGTGGGGTTCGGCGCGGGGCGCGACTACACCTTCGACGAGTTCCTGGCCGACGTGGAGGGTGCCGACCTGGTTCCCGAGGTGCTGCTCGGCACCTGGGACCTGCGCCCGTTCACCGACGACTCGGGCTTCCTCGTCGCGGTCCTCGGTCGCCGTGATCCCGATCCTTCGCCGACCACGACCTGTCGAGGGTGACCGCCGCCACCTTTCGGGACGGTTGGCTGCACACCGGCGACCTGGCCTCGATCGACGACGAGGGGTTCGTCGTGCTGGCGGGCCGCGAGGTGAGGCCGACGCGCTCCGGTTCGCCTCAGCTGCCGGGCTCGAGGCGGTCGTGGAGGTAGTCGTCGTAGGCCGACAGGTCGAGCAGCCCGTGACCCGAGTAGCAGAAGAGAATGACCCGTTCCTCGCCGGTCTCCTTGGCGGCCAGCGCTTCGTCGATGACGGCGCGAATGGCGTGGCTGGTCTCGGGGGCGGCGATCGGCCCCTCGGTGCGGGCGAACTGGACGGCGGCGTCGAAGACCTTGCCCTGTGGGTAGGCCACCGCCTCCATCCGCTTGTCGCGCACCAGATGGGAGATGATCGGTGAGTCACCGTGGTAGCGCAGCCCGCCGGCGTGGATGCTCGGCGGCACGAACTCGTGGCCCAAGGTGAACATCGGCAGCAGCGGGGTCATGCCGGCCACGTCGCCGAAGTCGTAGTCGAAGTTGCCCTCGGTCAGGGTCGGACACGACGACGGCTCGACCGCCACCAGGCGCACCTCGTCGTCGGGCACGAACGGCAACGCGATGCCGCCGAGGTTGGAGCCGCCGCCGCAGGAGGCGATCACCACGTTGGGCAGGTCCTCGCCGGCGGCTCCCAGCTGGTCCTTGGCCTCGAGTCCGATGACGGTCTGGTGCAACAGCACGTGGTTGAGCACCGAACCGAGGGCGTAGTGGGTGTCGTCGCGAGCGACCGCGTCGCGCACCGCATCGGTGATGGCGGCGCCGAGCGATCCGGGGTGGTCGGGATCGTCGATCGGAGACGGCACGACCGATCCGCCCCAGGTCTCCATCATCACCCGGCGGTACGGCTTCTGGTTGTACGACGCCCGCACCATGTACACCTTGCACTCGAGCCCCAACAGCGCGCTGGCGAACGACAAGGCGCTTCCCCACTGGCCGGCACCGGTCTCGGTGGCGAGCCGGGTCGTGCCCTCGGCCTTGTTGTAGAAGGCCTGGGCCACCGCGGTGTTGGGCTTGTGCGAACCGGCCGGCGACACCGACTCGTCCTTGTAGTAGATGCGTGCCGGGGTGCCGAGGGCCGCTTCGAGACGGGTGGCCCGCACCAGCGGAGTGGGTCGCCACAGCCGCAGGATGTCGAGCACCTCGCCGGGGATGTCGATCCACGGCTCGGGGCTCATCTCCTGGCCGATGAGCGCCATCGGGAACAGGGGGGCGAGGTCGTCGGGGCCGACCGGCTCGCGGGTGGCGGGGTGCAGCGGCGGGTCGAGCGGGACGTCGAGCCGGGGCAGGACGTTGAACCAGGCTTCGGGCAGTTGATCGGAGGTCAGGTTCCAGCGCATGGTCGGATTCTGGCACCGCTGGCGGGACGATGCTCAGCCCGTCCGGGCACCAACCGCGCGCGTCGGTCGAGCCCGGGTGGGGATCGGGTCAGGCGCTGGTCGTGAGCACGGCTTCGAGATACGGGCTGGGGATGCGCAGGCCGCCGCGCTCGTCGGAGGTGTCGCTGGCCTCGCAGAGCGCGATCAGGTCCGAGGTGAGGGCGGCCGCTCCGTCGGTGTCGAGGGACTCGAAGGCCTTGACCATCGGGCCGTACAAGGTGCGGAACACGTCGACGAAGTGTTCGGGAGAGCGGTACCGGAAGACGAAGGTGCGCTCGACGGTCTCCAGGTCTTGCAGCGAGTTGGCGAAGAGCTCCTGAAGGTGAGCTTCGGTTCCCCACTCGATCGGGGACCGGACGCCCGCGGGTGGGGCGACGTAGCCGCCGATGGTGCGCAGCATCGCCGCCACGAAGCTGTCGGGGGTCCAGTTGGCCAGCCCGATCCGTCCCCCGGGTCGACAGAGGCGGGTCAGCTCGGCCGCGGCCCGCTCGTGGTCGGGGGTGAAGGCGACGCCGAAGGTGGACAGCACCGAGTCGAAGCTCCCGTCGTCCAGGGGGAGCGACTCGATGTCCTCGACACGGGTCTCGACATCGAGCTGGTCGGCGGCCGCGCGCTGGCGGAGGTGGTCGAGCAGTTCGGGGACGTAGTCGACCGCGGTCACCTGGCAGCCGCGCCGGGCAGCGGCGAGCGCCGCGTTCCCGTTGCCGGCGGCCGCGTCGAGGACCCGGGAGCCGGCGACGACCTCGACCGACTCGGCGAGGCGCTCGCCGACGATCTGGAGGGTGACACCGATCCGGGCGTAGTCGCCGGCGGACCAACTGGACTGCTGACGCTGTTTGACCGTGGCGAAGTCGGTGCTGGTGTCGGTGCTGGTGGTGTCGGTGCTCATACCCGGATCGTCGCGCCGCGATCGAGTCGCGTCATCGGGCATCCGTACCATCCACCCGGCGGGCGCGCGTGGGGCGATCGCCCCACGCCCGACCGACCCTGTTGGTATCCTCGGGTCGGAACCCGAGACGAGAGACCAGCACCGACTCCGGGGGAGGAGGCCGGTCCGTTGGGCGTCGATGCCCTCACCACACCGCGAGATGCGTTGGCTCGCCACGACTGGCGGGCCGCCCACGAGGCCGCGGTCGCCGCTTCCCCGCTCGCAGGTGCCGCCGAGGCCGAGCGCCTGGAGCTGCTGGCCGAGGCGTCGTGGTGGTTGGGCCGACTCGCCGAGTGCACCGAGGCACGCGAGCAGGCCCACCGGATCTTCGACGATCTGGGCGACGTCCGGCGTGCCGGTCAGTGCGCGGTGTGGCTCTACGAGCACTACGGGATGCAGTGCCGGCCCACGATCGCCGGTGCATGGCTGCGCCGGGCCCGCCGCTCGCTTGTCGAGCTTCCCGACAGCCCCGAGTATCACGCGCTGCTGCTGCGCGAGGTCGAGGTGACCCACGGCGAGGGCCGGCTGGAGGAGGCGACCGAGGTGGCGCGACACGTCGTCGACGTCAGCCGGCAGCAGCAGTGGAGGAACCTCGAGGCCGAGGCGCTGCAGGCGCTCGGGCGCCTCCTCATCGACCGGGGCGAGGTCATCGACGGCCTGGCCCAGCTCGACGAGGCCATGCTCTCTGCCGTCGAGGGTCGTCTCGGCCCCTACGCCACGGGGAAGGTGTACTGCAGCCTCGTCACCGCCTGCGAGGAGCTCGGTGACATGCGGCGGGCGGCGGAGTGGACCGAGGCCACCGCGAGGTGGGCTCAACAACATCCCTTCACCATCTTCCCCGGGATCTGCCGGGTGCACCGGGCCGCGGCCCTCGGATGGCGGGGCGAGCTGGCCGTCGCCGAGCAGGAGGCCGACAAGGCCTGCACCGAGCTGATCGACATCCACGTCCCCAACGCGGCCGCCGCCTACGCCACCGTCGGCGACATCCGCCGCCGGCTCGGTGATCTCGATGGTGCCGAACGGGCTTTCGCCTCCGCCGAGGAGCTGTGCGGCCGCCCCTGTGGCGGCCTCGCGCTGCTGCAGCTCACCGACGGTCGGTCCGACGTCGCGGCCCGGACGATCCAGCGGGCGCTCGAGGAACAGCCCTGGAACCGGCTCGCCCGAGCCGAGCTGCTCCCGGCCCAGGTCGAGATCGCGGTGGAGGTCGGCGACCTGGCCACGGCCGCCGCCGCGCTCCGCGACCTCGAGTCGGTGGGGGAGGACTTCGATGTGGCGTGGCTTGGAGCCGCCGCGGAGTCGGCCCGGGCGCGGATCCAGCTCGCCGAGGGTGATCTCGACGCGGCGTGCGTGACCGCCCGGCGGGCCGTCGAGCGGTGGCAGGGCTTGGAGGTCCCCTACGAGGAGGCGACCGCCCGTGTCCTGCTGGCGCGGGCGCTGCGTGCGTCCGGCGACGAGGGCGCGGCGGCGGTCGCCCTCGACGCCGCCGCGGCGATGTTCGCCGACATCGGTGCCCGGTTCGACCTGTCGCAGTCCGACGACCGGCCCGCGTCGGCGGAGGTGCCGGCAGGCCTCACGGGTCGTGAGATCGAGGTGCTGCGCCTGGTGGCCGCGGGCTGCACCAACAAGGGGATCGCCGCCGAGCTACAGGTCAGCTCCAAGACCGTGTCGCGGCACCTGTCGAACATCTTCGCCAAGATCGACGTGTCGTCGCGCTCGGCGGCCACCGCGTTCGCCTTCGAGCACCACCTGGTCGACGCCCGGCGCTGAGTCCCGGGCCTTCCGGTCAGATCACGGGTCGTCGGCCGCGCACCGCGACCACCACCAGGGTCAAGACCGTGAGGGGAGCGACGAAGGCCACGAGCGCGATCCGGAACGGCTCGAAGGAGGTGGCGTCGACCGCGTCGAGCACCAGGTAGGTCACGTAGGCGAGGTAGTAGGCGACGAAGACCGCGCCCTCCCAGCGGGTGAGGAGGTGCCCGCTGACGAACACCGGCAGGCAGGCGACCGCGACCACGGTCATCACCGGCAGGTCGAACGAGCGGGCCGAGTCGAGGACCGCGAGGCCCTGCGGTGCCAGCGCGGCGCTGACGCCGAGCACGCCCAGCAGGTTGAACAGGTTCGAGCCCACGACGTTGCCGACCGCGATGTCGCGCTCGCCCCGGAGCGCGGCGATGACCGACGTGGCCAGCTCCGGCATGGAGGTGCCGGCGGCGACGACGGTGAGGCCGATGATGAGATCGCTGGCCCCGAGGTCGGTGGCGATGGTGCTCGCGGCGCTCACCAGCCAGCGCCCACCGGTGATGAGGGCGGTCAGGCCGACGAGCACCAACGCCACATCGGCCACCACCGGAGCTCGCCGCAAGGTGTCGGGATCGAACGCGTCGTCGTACTCGGCGACGATCGCCGGGTCTTCCCGCCGGGCGCTGCGCACCGTCCAGACGGTGTAGGCGAGCAGGAGTCCCGCGAGGATCAGCCCCTCGGGTCGGGAGATGACCCCGCCGGTGGACAGCCCCATCACCAGCAGGGCTGCGCCGATCATCAGGGGCACGTCGATGCGCACGATCCGCTGGGCCACGACGAGGCCGCCGCCGATCACCGCCGAGATCCCCAGGATCAGCAGCACGTTGACGATGTTGCTGCCGACCACGTTGCCGATGGCGATGTCGCCGTTGCCGTCGAGGGCGGCGCTGGCGCTCACCGCCAGCTCGGGGGTCGAGGTGCCGAAGGCCACCACGGTGAGGCCGATCACCACCGACGACAGGCCGGTGCGGGTCGCGATCCTGGTCGCCCCCCGCACCAGCAGCTCGGCGCCGAGGATCAGGACCGCGACCCCCGCGGCGAAGGTGAGCATCGAGCCCGGGTTCACGGCCTTCAGTAGATCATGTCCCGTTTGGCCGGGTGTCGGAGGGTTCCGGCGGGGTGGGTCCCACTCGTTACCCTGGCCCGATGGCGCGAACCTTCGAGATCATCTGTGAACTGGAACCAGCGACCAAGCCCGACCTCACCCACGTGCGGAGAGAGGCCGGGGTGATGAACAGCGTGTCGTCGCGGTTCCTGATCCCGGACAACCACATCGGTCGGGCCACCGTGTCGAGCATCGCCGTGGCCCACGAGGTGGAGCGCATGGGGAGCCGAGCTGTCGCCGCCATCAACGCCCGCGACCGGAACCTGCTGGGGTTCCGGCGTGATCTGCTCACCGCCTCGGCCTACGGCGTCGACGAGTTCCTCTTCGTGTTCGGCGACCGACCCACCACGGGACAGCGCACCGCACAGCTCACCGTCCGGTCGATGCTCGACGAGTTGCGGACCTTCGCCGACACCCCAGCGATGGAGGGTCGCAACATGCGCGCCGGTGTCGCCACCGGGCTCGGACCAGTTCCTGCCTGGAAGAAGGAGGCGGACGCGCTCTTCGTGCAGGTGTCCTACTCGATCGACGACCTGGCGGCATGGCGGGACACCGTCGACTACGACGGCCCGATCTATGCCGGGGTCATGGTTCCCGCCAGCGCGGCCCAGGCGCGAAAGCTCGGCGAGCGGGTCCCCCAACTGGCAGCCCCCGAGTCCTGGCTCGCCGCCCTCGACCGCGATCCCACCGCCGGGGTGGACCTGGCCTGCGAGCATCTCGCGGCCATCCGCGACCACGGCGGCTTCACCGGTGCCCACCTCATCCCCATCGCCGCCTACCAGCGGGTCGCCGCCCGCCTCGAGACCCTCCTCGAGCACTGACGGTCCGATCCGCCCGGTCCGGCCGGTCGGTCGGTCGGTCGGTCGGGCCGAGCCGAGCCGAGTACTTCCCCAGCGTCATCTTGGCTGTCACACCCCCTCCGTAGGGTTCGTCCATGGGCATCACCCGCCCGGACCACCCGGTCATGGAGGATTGTGATCATGAAGCTGTTGCACTGCGCCGACCTGCACATCGACAGCCCCATGGTCGGTCTCACCCGCTACGAGGGTGCACCCGTCGAGCGGATGCGCTCGGCGACCCGGCGCGCGGCCGAGAACCTGGTGCAGCTGGCCCTCGACCGTCAGGTCGATGTCGTCCTCGTCGGGGGCGACATCTTCGATGGCCGCTGGAAGGACGCCAACACCGGCCTGTGGTGGAACCGCCAGCTCGGTCGTCTGGTCGACTCGGGCATCGAGGTGTTCATCGTCCACGGGAACCACGACGCCGATTCGGTCATCACCCATCGGATCCAACCCCCTCCCGGGGTGCACGTCTTCGGCGTCGACGGACCCACCACCGTGGTGTCCGACGATCTGCCCCTCGCCGTCCACGGCCAGAGCTATGCCACCGCGGCCACCACCACCGACCTCGCTGCCGGCTACCCGGCTCCGGTCCCTGGGGTGGTCAACGTCGGGTTGTTGCACACCTCTCTCGATGGTCGCGAGGGCCATGCCCGCTACGCGCCCTGCACCCCCGGTGAGCTCGCCGCCAAGGGCTACGCCTTGTGGGCGCTGGGTCACGTGCACGCCCGCGAGCATCTCGAGGTCGACGGCACTCACCTCCTCGTTCCCGGCAACACCCAGGGTCGCCACGCCCGCGAGCCCGGCGAGAAGACGGTGAGCATCATCGACACCGACGGCGAGGCCGTGCGGTCGGTCGAGCACGTGCCCGTCGACGTGGTCCGGTGGGCCCGGGTGACGGTCGACCGCGGCGGCCTCGACGACCTCGATGCCATGGCCGCGGCGGTGGTCGATCGGGTCGTCGACGAGTGGGAGCAGGCGGGACGACCGCTGGCGGTGCGGGTCGAGCTCGCCGGCGACGGGCCGCCCCCTCGCATCGAGCACCTCCGCACCCAGGTCGTGGCCGACCTCGCCCACCGCTCCGACGGCGACATCTGGCTCGAGAAGCTCGCCGTGCGAACGAATCTGCTGGGCGAACCACCGCCGATCTCCAGCGAGGCGATCGCCGCCGTCGTCGGCTCGGTCGACGCCGCGGCCACCGACGACGACGCGGTGGCGCACCTCGCCGAGCTGCTGTCGCCGCTGCAACAGCGGGTCAGCGGGGCCCTCGCGCTGATGCCCGACGACGAGGTGCCGTCGTCGCTCACCAGCCCCGCCGTGGTCCGCCGCTACCTTCCCGCCGCGCGCGAGCGGCTCGTCGCCCACCTCCAGGGGCGTGGCTGATGCGCCTCGAGACGTTGACCCTCGAGCACTTCGGGCACCTCCGCGACCACCGGGTCGAGCTGGGCACGCCACCGGGGGCGCTCAGGTTCGTGGTCGGGCCCAACGAGGCCGGCAAGTCCACGATCCGGGCGGGGGTGCGGGCCGCCCTGTTCGGGGTCGCCGGGGCCTCGGTCCAGGGCACGCCCAAGGCAGCGGTGCGGCTCCGGCTCGACTACACCTCGGGTGTCGGTGATCCCGGCCGGCTCGTCCGCCACGGGGGGCGCGAGCCACGCGACGCACACGGTCGGGCGATCGATGCCGACGAGCTGGCCAAGCTGTTCGAGGTCACCCCGGAGCTGTTCGACACCCTGTTCAGTCTCGGACACCACGAACTGCGTGCCTACGGGTCGCAGCTGCTCCAGGCCGACGGTTCGCTCGGCGCGATCCTCTTCGGCGCCGCGCTGGGGGGTCGAGCCGTCCACGACACCCTCGACGTGCTCCAGCGTGGGTACGAGGCCCTGTTCGCCCCCAAGGCGAAGCGGCGCAGGATCAACGAGCTGTTGGCCGATCTGCGCGAGGTCGAGACCGAGCTCCAAGCGGTGGCGGTCTCGGCCGACACCTGGGCCGAGCTCACCGACCAGCGGCGACACGCCCTCGACCGCCTCGAGGAGCTTCGTCGGGCCAAGGTCGGGGTCGCCACCGAGCGCCACGACATCCAGCGGCTGCGATCCATCGCACCGATGCTGGTCAAGCGATCCGGACTCGAACACCAACTCGTCGACCTCCTGGCTGCCGGTCCGGTCGCGACCTCGGCCCAGGCCCAGGCCATCGATGCCGCGCTCGACGGCCGGAGCGGCGCGGTCAACCGCATCGACGAGCTGCGCGCCGAGGTCGCCCGTGTCCGCCGCCAGCACGACGAGGTGCCCGCCGACGACTCGGCGCTCGGGGTCGAGGCCGAGATCGAGCACCTGGCCGAACGCCTCACCCAGCTCCGCACCGACCTGGCCGACATCGACCGACTCGACCGTGCCCTCGCCGATGCCCCCAGCGCGGGCGACCTCCGCGTGCTCCGCGAAGCGATGACCGACACCGAGGGCGCCGCCGCGGCCCTCGATGGCCTCGCCGAGACCGACCGGCGCCTCGCCAGCCTCGACGCCGACATCACCACCCGCCTCACCCGCCTCGGGCTCGCCGCGGGCGATCGCGACGAGGTGCTCGCCCTCGACGTCCCCAGCGAGGCCGCCATCGACGAGGCCAGGTCCGGCGCCGAACAGCGTCGGGCACAGCGCCAGCACCTCCTCGCCCAGCTCGACAAGACCCGCCGGCACCTCGACACCACCACCGCGGAGATCGCCGAGCTGCGCGCCGGCGGCGACGTTCCCAGCATCGACCACCTGCACGCCGTCCGCGCCGAGCGCGACCAGGCGTGGGCGTTGGCCAGGGCCCGCCTCGTCGGCGAGGTCCATCCCGGCGACGACCCCGCCCGCAACGCCGAGGAGGTGGCCGACCTGGTCGCCGACCGGATCGCAGCGAGCGACACCGTGGTCGACGACCTCATGGCCGACACCGACCGGGCCACCCAGCTGGGCGCGCTGCAGGCCACCGAGGCCGGTGCTCGCTCGGAGGTCGCGCGCCTCGAAGGCGACATCGACGCCCTCGACGCCGAGGTCCGCGAAGCTGCTCACGCGTGGACCGGCCTGTGGCGGTCGGTCGGCACCACCCCGGAGGATCCGGGCGAGGGTGTGGCGTGGCGCAGCGAGTGGGGGAAGGTCTGCGAGCTCATCGCGTCCTGGAACCAGGTCGGAGCCGAAGCCGGCACCCGCCGCGACGCGGTCGGCGTCGCCACCGAGCGGATCCGCGCCGCGCTGGCGGGCATCGGCGAGACGGCAGGTCCCGACGCTGCCCTGCCCTCGCTGCGGGCCCGGGCCCAGGAGCTACTGACCGCGGCCGATGAGCGGCGAGCCGACGAGGCCCGCCTGGGCGAGGCCAGGCACCGGGTCGCCGAGGTTCGCGAACGGCTCGAACCGTTGCTGTCACTGCTCGGGTCCGCCGCCCACCGCCGCGCCGACGACGCCATCGCGGCGCTGCGCGACCTGCGTGACCGCCAACGTCGCGATCGCCAGCTGCGCGACGACCTCTCGTCGCAACTCGACCAGCTCGAGGAACAGCTTCAGGTGGCCGGTGCCGAGCGCGACCGCCACCAGCACGAGCTCGACGAGCTGGCGCGACAGCTCGGCGTCGACGCGGACGCGCTCCCCGACGTCAGTGAACGCTCGGCGCAGGTCGTCGAGCTGCGCCGGCAGCTCGACGACAACGAGGCGCTGGTCGTCGAGTCGGGCGGTGGCCTCGATCTCGATGCACTGCTCGACCGGAGCCGAGCCGCAGGCGACGACGCCGCGCTCGCGGGGCGGTTGACCGACCTCGACGAGCAGCTGCAGCGGCACGACACCGAGGTCGAACGGTTCAGCCGCCAGCTCGGCCAGCTCGAGGTCGACCTCGACCGGATCGACGGCGGCGATGCCGCGACCGACATCGAAACCCGCCGACAGGAGATCCTCGCCGAGCTGGGCGAGGCCGTCGAGGAGTACGCCGTTCTGCGGGTGGCCCACGGCCTGCTCGAACAGGTGGTGGCCGACGCGGGGTCTGGTCGGCACGACCAGCTGCTGGCTCGTGCCAGCCACTACTTCGCCGTGCTCACCAACGGCAGCTACACCGGGCTCGAGGTCGAGGCTCACGGCGACCAGAACCACGCCGTCGCGCTCCGGGCCGACGGCTCGCGCCTCTATCCCGCTGCCCTGTCCGATGGCACCCTCGACCAGCTCTGGCTGGCCCTTCGGCTGGCGGGCATCGAGCACCACCTCCACTCCCTCGGGCCCGTCCCGGTCGTCGTCGACGACGTGCTCGTGCACTTCGACGACCACCGCAGCTCCGCCGCGCTCGAGGCGCTGGGCGAGCTCGCCCAGCACACCCAGGTCGTTGTGCTCACCCACCATCCCCACACCGTCGAGCTTGCCCGGGCCCGTCTGGGTGACCAGCAGGTGCTGGTCACCCAGCTGGCCTCACGACCGGCCGAGGCGCCGGCCACGGTCACCTACATCGGCCAGGCCGATGCTGCCGCCTCCCCGCCGCCATCGGTGCCTGCTCCGCCCCCAGGCACGCCGGCGGCGCGCCGAGCGGGGAGCGACGACGCCTCGGCGGAACGGCTCCCCGGTCTCGCCGACGACGACCGCGACCGACTCGTCCGGGCGCTCTCCACGACCGAGTGGCGGGCCAAGTCCGAGGTCCTCGACCGCAGTGGCGTCAACGAGCGCCGTTGGGGAGCCCTCATCAGGTCCCTCGTCGCCGATGGCGTGGTGGAACAGGACGGCATCAAGCGGGGCGCGAGGTATCGGTTGGTGCCGACGGGCGATCAGTCGAGCGAGAACGGCGGGTAGTCGTCGTCGAGCAGGTAGCAGTAGGCGGTCACCCGTGTACCCACACGCATCACGCCCACGAGGAAGTCGCGCAGCCCCTCGGGCCAGCGCCCGGTGAAGAGCACGACGAAGAACCCGACGAAGGCCACCACGTAGCCCACGAGGATGACCAGCGCGAGGAAGATGGCGATGGGGATCACCCAGATGAACCGCAGACCCACGGTGAGGCGGTTGCGGTCGGTCAGCTGCGGCCGGATCGTGACCGACAGCGGGTCGCCCCCTGGTTCGTCCTCGGTCATCGAGAAGTCGAAGGCGGGGTATGGCTCGCGCAGCCACAGCAGGTAGCTGTAGGCGCGCGCCTGGTACCGGATCACCAGGCACTGGAGCTTGGCCAGCCCGTCGGGGAGCTCTCCGGTGAACACGATGATGAACCAGCTGACCAGCGCCACCGCGCTGCCGAGCGAACTGAGCGCGCCGGCGATGATCATGTGGGGGAGCACCAGCAGCCAGTGCACCACCGGGCGCCAGTTGGCCATCTCCAGGGGAGCGTCCAGCTTCAGATCGGTGCGCGGTTCCATCGACCACCTCCAGGTGTGCCGGCGAACGCTAGCCGCTCACCTGTCTGTCGGGTCGGGATCCTCGTCGATGCCGGTCGACGCGGTCGCCGCCGGAAGCGGGGTCGCCCACACCCAGCGGTCGCGGCCCTCGCGCTTGGCTTGGTAGAGGGCGTCGTCGGCCCTGCGGATGGTGGTGTGGGCGTCGCCGGTGTGATGGGCGATGCCGGCCGAGAAGGTGACGGTCAGTGGTCGTGATGCGGTCCACTCGGCCCGGAGCCGGTGCAGGAACGCGTCGGCTCCCACTGGCGGTGCAACCACCACCATGAACTCCTCGCCCCCGAAGCGGCCGACCAGGTCGCGGGCCCGTACCGTCGACATCAGCACCGCGCCGAACGCCCGGAGCACGTCGTCGCCCACTTCGTGCCCCAGCGTGTCGTTGACCTCCTTGAACTCGTCGAGGTCGATCATGATCACGGTGTCGTCGCCTTCGAGGCGGCCGAGGGCCCGGGTGAGGATGCGCCGGTTCGGAAGCCCGGTCAACAGGTCGGTGGTGGCTGCCTCGGTGAGGCGTTGGGTGCGTGACGCCAGCTCGATCGCCCGGTGGGCGTCGAGGAGGAACCTCGCCAGGTACCGGTCGAGTGCGGTGCGGGCGGTGCTACCCGCGGGAGCGGCGGGCAGCAGTGGTTCGCCGTCGCCAAAGGAGATGTCGGCTGGAATCGAGTGGGGATGCTCCGCACTGGCGGGCACGACCTCGCCGCCGAGGCCGTTCACCAGATCCGCGGCCACATGGCGGGCATCGGACGCCGCGTCGACCCACAGCAGGGCGCGGGTCGCGTCGAAGACCGCGGCGGGCACCTGGTCCTCGCTCGGTTCGGGGTCTTCCACGTCGTCGGTCACGGCGCCTCATCACTGTCTGGCGGCTCGGCCTTTGCGGGGCCGACGGTGGCACCTACACGGTATCTGCCTGGTGTCTCATCGGCAGTTGTGGCCTGCAGATGTGGCTATTGCCGGATCTGTTGCTCAGGGGCGCGAGAGCACTGCCTGCAGCTGGCGGACGACGATGTCGTCGCTGGTGGTGACCGAGATGGGATCGACGGTGTAGGGCCCACCGCCGCCGTACCAGTAGCGGACCCCGAGGTGGAGCTCCGCGGTGACCGCGTAGCTGCCGTCGGGTGCACCGGGGCTGGTGGAGCGGTGGGTGTACACGTGCTGGATGTTGGATTCCTGCGGATAGGCGGCGCCGAGGTCGCCGGACTCGGTGGGGGAGCCGTCTCCGAAGGTCCAGTCCACCCGCTCGAGGGTGAGCTCGAGGTCGACGGCGTCGCCCCACGGGGCGGTGACCGTGGTGGTGATGGGGGAGCCGTCCCAGCCGTCGAGCCAGAACCAGGTGGGGAGCCCGACGAGGATGTTCGCCGGTGGGTTGACCTCGAGCGCCAGTCCGGGGGCGAGGACCTCCTCGGCGTAACGCTGGGCCTCGGCGCGTGCGGACACGTCGGCGTCGGGCACCCAGAAGTCGCCGTCGACGCCGTTGGGGTTGCAGGTGACGCGCACGGGGATGCCGCCCTCGATGACGTCGGTGGCGATGTGGATCTCCTCGAGGACCGGGATCCTCGTCACCGTCATCTCGCAGTCGCGGTCCGACGACCCGCTGCCGCCACCGCTGCCCGAGACCCACCGCCCATCGACCAGCACCACCCCCACCGACGATCCCCCAGAGGTGACCGTTGGCATGGACCTCGGAGTCGTTCCCTTCAAGCGTCAGTGACGCGGAGCCGCGGAGACGCAGCAGCGACGACAGAACTGCAAGGGCTGAGTCCGGCAACTGATGCCGCACGACGTAGGTAGATCCGCCATTGGCCATCCTCCTTCCGCATCTCGATACTCATAGAGGACTTGCTGACCACTGGGCTCATCGGTGGGCTCGCCCGATGAGGCGTCGATGGTCACCAGGTGGTTCCGGTACCCGTCCATCACTGTCGCTTCGGTCTCGTTGTGCACCGAGATCTCGTAGTTGTGCTCGACATGCCCGCCGACTCGGAGGTTGTCGGCCACGAGCGCTGTGATCTCGTCGGTTCGCGATGGCGAGTGCTGTCGTCCGGTGTAGACCAGAGGTAGAGCTGGTCTGTCCGGCCGTTCGCGTATGCATCCATCAGCACCTCCCAGTGGAAGAGGTACGCCTGCTCGACCTGGTCGCGGAGGGGGAGGTCGGGGTCGGCGATGAGGGGTTCGAACACCCGGGCGTCGGGATCGACCGTCGTCGTGGTGGTCGTGGGAGTGGTGGTGGTCGTCGAGGTGGAGGTGCTGGTGGAGGACTCGCTGGGCCCATCGGCCCGCTGCTGAGCTTGCTCAGCAGGGGCCGACGAACATCCACCCGCCAGGGATCCCGCCGCCACCAAGACCGCAATGCCGTGCAACGCACTGACTTGTGCGGTGCGCCGCCGTCCGCCGCTTCGCATGGCGACACGGTAGGTCAACGAGCGCACGAGCACAAGGCGCGGTATCGATCATTTTCAGTACAGCGTACAGTCGAAGGATCTCAGCCGCCGCGGCGCGCGGTCAGGTGGCCGGTCGGATGTAGAGGTAGTAGATCGTGCATCCCTCGGTGGCGCGGGCATCGGTGTTGTGCTCGACCCCGGCGGGGACATGCACGTATGACCCGGGCCCCACGACCTGGCCGAGCATCTCGGCCTCGCCGGCAAGCACCCAGATGTGGTGGTGGTTCTGGCGGTGGGTGTGGGCTCCGAGCTCGTGGCCGGCCGCCACCGTGAGCACCCCGGCCATCGAGGTGCCGTCCTGCCACAGCACGCGGTGGCTGACGCCTTCGATGTCGCCCAGGGGCACGACGGGGAGCTGGTCGATCTCGGCCGGGGAGAGCACGGTCGGTTGGATGGTCAGGTCGGGTTCCACGCCTTCACCATGAGGCCACGGCGACGATCGGAGAAGGGGCGAATGTCCCGAATCGTCAGGTCTGCTCGGCGTGCTCGGTGGGTTCGGCCTCGTCGGCGGGCCCGGTGAGTGCCACGACGGCGTGGTCGACGTCGGGATGGACGCGCTCGCCGAGGCGTTGGTAGAGGCCGGCGCGCATCAACACGTCGCGGACGGGGCCCTTCGCCGAGGCCAGGTGCACAGCGACGCCCTTGCACCCCAACTCGGTGATGAGCTCGTCGAGGGCCTCCACGGCCGAGGTGTCGATGTCGTTGACCCCGGAGGCGTCGATCACCACCGCGGCGAGCCCTGGTGGGGCCTCGTCCACCAGCCTGGCGACCCGGCGCTTCATGAACTCGACGTTGAGGTGCGACAGCGAGACGTCGAAGCGGATCACCTCGATGCCGGGAACCCGCTGGGCGTCGGGGAACCGCTCGAGGTTGCGGTAGATGGTGGTGCCCGGAAGCCGGCCCAGGACAGCGGTGTGAGGGGCCATCATCCGGGCGGCGACCACTACCAGCGACGCCGCCACGGCGACGGCGATGCCGAGCTCGATGCCCAGGGCGAGGGTGGCCACGAAGGCGACGATCATGGTGATGAGGTCGCTGGTCTTGACGGCGCGGACGTGGCGCATCTCGCGGATGTCGACGAGCTTGGCCACCGCCACCAGGACGATGGCGCCGAGGGTGGCGGCTGGGAGCTGGCGGAACAGGGGGGTGAAGGCGACGATCACCACGAGGACGAGGGCGGCGGCGATGACTCCCGCGAGCTTGGTCCTGGCCCCGGCCTCGGCGTTCACCGCGGTGCGGCTGAACCCGCCGGTCACCGGGTACCCACCGGCGAGGCCCGCGCCGATGTTGGCCAAGCCGAGGCCGAACAGCTCCCGGTTCGAGTCGAGCTCGTAGCGGTTGCGCCGGGCGTAGACCTTGCCCACCGCGATCGACTCCATGAACCCGACCATGGTGATCACCAGCGCGGCCGGCAGCAGGGTGCCGACCAGACCGAGGTCGCTCGGCAGGGTGAGCGGCGGGAGCCCCTGGGGGATCTCGCCGACGACGGCGACGCCGCGATCCTGGAGGTCGAACAGCACCGACGCCACCGTGGTGACCGCCACGGCGGACAGGGCGGCCGGCACCGCCCGTACCCAGCGTTTGAGGCCCACCATCAACGCGATCGCTCCCACGCCCACAGTGAAGGTCGACAGGTGGGCCGAGGGAACCGCCTGGACCAGCTCCCACACCGTGTCGTGAAAGTGGTTGGTGCGGGGGATCGACACCCCGAGCACGTGCTTCACCTGGCTGGCCCCGATGATCAGCGCGGCCGCGGTGGTGAAGCCGACCAGCACCGGGTGCGAGAGCAGTCGCACGAGGAACCCGAGCCGACCGACCCCCAGCACCAGGTGGACCGCTCCGACCAAGAGCGCCAGCGTCGCCGCGGCGCTCACGTACCCGGCGGTGCCTTCCTGGGCGACGGTGCCCAGCGCCGACGCGGTCAGCAGCGAGACGATCGCCACCGGCCCGACCGCCAGCTGGCGGGAGGTGCCGATCAGGGCGTAGAGCATCAGCGGCACCGTCGAGGCGTAGAGCCCGACCTCGGGCGGCAACCCGGCCAGCAGGGCGTAGGCCATGGCCTGGGGCACCAGCATGGCCGCGACGGTGAGGCCGGCGACGAGGTCGGCGGTGAGGGTGCTGCGCTCGGGGAGGGTGGGGATCGCGAGTCGCACGGCTGCTCCTGACGAGGTGGTCTGGAGCGATCCTAGCGAATGTCCGTACAAATGACCAGATACGGGATGGGGTATCCGTCACATACCCCTGGGGGTAGTTGACGTTTGCTTCGAATGTCCGTACATTGACGGTCATGCCCAGCCCGAACCAGGCCCACCAGGAGCATCACCGCATGACCACCTCCAGTCCCGCCACCGCCGCCACCGTCGACGCCGACGAGCTCCGCCGGATCCGCCAGGCCGATCCCGAGGTCCGCATCATCGACGTCCGCACGCCCGGTGAGTACGAGACCGCCCACATCCAGGGCTCCTACAACGTGCCCCTCGACCAGCTTCCCGAGCACGCCGGCGAGCTCGCCTCCCTCGACCACCCGGTGGTGCTGGTGTGTCAGTCCGGTGCCCGGGCGACCAAGGCCATGGAACAGCTCGCATCGGCCGGCAAGGGCAACATGCGCCTGTTGGTCGGCGGGATCGGTGCCTGGCAGAACGCCGGGTGCGACGTGGTCCGCCAGTCCGAACGCTGGAGCCTCGAGCGCCAGGTCCGGCTCGTCGCCGGCAGCATCGTCTTGTTGTCGATCATCGCCAGCGTCTTCGTTCCCGCCGCCCGCTACGTCGCCGGCTTCGTCGGCGCCGGGCTCACCTTCGCCGCCCTCACCAACACCTGCGCCATGGGGATGGTGCTCACCAAGCTCCCCTACAACCGCGGCGCCACCTGCGACGTCGACGCCATCGTCCGCCAGCTCTCCCAGCAAGCCGCCTGACCAGACGGCACACTGGATCCCGGATCCCGAAGGAGGGACCGCACCATGATCTTCAACCAGTACTACCTCGACTGTCTGTCCCACGCGTCGTACCTGATCGGTGACCCCACCACCGGTCGGGCCGTGGTCGTCGACCCGCAGCGCGACATCTCCGAGTACGTCCGTGACGCCGAGGAGGCCGGCCTCGACATCGAGCTCGTGCTCGAGACCCACTTCCACGCCGACTTCCTGTCCGGTCACCTCGAGCTGGCCGACGCGACCGGCGCTGAGATCGGGTTCTCGTCGGTCGCCGAGACCGAGTTCGAGAGCCGCAAGCTGGCCGACGGCGAGCGGATCGAGCTGGGTGAGGTGGTGCTCGAGATTCGCCACACCCCCGGCCACACCCCCGAGTCGATCAGCATCGTCATCTTCGAACACGCCACCGACAGCATCCCCTACGGGGTGCTCACCGGCGACGCCCTCTTCGTCGGCGACGTCGGACGGCCCGACCTGCTCGCCTCGCTCGGGTTCACGCGCGACGAGCTGGGCGAGATGCTCTACGACAGCCTGCACACCAAGCTGCTCACGCTGCCCGACGACACCCGGGTGTTCCCCGCTCATGGTGCGGGCTCGGCCTGTGGCAAGAACCTGTCCACCGAGCTCTCGTCCACCATCGGCGACCAGCGCAGCACCAACTACGCGCTGATGGCCCCGGACAAGACCACGTTCCTCGAGCTGGTCACCGAGGGTCAACCGCCCGCTCCCGGGTACTTCGCCTACGACGCCGTGCTCAACCGCCAGTCCCGCGAGCTGATGGACGAGACCGAGATGCCTCCGTCCCTCGACTGGGACCAGGTGCAGGACGCGCTGGCCGCCGGGGCGGTGCTGGTCGATGGGCGCGAGCCCGAGGAGTTCGCACGCGGACACCTGCGAGGCGCCATCAACGTGGGCCTCGAGGGGCGCTACGCCGAGTTCGCCGGATCGATCCTGCCCACCGGCCGCGACATCGTGCTCTTCGTCGATCCCGGCGCCGAGCTCGAGGCGAAGAACCGCCTCGGTCGCATCGGCTTCGACACCGTCGTCGGCACCGTCGCCGAGCCCTACCGGACCCTGCTCGACCACCGCGACCAGGTGCAGGTCGCGTCGCGGCTCAACCCGGTCGGCTTCGAGGATCGTCGCGCCGAGCTGGTCGACATCCAGGTCGTCGACGTCCGCAACCCCGGCGAGGTCGCCCTCGGCACCATCCCCGGTGCGGTGGCGATCCCGGTCGGGCAGCTGCCCGACCGCCTGGTCGAGCTCGATCCCGTCGCCCCCACCGTGGTGTTCTGCGCCGGCGGCTACCGCTCGTCGGTGGCGGCCAGCCTGTTGCGCGACCGTGGCTTTGCCGATGTGAGCGACCTCATCGGCGGGTACGACGCCTGGGTCACCACGGTCCAGCCGGTGTGAGCATGGATCATCAGGCCTGGAACGACCGCTATCGCCAGCGCGAGCTGGTCTGGTCCGCCGGACCGAACCAGTTCGTGGTCGAGCACACGGCCGGGTTGACCCCCGGGCGTGCGCTCGACGTGGCCTGCGGCGAGGGACGCAACGCCGTGTGGCTGGCCGAGCAGGGTTGGGACGTGGTCGCCACCGACTTCTCCGACGTTGCCATCGACAAGGCCCGCCGGATCGCCGAGCACCGTGGCGTCACCATCGACCTGCGCGTGGCCGACGCCGTCACCGGCGACGGGTTCGACCCCGACGGCGATGGGGTCGAACCGTTCGACCTCATCGTGGTCGCCTACCTGCAGCTGCCCGATGACCAGCTGGCCGTCGCCCTCGCCCGGGCCGCGACCCTGCTCGCTCCCGGTGGCACGATCCTGGTCATCGGCCACCACCTCGACAACCTCGAGGGGGGCCACGGCGGGCCCCAGCAGCCCGAGGTGCTCCACGTCCCCGACGCCGTGGCGGCCCACCTCACCCGATCCGATCCCGGGCTCCGCACCACACTCGTCGAAACCGTCCATCGCGTCGTCGACACCGACGACGGGCCCCGCACCGCCATCGACTCACTCGTCGTCGCCGTCGGTCCCGGCACCTGACCCGCCGCTTGACCTGCTGCTTGATCCCAGGACTCAGCGGGGGTGGTCGCCGGCGGTGAGCACCGCCTGGTAGGTGCCGGTCGGCGACCAGTTGGCCACGAAGGTGTAGCGATCGCCCCGCACCAGCGTCTCGCGCCACTCGATCGCCCGGTCGCCCGCACGGCTCGACCGACAGATCCGGAACACCGCCGTCTGCTCGTCGATGCGGAGCAAGCCCTGCTCGGTCGGGGAGGGCACCTCGGTGTTGATCCACTCGGTGCCCGAGGAGGGGCGCACCCCGCAGCGGGCCGACAGCTCGTCGTAGAGCGCGGTGTCGGCGAAGTCGACCGACAGCAGGGGCCGGGCGATCGACGCCGGCAGCCACGCGGTGTCGTGCGCCAGTGGATCGTCGCCGGCGAACCGGACCCGCTCGAGCCGCACGAGTGGATCGGTCGCATCCAGGTCGAGCCGGTCGGCGATCTCGGCATCGGTCACCACCGACAGGTCGAGCACCTCGCTGCGCTGGCGCAGTCCCGACTCCTCGATCGAGCGGTAGAGGCTGTAGATCGCGCCGGTGGCCTGTTCGATGGTGGGGCTGGTGATGAAGGTGCCCCGTCCCCGTTCGCGGCTGATGATGCCCTCGGCGCTCAGGTGCCTCACCGCTTCGCGAACGGTGTGCCGCGACACCCCGTAGTGCTCGGTCAGCTCCAGATCGGTGGGAAAGGTGTCGCGGAGCTCGCCGGCATCGATCCGACGACGGAGATCGGCCAGGACCTGGGTCCACAGGGGTTCCGAGCCCGACCGGTCGATCGTCACCGCCCCGAATGTAGGGAAGGTCGTCCCGGGTGGGCAACCGACGCCGTGGACTTGCCGCGCTCGCGGGGGCGGCGCATCGTGGAGTCCGACGCCCATCGCAACGACCGGAGCGTGTCATGCCCGAACACCCTGGGGGAGTGTCCTCTCCCACCGCGTCGCCGTCGGTCGCGGTGCTGGCTCCCGCGCCGTTGCTCACCATCACCGTCGAAGCGGGCGCCCAGCAGGAGGAGGTGCATCTGCACCCCGGCGGCCAGGGGGTGTGGATCGCGCGCCTCCTCGCCAGCCTCGACACCGACGTGGTGCTCTGCGCCTCGTTCGGGGGAGAGAGCGGCGGCGTCGTGCAGGCCCTGGTCGCGGAGTGGGACTTCGACCTGCGGGCGGTCCAGGCCGCCGGGGCGAACGGTGTCTACATCCACGACCGCCGATCCGGCACCCGCCTCCCCATCGCCGAGACCGACGCATCCAGCCGCACCCGCCACGAGGTCGACGAGCTCTACGGCACCGCAGTCGTTGCCGGCATCGATGCGGGAACGGCGGTGCTCGGTGGCCCGGAGACCTCGGCGATGGCCCGTGGCGATGTGCCCGAGCTGATCCCCACCGAGGTCTACACGCGCCTGGCCCGTGACCTGCGGGCCAACTCGGTGACGGTGGTCGCCGACCTGTCGGGCCCGACGCTTGCCGCCGCGGTCCGTGGCGGGCTCGACCTGGTGAAGGTCAGCGACGAGGACCTCCTCGCCTGCGGAGACGTCGAGGAGACCTCGGTGGACGAGCTGGTCGCCGTCGCCCGTCGGCTCGCCTCCGAAGGTGCGGAGGCGGTGGTGGTGACCAGGGCCGAACGCCCCGCGCTGGTGCTGCTCGACGGCACCCCGCACGAGATCCACACGCCACATCTCGACCCGGTCGATCCTCGCGGAGCAGGCGACTCGTTCACCGCGGGCATGGTCTCGGCCCTGGCCCGTGGCAGCTCGCTCGCCGACGCGGTCCGGCTCGGGTCCGCCGCAGGGACGCTCAACGTCGCCCGGCGGGGGATGGGCAGCGGCAGCCGCCGCGAGATCGAGCTGCTGGCCCGCCACGTCACCATCACGGAGCTGGATCGATGACCCGGGCACTCATCACCAACGACGACGGCATCGACAGCGCCGGGCTCCATGCGCTGGCCCGCCTGGCGCTCGACCTCGGACTGGACGTGGTGGTGGCGGCGCCGAGCCGGGAGAGCAGCGGGGCCAGCGCGTCGCTCGGCGCGGTGGAGGACCACGGCCACATCGTGACCGAGTCCCGAACGATCGAGGGGCTCGAACCGGCCCGGGTGCTGGCGGTGCAGGCCGCGCCGGCGCTCATCGTCCGCGCCGCGGTGCACGGTGCCTTCGGTCCCGAACCCGACCTGGTCCTGTCTGGGATCAACCAGGGCGCCAACACCGGACACGCCGTGCTGCACTCGGGAACGGTGGGTGCTGCCTTCACCGCCCGTGCCTTCGGTCGTCCGGCGCTGGCGGTGTCGCTCGACACCGGTGGCGACCTGTGGCACTGGGAGACCGCCACCGGGATGGCCGAGCCACTGGTGCGATGGTTGATGCGACACGACACGCCGGTGGTGCTCAACCTCAACGTGCCCAACGTGGGCGCCGACGCCGTGCGTGGACTGCGCCGGGCGCCGCTGGCCACCTTCGGCGCGGTGCAGACCAAGGTCAGCGAGCGTGGCCACGGGTACGTGCGCCTCGAGTACCGCGAGGTCGACGTCACCGCCGAGCCCGACAGCGACGCGGCCATGCTGGCCCACCGGTGGGCCAGCGTCACCCCCTTGTTGGCGATCTCCGAGGCCGGCGACGTGGACCTCGGCGACCTCACTCTGCGGTGAGTGATGCCGTCGGGAGGACCCGACGTTCGGTGAAGCGGATCACGATCTCGGGGTCGTCGACGAAGCCGTCGAGCCCGGCAGTGGCCTCGAGGACGGCCAGCACCAGTGCCTCCGGGTCTTCGGGCGGGTCCTCGCCTGCGAGGTCGAGCACCACCTCGTAGGTCGAGCCGTCGTCGGCTTCGCCGAAGCGCACCGCCTCGACCTCCACCTCGTCGCCGGACACCTGACGGGCCGCCGCCGCGATCGCCGAGCGGCGATCGACCAGCTCACGCTCGCCGCTGTCCTCGTCGCCCCCCGCCGTGGAGCCCACCGACCAGCGAACCGTGGTCCTCGCCTCGTCGGAGAGGATGCTCTGGATCCGGCGGGAGAGGCCGGCGACCTCGACCGGCTCGCTGGGCCCGGACACCTCGACCCTGACCCGTGTCTCGCTCACGCTGAGATCGGTCAGCTCCATCTGGGGTTGATCATCGAGCCACCCGATGACGGCCTCGGTGACAGCACGGTTGTTCTCGGCGATCTCGGCGGCCTCCACGGTGCGGATGGTGAGCGGCACACCGACCACCACCAGCGCGGCAAGGGTCGCGGTGGCCCCACCCCAGACCGCAACGCGTCCCCGCTCGAGCAGCCGGGCGGGCACGAATCCGAACCACAACAGCACGAGGATGCCGGCCAGGACGATCGCCACCAGGTTGGTGGCGAAGAGCAGGAACGCGCCGCTCGCCAGGTCGATCTCACCCATCTCCAGGCACATGCCGATCGCCGCCAGCGGCGGCACGAGAGCGACCGCGACCGCGACGCCTGGCAGCGATGCCGACACGTCCTCTCGGGCGGTGCCGAGCGCGCCTGCCGCCCCTGCCGCGAGCGCGATGAACAGGTCCCGAAGGTCGGGACTGGTGCGGGCCAGGATCTCCTCGGTGACGGTGGGTGCGGCGACCAGCGAGTGCATGGCGAACGCCAGGACCACCGATCCGGCCGATGCAGCCGCCACCCCGATCAGGGGCACGATCGCCCGTTGCGGCCACCCCAGCGCCAGCGACGTCGCCACCGCCATGATCGGGATCATCAGCGGTGCCACCAGCATCGCGCCGATGACCACCGCTGCCGAGTTGGCCGACATGCCCATGGTGGCGATGACCATCGCCAGGGCCTGCAACGCCCAGAAGCGCCCCGTCTTGGTGCCACCGCCGGTGGTGAACATGGTGTCGATGACCCGCCGCCGCTCCTCAGGGGTGGTTCCCTGGTGTCGGGTCCGCCACCACTCGACGATCCTGCCCAGGGCGGTGCTCGGCTCGTCGTCCTCGCGCCCTTCGAGCCCGGTGTCGGGTGGGGGTCCGTCGCCGGAGCCCGCGGCGTGGGTCCCGTTCTCGTCCTCGTCCTCGTCCTCGCCGTCGCCAACGGTCTTGTCAGGCGCGTCGGGCCCCGGGGCGGCACTGGCCATCTGAGTGAACCTACATCGCGGTCGGCCTGGCAGCGCGGAGCCGGCGAGCCGACGACCCTGGCTACGGTGTGGGCAACGACTCGACGTGCAGGAGCGAACCACATGCCCACCCGTGGCCCGATCCGGTTGGTGGCCATCGCCCTGGTCGTCGTGTCGGTCGCCGCAGGATGCGGCGGCTCCGATCCTGACGCGGCCGAGCCTGACGGTGATGGACCGACCGACGACGCGACCGACGACGCGGCGGCAGACGGTCCGGGATCGGATGCGCTCGACATTTCCACCGCGCTCGAGGTCCCGGACGGCACCGTGGTCAGCGTCGAGGCCTACGTCGTCGGCGAGCACTCCGACGGCGATGCCTACCGGCTCTGTTCGGAGCTGGCCGAGTCGCATCCGCCCCAGTGCGCGGGTGAGGTGATGTTCATCGTCGACGGAGCCGCCATGCTCGACCAGCTTCGGGCTGCCGGCGACGAGCTCTCCCGCGAGGGCTCGGTCTCCTGGTCCGACGACCCGGTGGTGCTCACGGGGCATCGCCGCGGTCCCGACGGGTTGCAGCCCACCTTGTCCGAACCCGCCCCGCCGCCATCCACCACAGATGCGGATCCCACCACCGTCACCGAGGAAGCGATCGAGGTCGTGCCGGCGGATGGCTTCGAGGTGCCTCGCGCACCGATCGATCCCGAGGCGGTCCGGCAGCACCCGGTGGTGCCGCACCGGGCGGTCCTGGTGGGGGAGGCCACCGTCGAGCTGCACCTGTGGGGCGGGGTCGAGCCCTGCTGGGTGCTGCACTCGGTCACTGTCATCGAGGACGACACCACCGTGGTGGTCGAGGTGCTCGCGGGAACGCCACCCGACGCCCTCGACGAAATCTGTGTCGCCATGGCCGTCGAGGTCGCCCACACCATCGAGCTCGACGCACCGCTCGCTGACCGGACGCTGCTCGCCCGCACCTGAGCCCTCCGCTGCTGTCGGATGGCACGATTGACCCGTGCCCGACACCGTCTCCCAGCTCGATTGGTTGTCCCTCGTCATGGGACTGGCCGGGGGGCTTGCCCTGTTCCTCATCGGCATGGGGCGGGTCACGGCGTCGCTCAAGACGATCGCGGGAGACCGCCTCCGGGGTGCCCTCGCTCGCCTGTCCTCGAACCGGATCGCCGGCGCCGCAACCGGAGCGGGGGTGACCGCGGTGATCCAGTCGTCGTCGGTCACCAGCGTCCTGGTCGTCGGCTTCGTCTCGGCCAACCTGCTGTCGCTCACCCAGGCGTCGTCGGTCATCGTCGGCTCGCACCTCGGCACCACCGTCACCGCCCAGGTCATCGCGTTCGACGTCACCCGCTACGCGCTCGGGATGCTCGGCATCGGAGCCCTCGTCGGCGCGGTGGCCGATCGCGAGCAGTGGCGTCAGCTCGGAGCGATGGTCGCCGGCCTCGGGTTCGTGTTCTTCGGCCTGGGGGTCATGTCCGAGGCCATGGAGCCCCTCGGCTCCTATCAGCCGTTCCTCGACCTGTTGGCCGACGACCAGACGCCGCTCATGGCGTTGTTGGCGGGAGCGGGCTTCACCGCGCTCGTGCAGTCGTCGAGCGCCACCACCGGCATCGTCGTGGTGATGGCCGCCCAGGGTCTGGTCGGGCTCGAGACCGGCATCGCCATCGTGCTCGGTGCCGCCATCGGAACCTGTGTCACCGCGCTGCTCGCCGCGATCGGCCGTCCGCCCGACGCGGTGAGAGCGGCGGTGGTGCACGTGGTCGTCAACACCGTCGGGGCGCTCGTCGCGGTGGTGCTCATCGCCGAGATCGCTTCGGTGGTGACCTGGTTGAGCCCGTCGCCCGCGGTGTCGGGGGGTGAGGGGCCGGGGGCCACGCCCCGCCAGATCGCCCACGCGGCCACCGTCTTCCACGCCGTCAACACCGTGGTGTTCCTGGTGCTGCTCGGTCCGGTCGTCCGCTTCGCCCGCCGGGTGGTCCCCGAGACGGTCGGGCCCGCCGCGCCGGAGGTGCACGAACCGCTCGCGCTCGACTGGGGAGCGGTCGGCACGCCGGTGCTGGCACTGGAGAGCGCCCGACGGGCGACGCTGCAGGTGGGCATGTGGGTCCGTGACATGGTCGAACGTGCGCTGCCCGTCGCCACCGGCGGCACCAAGAACCAGCTCGATGATCTCGAAGCCATGGACGACTGGGTCGACGATTCCCACGCCGCGCTGGTCGACTACCTGCGCGAGGTCAGCCGCGGACCGCTCGACGACGACCAGCGGGGAGAGCTGCTCGGCCTGCTGGAGATGGCCAACGAGCTGGAGCAGCTGGCCGACCTGGTCGAGACCAACCTGGTGGCGACCGGTCGGGCCCGGCTGGGCGGCCGGGTGTCGGTCAGCGAGCAGACCATGGCGATCCTGGGTGAGCTGCACGGAGTCGTGATCGGCGCCATCGACGACTCGCTGGCCGCCCTCGGCGAGCGCGATGCGGCAGCCGCCGATCGGGTGGTCGACTCCAAGGCCCGGTTCAAGGATCTCGAGGAGGTCATGATCAGCCACCTGGCCGAGCGCCTGGCTGCACCCGAACCCCAGCGGGTCGCGGCCTACAGCGTCGAGGTCGAGCTCGTCGAGGGGCTTCGCCGGGCCCATGGCGGGTGTCGTCGCATCGCCCGTGCCGCTCGGCGTTCGATCATCACCGAGGACGAGCCGGTTCCCGGCCGGGACCCCGGGTAGCCGAATCCCGACCAGCTTGGTAAGGTATTGGTCGTGGCTCGGTTCTTCACTTTCCCCAACCCCGTCAACGAGGTCGCGGCTCGCGCCGTCGCCGCCGGGGTGGTCGTCCTGTCGGTGCTCTACCTCGTCACGGGCCACCCCGCCGTGCTGGTGGTGTTGGCCTACGGCTTCGTCGCTCGCGTCGCCAGCGGACCCCGGTTCAGCCCCTTGGGACTGCTCGCGACCCGGGTGATCGCTCCCCGCCTGCCGCATCGAACCAAGCTGGTGCCCGGGCCACCCAAGCGCTTCGCTCAGTCGATCGGTGCGGTGTTCAGCGTGGGCGCGCTGGTCGCGCACCTCGCCGGTGCCACCGGTGCGGCCACGGTGCTCATCGCCGGCCTCGTCGCCGCCGCCGGACTCGAAGCGGTGTTCGCCCTGTGCCTGGGTTGTCGCATCTTCGCGCTGCTGATGCGCCTCGGCGTCGTCCCCGAGGCAGTCTGTGCCGACTGCGCCGACATCAGCAATCGCATCGCCACGCCGGTGGATTCCGCGGCCTGACCCTGACCCGGGAGCGTGGTCGGTCCCGCTTCAGGAACGGCCCTTCTCGTGGTGGCGGATCACCTCGGAGATGATGAACCGGATCACGGCCTCGCCGAACTCGGGATCGAGGTCGGCGTCCTGGGCCAGGGCTCGGAGCCGTTCGATCTGTTGGGTCTCGCGCTCGGGATCGGCGGGCGACAGGTCGTGGCGACGCTTGTACTCGCCCACCCGGCGGGTGATCTTGAACCGCTCGGCCAGCAAGTGGATGATCGCCGCGTCGATGTTGTCGATGCTGGCGCGGAACGATTCGAGAGACTCGTCGGGGTCGGCGGTGAGACCATCGGGACGCCGGTTCAGCTCAGGGCCCATCGTCTCACGATAGGGCACCAGCGCGGTGGCGAGGATCACGGTTCGAGGACGTAGCGCCCCCGTCCCGCCCGCTTGGCGGCGTACATCGCCTGGTCGGCTTCGCGGACCAGCTGCTCGGCGTTGGTGATGTCGTGGTGCGACAGCGCCACTCCGATGCTGGCATCGAGGGCGACCACGCCCTGGTCGAGCGCCACCGGGTGACGGATCGTCGCCAGGAGCCGTTGGACCGTGGCCTCGGCGGTCTCGAGATCGCAGTCGGTGAGCAGCAGTGCGAACTCGTCACCACCCAGGCGACACACGATGTCCTCGGCGCGCACCGCCTCCTCGAACCGGGTGGCGATGATCTGCAGCAGGTGGTCGCCGGCCTGGTGGCCGAACTCGTCGTTCACCGGCTTGAAGTGGTCGAGGTCGACGAAGACCACCGCGTCGGTGCCGGTCTGGGTCTCCCGCCGACCCGAGAGCTCGTCCAGGTGGACCCCGAACTGGGCCCGGTTCACCAGACCGGTCAGGGGGTCACGGCTGGCGAGGCGCGACAGCAGGACCTCCAGCTTGGTGCGGTCACCCACCTCGTGACAGGTCAGGAGGTAGCCGCCGATGCCGGGATGGCGGCACAGATCGGCGATGTCGATGTCGAAGTGACGCTCGGTGCCGTCGGACGCGGGGACCATGACCCGGTCGACCGCGAACGACTGGCCGGGCGAGGCGTCGGCCACCTGGGCGGCCACCGCCTCGCTGGCCTCGGCACCCAGCAGGTCGTCGAGGGGCCGATCGACGAGGGAGTGACGGTCGACGCCGAGGTGACGCGACGCGGCTGCGCTCACGAAGCGGACCTTCAGCTCCGGGCTGGTGACGACCAGCACGTCGTGGGCCTCCTGCAACAAGGTGTCGATCAGCTCGTCGCTGCGCCGAAGCTGTCGCTCCCGGCGATGGTTCACGAACGTGAGCCCCGCGAAGGCGATGAGCAGCACCACCACCAACGCCACGTCGCGGGGCCGCTGCCCGGCGTGCAGGTCGCCGAACAGTGAGGCGTGGGACTGGGTCCAGACCGCGAAGGTGGGGCTGTGAGAGTCGGGGATCTCGACGGCGATGTGGACCTGGTCGCCGTCGTCGCCTCCGTCGCGGTCGACGAAGGGAACATCCCGGTCCACGGTGGTCAGGTCTGCGGGATCGATCAGCTGCTCGCCGACCAGGCTCTCGTCCCACGAGCTGGCCGCCACGCCGTTGACGTCCACGATCGACAGGCCGCCGGGCCCCGGGGACAGGGCGCCGAGGGTGGCGAGCGGTTCCGACCACGACGTCTGGGTCGGGTCGGCCCCCATGACCAGCACCAGCTCGATCGGGTCGTCGGTCGTGATCGGTATGACGTAGTAGATGCGGGGGTTGGTGCCGTCGTGGGTGAGCGGGCTGGCGTAGGGCGTTCCGTCGAAGGCCTCTTGCCACAGCTCGTCGTCGGGCTCGATGGCGAGGTGGGTGCCAGAGGGGTGCGAGGCGACCACGGTGCCGTCGCGGGTGGCGACCGCTGCGAGCGCCCCGTCGCCCAGCGCGCCGGTGTCGGCGTAGCGGCTCAACACGTAGTCGACGATCGCCGGTGACTCCTCGAAGGGCCAGGGCGTGGACGCCACCAGCGGGATGAGCGCTTCCAGATCGACCAGGGCGGCGACGTTCTCGGCGATGGCCGAGCTCACCGCCGTGCGGTCCGAGATCCGGTCCTGTTCGAGCTCGTCGATGCGGGCCTCGCTGCGGGAGACGCCGGCGGCCACCACCGCCACCGCCACCACGAGGGTGAGTCCCCAGGTGACCGCACCGTGGCGGCGACGACGTCGATGCGGCTGCACCGGACCCGCGGCGGCTGTCCGTGAGTGCTCGACGACGGTCTCGACCTCGGCGTCGTTGGTGGTGTGATCGGCGTCGTTGGTGGCGTGATCGGCGTCGGCGTCGGCGTGATCGGCGTCGGCGTCGGCGTCGTCGTCGGTGCTCGACGACCGATGGGACCTCCCCGGTGGCTCCGGCGAAGCCTCGACGCTCTCCACCTGGCTACCGCCTCGCAGCTTGGCCTGGTACATCGCGCTGTCGGCGTCGCGGAGCAGACGCTCGGGGTGATGTATCGGCGCGTGAGCCGTCACCACGCCGATGCTCGCCCCGAGCCGGACCGTGTCCTCGATCGGCGGCCAGGCATCCTCCACCCGGTCGACCAGGCGCTCCGCCAGCTGCACCGCCTGAGCCACGTCGGTGTTCGGGGTGATCACGCCGAACTCGTCGCCACCGAGACGGCACACCACATCGCTCGCCCGCACCCCCTGGCGGAGGGCGTCGGCGATGACTCGCAGCGCGGCGTCGCCGGCGTCGTGGCCCAGGTTGTCGTTGAGCTGCTTGAACCGGTCCAGGTCGATCATCATGACCGCCAGTGGTCCGTCACCGGAGGCGAGGTCGGCCAGCGCAGCGTCGAAGGTGGCGCGGTTGCCGAGGCCGGTCAGCGCGTCGTGGCGCGCCCGGAAGCTGAGCTCCTCCTCGAGCTGGCGACGATCCCCGATCTCGTGGCAGGTGACCAGCACCCCGTCGATGTCGGGATGGGGCCGGTCGGCGAGGTGGAGGTCGAACCAGAGGGGACGACCGTTGGCATGGGCAACCTCGACCCCCAGGACCGAGCAGTGTCCGGTCGCCACCGCCTCCGCGATCCCGGCGCTGACCGCATCCGCGGCATGAGGGGTCAACAGATCCGGAAGTCGGGCGCCGACCAGGTCGTCGGGGTCGTAGCCGAGCATGGTGGTGAGCGCTGGGCTCACGAACCGCAGGGTCCCGTCGCCGTCGACCACCAGCACCACGTCACGGGCGTGGCTGAGCAGCTCGGTGGTCCGGGCTTCGGAGCGTCGCAGTGCCCGCTGGCGGGCCGAACTGAACGCGACGAGCAACAGGATCGCGAGCAGCGCCGCACCGATGACCAGCCGGTCGTGGCGCTGCTGGGCTTCGACGAGATCCGCGTACAGCGCGTCCTCGGACTGCTCGTAGATGAGGGTGGTGGCATGTCCGGGGGTCGAGGTGGCGATCCGCACGACGGTCTCGCCGTCGACCTCGGTGACGGTGGTCAGCGGTTCAGGGGTGATCCCCGTAGGGGGGATGTCGCCGAACGGCTCGCCGATCGAGCTCCCGTCCCAGGAGGCCACGACCACACCGTTGCGGTCGATCGCGGTGAGGCCGCCGGCGCCGGTTCCGAGTGGGCCCAGCGCGTCGTAGAGGTGGTGCAACCATCCGGTGGTGAGCGGTTCGATCATCACCAGCGCGCCCCAGGGTTGGTCCAAGCCGACGGGGTTCAGGACCGCCCACACCGGTTCGCCGTCGAGGGTGAACACGTTGGTCACGGCGGTGCCGCCGGTGAGCGCGCGGTCGATGGCCTCGTCGATCGCTCCCGTGGGCAGGTCCAGGTCGCTGGGACGGGATCCCACCACCGTTCCGTCGCGGTCGACGACCGCGGCTGCGACCAGCTCCTGGCCGGCCGGACTGGCCCGGACCGCTCTCAGCAGCATCTCGTTCTGGTCGATGTCGGTGGGCGAGAACGGGGCGACCGCCTCGTACCGACCCCCGACCTCGTTGCGGTAGGTCTGGGACCCGGTCTGGTCGAAGCGGGCGACCATCTCGGTCCGGTCCCGGAGCCGGGCCTCCTTGGCGGCCGCCAGGTTGGACCGCCCCGTCGCGAGGGCGCCGGCGACCACCACCGCGAGGATGGCGGCGCCGGCGAGGAGTGGTACCAGGAGACCGAACCGGGTCCGCGCGCCGGCAGCGGACCCCTTCGATCGGCGGCGGTGGGCGATGGCAGACATGCAGGTAGTGCATCGGCGTCGCCGCAATCGCCATGACCCCGGTGCACAGAATGGTGCGAACGGCCCCCGTGGAGCCGAAGGTCACGACCAGTCGTGATCGACGGAGTGTGGTGAGAGGTACTGGCTGAGCCTGCGCACGAACAGGGCGCCGAGCACCCCCGACACCGCGAAGCACCCGGTTGCCAGGGCGGCAAGGGTGTAGCCGGCACGGATGTCCGAGGCGCTGCGCAGGAGCGTGTCGGGGTCCTCGAAGGCGAACGAGGCGGCCAGCAGGACCGAAGCGGCCACGAAGGTGAGCCACCAGATCCAACCGAGCACCGAGGTCGACTGGCGACGCCACGCGGCCACGACCTGTGCACCCGAGCGGGGAGCGGTGGCGACGCGTTCGATCTCGTTGAGCACCAGCTTGGGGATGACCAGGCTGGCGAAGGGGATGAACCAGCCACCGATGGCCCACCCCGGTCCCCACGTGCGGCCACCGGGGCCCAGCCGGTCGGCGGTCTGGCTGGCCTTGTAGGTCCAGATGATCATGAGGATGCCGGTGGCGAGCATCACGAGGTAGAGCAGTCCCAGGCCCGCCACCTGGCCGTCATGGGCGTCGGACCAGGCGCTGAACCGGCTCTGGCCGTCCTGGTAGTCGTTGAAGGTCGAGAGGGCGCGCAGGGTGAAGACCAGGGCCAACACCGCCAATGCCGCCGAGGCATAGAGCAGGCCCTGGAGCCAGCCCGCCAGCATGGGGTTGACCGAGGCTGGTGCCCCGTAGCCCGGCATCGACGCGCCCGGACGCAGCGACGGTGGGTACCACTTGCCGTCCGACGCCAACCACCAGTCGGGCGAGGGCGGCGAATCGGCGGGACCCTGCTCGACCATCGGAGTGGGGCCGGCACCGGGCCGCGACGTCGGTGGGTACCACTTGCCGTCCGAGGCCAGCCACCAGTCGGGGCCCATGGGATTGTCACTCAACGCTGGGGCTCCTTCCCGCCATCGACCCCGCCGCTCGCTGGGCGCGACGGTGCATCGACGACCGGCAACCTAGCAGTCGGCCACCCGGTGTCAGCGGTCCACACTGCTGTTGTAGGCCTCGATGGCGGCCTCGGCCTGTTCGGCGACCTCGGCGGTGACGACCTCGGGAGCGATGTCCTGCAACAGCATGCGTTCCAGGCCCTGGACGATGGCGTCGCGCATGCCCGCGTAGTCGCCGACGACCGGGCCGCCGAAGTCGGCTTCGGAGGCGAGGAGCTGGTCGTAGGCAACCCGGAAGAACGGTTGGTCGGCCCACAGCTCGGCGACCTCGGGGAGGTCGATGGCCGCCTGACGGATGGGCATGTAGCCGGTGCCGGTGTGCCACGTGGCCTGCTGCTCGGGCTCGTTGAGGAAGCGGACGTAGTCCCACGCCGCCGCCCGCTCGGCGTCGGTCTGCTCGCGCTCGACCAGCCAGATGGCGGCACCACCGACCAGGATGCCGCCTCCGGTCGGGCCGGGGAGGGGGGCGACGCCGACGCCGACGTCGGGGAACTGACCGGACTCGAGCACCGAGAGGATCGAGCCGAGGGCGGCCGAGGTGCCGAAGGTCATGGCCACGTCCTCGTTGGCGATGGCGAGGAGCGCGTCGACCGCCGAGGTGTTGCGGCCGATGTTGGTGGCCAACCCGTCCTCGACCATGTCGTCGACGAAGGCGAAGATCATCTGGCCGGTCTCGCTGTCGAGGTTGGTGGTGGCGGCGCGACCGGTGCGACCGTTGTCGTTGTCGACCAGTGGCTCGCCGGCCATGGCGAACCACTGCTCCAGGTACCAGGGCGAGAGCTCCAGCGCGAACCCGTAGGGGGCGGCGCCCGAGCTCACGACCTGTTCGGACACGGTGCGGAGCTCTTCGAGGGTGGTGGGCACGTCGTCGTCGGTCAGTCCGACCGTGTCGAACATCGTGGTGTTGTAGTAGAGCACCGGCCCCGAGGTGTTGAACGGCATCGGCCAGAGCTGGCCCTCGACGGTGTACTGGTCGATCACCACCGGGAGGTGGTCGGAGGTGTCGTAGCCGTCGGCTTCGATGCAGGCCTGCACCGGCAGCATCGTCTGGCTGTCGATCGCCATCTGCAGGCGGGTCTCTTCCATCTGCACCAGCGACGGGAGCTCGCCACCACGGGCGGCGGCGAAGTACTGCTGGGCGGTCTCGTCGTAGCTGCCCTGGTAGACGAGGTTGACCTGCACCCGATCCTGCGACGCGTTGTACTCGTCGGTGAGCGCTTCGAGTGTGGTCTCGTTCTCGGCGGTCATGCCGTGCCAGAAGTCGATGGTGACGGGGCCGGAGGCGTCCTCGAGCGCATCGACGGGGCACCGCTCGGGGTCGACGGTCGCCTCGGTGGTCGTGGAGCCGTCGCCGTCGGCGGGCGGGGCTGCGTCGCCGTCGCCGTCGTCGTTGCCGCACGCCACCAGCGTGAGCGCGAGCGCCGAGACGATGGCGAGCGTTCGCCGGGCGTTGCTGGGTCGAAGCACGTGGGACTCCTTGGTGACCAGGGTGTTGGGACGAACGCTACTCAGCCCTTGACCGCCCCCGAGGTCAGACCCCGGACGAGCTGGCGCTGGAAGGCGATCAGGAGCACGAAGATGGGCACCGCCGCCACGATGGTGCCCGCCATGATGAGGTTGAGCTGGTCGATGTTGGCCGACGACAGCGCCTTCAGGCCGATCTGCACGGTGCGGAAGCGGTCGTCGTTGGTGACCAGCAGCGGCCACAGGTACTGGTTCCACGCCATGAGGAACGAAAAGACCGACAGGGCGGCGATCATGGGGCGGGCGAGGGGGACCGCGACGCCGAAGAGGAAGCCCCAGTGGCCGTATCCGTCGAGCGCGGCGGCGTCGCGCAGGTCCTGGGGCACCTGCAGGAACGTCTGGCGCAGCAGGAAGGTGCCGAAGGCGAACGCGAGGAACGGCACGGTGAGCGCCTGGTACGAATCGAGCCAGCCGAGGTGCTGGATGGTCTCGAAGTTGGCGACGATCGTGACCTCGGTGGGCACCATGAGCGTGGCGAGGAACGCCACGAAGATCAGGTTCTTGGCCGGGAACCGCAGGAAGGCAAAGGCATAGGCCGCCAGGATCGAGGTGACGACCTGGCCGGCGGTGATGACCACCGCCACGATCGCGCTGTTCAACAGGTACCCGCCCAGGTTCGCCTGGGAGAACGCCCGCTCGAACACCCCGAGGTCGACGTCGCTGGGGAACAGGACCGCGGGAAAGTCGAGCAACCGGTAGGACGGTTGGATGGCCACCGCGATCGCGACGTAGATCGGGAAGACCACAACCACCGCCGCGACGACGAGGAGCGCGTAGCGACCGGCGATCCGCCATTTCGCCGACAGCGGCGACGGCGGTGGCAGGTTGTCGACGTCAATCGCCATAGAACACCCGCCGTTCGAGCACCTTGAACTGGACGAGGGTGAGGGTGAGCACGATCCCGAACAGGGCGAAGGCCTGCACCGATGCCACACCGGGGTTGGTGGGCACCTGGCGGAAGATCGAGTACACCAACACGTTGGTGCGGCCCAGCGGCCCTCCCTGGGTGAGCAGGTCGATCTGGCCGAACGACTGGAAGGCGTTGATCGTCAGCACCACGAGCGCGAACAACATGGTGGGAGAAAGCAGCGGCAGGGTCACCTCGCGGAAGCGCATCCAGGGGCTGGCGCCGTCGACCACGGCGCTCTCGAGCAGCTCGTCGGGGACCGATTGCAGGCCCGCGCTCATGATGATGAAGGTGAACCCGAGGTGCAGCCACACGGTGGCCAGCGCCACCGACGGCAACGCCCAGGTGGGGTGCTGCAGGAAGTTGATCGGGTCCTGGCCGACGCCGCGCAGGAACTGGTTGATGATGCCGACCGAGGGGTTCAGCAGCGTGAGCCACATCAGCGACGCCACCGCGACCGAGGTGGCGACGGTGGACGAGAACATCGTGCGGAACACCCCGATCCCGCGGAGGCGCTGGTGGGCCAGCACCGCGAGCGCCAGCCCGGCGACCATGCCGAGCGGCACCGTGAGAAAGGTGAACAGGACGGTGGCCCACAGGCTCTCGCGGAACTGGGGCGAGGTGAGCACCTCGGCGTACTGGGAGAACCCCACCCACCGCGCATCGCCGAAGATGTTGATCTCGTAGAACCCCAGCCAGATCGTGCGCAGGAGGGGGTAGAAGATGAAGACCCCGAACACGGCGATCGACGGCGACAACATGAGCAGTGCCAGCGGCCACTCGCGGCGCGGCCTCGATCCTGCCGGAGAGACGGACCGGTCCTCGATCCCGCCCGCCCCGCGGAGTGGCGCGGTCCCGGGGATCGAGGAGCCGGTGGTGCTCACGGGATGATCCGGTCGCCGGTCGCGGCATCGAAGAGGTGCAGCGCTTCGACGGTGGTGGACAGGTGCACCGTCGTTCCCTCGGCGGGAAGCGGCGCGTCGGCGGGGACGCGGGCGATCAGCATCTCGCCGTCGCCGGACTCGCACACCAGGTGGCGTTCGTGGCCGAGCGACTCGACGACCCGCAGCTTGGCGGGTAGCCCCTCGTCGGCGATCCGGAGGTGCTCGGGCCGCACCCCGACGATCACCTCGGCGTGGTCGCCCACCTCGAGCTGGTGGGCCAGCTCCTCTGGGAGCACGATCTCGAACGAGGGGAGCACGAGCACGCGCTGGCCGTCGCGGTCGATGATCGCACCGCCCAGGGTGTTCATCGGTGGGCTGCCGATGAACCGGGCGACGAACACGTTGGCCGGGCGTTCGTACACCTCTTGGGGCGGCCCGAGCTGTTGCAGCCGTCCGGACTCCATCACCGCGACCTTGGTTCCCATGGTCATGGCCTCGACCTGGTCGTGGGTGACGTAGATGAAGGTGGTGCGCAGCCGCTGGTGCAGCTCGACGAGCTCGGCGCGGGTCTGGGTCCGCATCTTGGCGTCGAGGTTGGACAGCGGCTCGTCCATGAGGAACACCTGTGGGTGGCGCACGATTGCTCGGGCCAGCGCGACCCGCTGGCGCTGACCGCCCGACAGCTGGCCGGGCCTGCGGTCGAGCAGTTCGTCGAGCCCCAGCATCGTGGCGGCGGACTCGACCTGGCTGCGTTGCTCCGCCTTCGACGCGCCGCGGGCCCGGAGGGGGAACGCGATGTTGGCGAACACGCTCTTGTGGGGATAGAGCGCGTAGCTCTGGAACACCATCGACACGTCGCGCTGCTTGGGCTCGATGTGGTTGACCACCTCACCACCGATGCGGATCGTGCCCGCCGTCGGGGTCTCGAGCCCAGCCAGCATCCGCAGTGCGGTCGACTTCCCGCACCCCGACGGGCCGAGCAGCACCAGGAAGTCGTCATCGCCGGCGGCCAGGGTGAGGTCGTCGACCGCCACCACCTCACCGAAGTGCTTGGAGACCGCCTCGAAGGTCACATCCGCCACGGTGGACACCCCGTCTGGTTCGACACGCCAACACGCTAGGCGCTGCTCACCGGTGCTCGGCGAACCATGTGCGGAGAACGCCCCGGTAGGCCGTGTCGTACCGCTCGTAGTCCGCTCGCAGTTCGGTGCCCGGCCACCGGTCGGGGAGCAGCTCGTCGGGGAGGAGCGGATCGGCCTGCAGCTGGCGGAGCACCTCGGCCGACAGGACGAACCCGTCGGCGAGCGCGGTGCGGTCGCCCGCCTCGAGCGGGGTCACCAGGTCAGCGATGCGTCGTCGCAGCCGGTCGGCCTGGGCGGCCCAGCCGTCGAGGCCCCAGAGACGCCGGGCGAGCTCGGTCGCGTCGCCGGTTGGGCGGGAACGGAACCAGACCAGGTCGCCCCCGTGGGCGGATGGCGCGTGGTCGAGGTTGTCCGGTCGCAGCCACACGCCTTCGCGCAGCTCGGCGAAGCGACCCTCGGTGAGCTCGACCCTCAACGCGGCCCGTTCCGCCGCCGGGCGCCGCCGGTCGGTGACCACCGTGGCTTGCACCCACTCGCCGGGCCATGGCTTCGTCGCGCCCACGCGGCTCTGGGCCTGGCGGCTCTGGCGCTGCAGGAGGCGGGGGGAGGCGATCTCGTACCAGCCGTCGGTGGTGGTGAGCTCGCCGGTGGCCACCATGCGCGACAGCGCGGTGCGGGTGGTGCCCTCGGCGATGCCGAACAGCTCGGTGGTGCGCACCAGCAGGCCAACGGGCAACCGAGGCGGATCGGTACCCAACAGGACCGACAGCAGGACCGAGCGGGCGGTCAGGGTGCGGGCACCGGCGGTGGCATTACGTTCCATCGACATCTGTCCAATAGTTGTACTACAGTCGAGGTATGACCACGACGACCCCGCCGGCCCCGACGATGGTGCCCCCAGTCGAGCACCTGCCCGAGGTGTTGCCCACCGAGCGGCTCACCGCATCGGGCATGCCGGTGCCCGCCCTGCGGGCCGAGCTGCGACGGATCTCCAACGGCCGCAACGTGTGGGCCGTCGCCGTCGCGTGGCTGCAGGCGCTGGTCGTGATCGCGCTGGCCGCCTGGCTGGCGCACCCGGTCGCCTACCTCGTTGCAGTCGTCGCCATGGGCGCCACCTTCGCCCGTCTGGCCATCCTCGCCCACGAGGCCGCCCACAAGCTTCTGTTCACCAACAAGTCGGTCAACGACCTGGTGGGTCGCTGGCTGCTGGCGTACCCGGCGTTCATCCCCCTCGAGGCCTACCGCCGCAGCCACTTCGCCCACCACAAGGACGAGTTCGGTCCCAACGAGCCCGACCTCGGCCTCTATGCCGGCTATCCCGTCACCCGGTCGAGCCTGCGCCGCAAGCTGGTGCGCGACGCCGTCGGCATCTCGGGATGGAAGAACCTCACCCCGCTGTTGCGCGCCACCCTGTCGCCGACGGCCCGGCCGTTGGCGCTGCGCATCCTCGGGGTGCAGGTGGTGCTGGCGACCGCGTTCGCTCTGGCCGGCCGACCCGAGCTGTACCTCCTGCTGTGGCTGTTGCCGTGGATGACCTCGTGGCGGGTCATGAACCGTCTGCGGGCCATCGCCGAGCACGCGGGCATGGAGCGCAGCGACGATCGTCGTCGCACCACCCACCACGTCCGCCAGTCGCTGCTGCCCCGGCTCACCATCGTGCCCTACAACACCGGGTGGCACCTGGCCCACCACGTCGACATGGGGGTGCCGTGGACCCAGCTCCCGGCCCTCCACCACGAGCTGGTGACCTCGGGCTGGGTCACCCCCGACCTCGAGTACCGCACCTACCGGTCGCTGTGGCAGGCGCTGGCGTCGCGCCCCTCCGACCAGGAGTAGGCATCGGTGTCCGATCACCCGACGGTCGTGGTCGCCACCGACGGCCCGGTGATGGTCGTCGCCATCGACCGGCCCGAGGTGCGCAACGCGGTCGACCGGCCCACCGCCGATGCCCTGGCCGAGGCCTTCGGCAACTTCGAGGGCGACGACTCGCTGGCGGTGGCGGTGCTCACCGGGACCGGTGACACGTTTTGTTCGGGTGCCGACCTCCGTGGCGTCTCCGATGGGCGGGGCAACCGGGTCGACCCCGACATGGCGGTCGACGGCCCGATGGGTCCCACGCGGATGGATCTCTCCAAGCCGGTGATCGCCGCGGTCGAGGGGTTCGCGGTCGCCGGCGGGCTCGAGCTGGCGGTGTGGTGCGATCTCCGGGTCGCGGCCCGCGACGCCACCTTCGGGGTCTACTGCCGCCGGTGGGGTGTGCCCCTCATCGACGGTGGCACGGTTCGCCTCCCCCGCTTGGTCGGCCACGGGCGGGCCATGGACATGATCCTGACCGGTCGTGGGGTCGGAGCCGACGAGGCCCACACGATCGGCTTGGCCGACCGGGTGGTCGAGCCCGGCGAGGCGCGGTCGGCCGCGGTTGCCCTCGCTCACGAGCTGGCCGCGCGTCCCCAGAACTGCTTGCGCAGCGACCGGCGTTCGGCGATCGACCAGTGGTCGCTCGACCACGCCTCGGCGATGGCGAACGAGACCCGCCTGGGGCTCGAGGTGATCCGGTCGGGCGAGACGCTCGAGGGCGCCGCCCGCTTCGCCGCCGGCGAGGGCCGCCATGGAGAGCCGGCATGGCACGATTCGGGGCGGTCTTGACTGTCACACCCCCATGAGATACTCGATGCATGGAGATGGTTCGAGAGCTGCTCGACGAACTGAACACCACCCTGGCCGGGTTGGGCGAGCTCGACCCTGCCGGGTTGGGTGACGACGAGCTGGCCGGGGCGTTGGTGGCGGCGATGCGGGCGGGGTCGGCGTTGGATGCGGCGGTGGCGCATCTGGCGGGGGAGGCCGATGCGCGGCGGATCTGGGCTGGTGACGGGTCCAAGTCGTGTTCGGGCTGGTTGGGCCGTGCTGCTGGTCGGCCGGTGGGCGAAGCCCGCTCGGTGGTGCGTCGCGCCCGGCGCCTGCGGCACATGCCGGTCACCGACCGGGCCCATGGGGCGGGGGAGATCGCGGTGGCTCATGTGCAGCGGTTGATCGGTGCGGCCAGGGTCGATCGCGACGCGTTCGCAGTCGACGAGGAGATGCTGGTCGACCAGGCCCGCAGCTTGCGCTTCGACGACTTCTGTCGGGCCATCGCCTATTGGTGTCAGCTCCATGATCCCGACGGCACCGAGGACCAGGCGAGGGATCGGTACGAGGCCCGGCGGCTGCATCTGTCCGAGACCCTCGATGGCACCGGGGCCCTCGACGCCTGGTTCGACCCGATCGGCCTCGCCGAGTTCCGCACCGCGCTGGAACGCATCGAGAACGAACTGTGGAAGCACGATTGGGCCGAGGCCCGCGACCGCCTGGGCGAGGCGGCCACCGACACGGATCTGGCCCGCAGCGGCGCCCAGCGCCGCTATGACGCGCTGATCGAGATGGCCCGCCGGGCCACCAGTGCCCCCAAGGGCGCGAAACAACCCCGGCCACTCATCACCGTGCTGGTCGACTACCCGACCCTGGCCGGCCGGGTGTGTGAGCTCTCCACCGGCCCGGTGGTCACCCCCGGTGAGATCCTGCCCCTGCTCAACGGTGCCGATGTCGAACGGGTCGTGTTCGACGGCCCATCACGAGTCCTCGATGTCGGTGAACGCCAACGATTGTTCACCGGCGCCACCCGCCGCGCCGTCCAGGTCCGGGACCGGCGCTGCGACACCGACACCTGCACCACCCCCGCCCATCGCTGCGACGTCGACCACATCGAACCCTACGAACCCGACGGGCTCACCATCCAGACCAACGGACGCCTCCGATGTCCCGCCCACCACAGCGGCCGACGCCGACGACGCCCACCCAACCCCGACGACCAAGACGACGACTGGTGACTGAGAGGTGGGCAAGGTTCAGGCCCTGGTCGCGATCCAGAGCCAGGTCTCGTATCGCACCGACATCGTGCCCGCCGGGAAGGACGCGGCGACGATGGCGCGCAGCTCGCCGAGGAGCTGGGCTCGCGCTGCGGCGTCGAGGCCGATGACGTAGCTGTGGCTCGCCTGGTCGGCCATCCAATCGTCGGTGGTGATCGTACGTGTCCACGCGAGGTCGCGGCGCGCCTCGACGTCGAACAGCTCGGCGTCGGCGAGCGTCGCTCCCCAGTCGGTGTCGCGCTGGTCGCGATGGGTGCCAGGGCAGGATCGCTCGATCGTCGACCAGTACTGGTCGAACCACGCCTCGTCGTCGGCTCGGGCATGTGACCACCAGCCGGCCCATCGGCCGCTCGGGCGCAGAACCCGATGCATCTCGGCAACCCGGGTCGCCGGATCCAACCAGTGCCAGGCCTGGGCGAAGCAGGCGAGGTCGATGCTGCCGGCGCGCACCGACAGGACGGCACCGTCCGCGACCACCGCCGGAAGGTCCGGGGATCGGGTCACGGCGCGGCGGAGCACCTCGGCACCGGTGTCCACCGCGATGACGCTCGCTCCACGGTCCAGCAGATCCCGGGTCGCGATACCGGTCCCGGCGCCGATGTCGAGCACGCGCAGCCCGTCGAGATCCCCGAGGGCGTCGAACAGCGCCGGGGGATATGAGGGCCGCGCCGCGTCGTACTCGTCGGCGACCGTGTCGAAGGACACCATGCCCAGCATCATGGTCGATCGTGCTGCGGCCAGACGAGCGCCATGCACCTCAGTCGCCAAGGTCCGCCTTGGTGAAGAGCGAACGGACCTGCAGGGAGATCTGGTCGAGCTTGGAGTGGTCGCCGTCGGTGCGGTCGATCACGCACAGCACGTCGTCGATGGTCGCGCCCCGGCGCCGTAGTTCGAGCGTCGAGGCCACAACCTGGCCGCCGGTGGTGATGACGTCCTCGACGATGAGCACGCGCTTGCCGGCGATGTCTGCGCCCTCGGCCAGTTTGGCGGTCCCGTAGGTCTTGGCTTCCTTTCGTACGAATGCCGCCGGCAGGCCGGTGGCCAGCGACAGAGCGGTCGCCACCGGTATGCCGCCGAGCTCGAGCCCGCCCAGCACCTCGGAGCCGTCGGGGATGAGAGGAACCATCTGTTCGACCACCTCGCGCAGGATCGCCGGGTCGCCCTCGAACAGGTACTTGTCGAAGTAGGTCGTGGCCCCCTGGCCCGAGCGCAGGGCGAAGGAGCCGGTCAGCCGGCAGCGCTCGTTCACCTGCCTGGCCAGATCGATGGTGGGGTCGGTCACGGCAGCAGTCTCCCTCTACAGCAAACGGTCGATCTCGGCGGCGACCACGTCTGGGGCCTCGAGCGGTGGCCAGTGGGCGACGTCGGCCAGGCGCACGACGCGGGCGGTGGAGCACCGATCTTCGACCCGCTCGATCATGTGTGCACCGGAGACGGGATCGAGATCGCCCCACACGAAGGAGAGCGGGACTTCCGTGTGTTCGAGCGCACGGCTCCACCGATCGGCGTGCTCGCGGCGATCGGCGATGTAATGCAACAGGGTGTGCATCATGGCGACGCCGCCGTGCTCGGCCATCGAGGCGTACATCTCGGTCGCGGCGTGCACATCGAGCGGCACCCGCTGTCCCCAGGTGCGCTCGATCCCCTTGACGAAGGCGGCCTCGTCGATCGCTGCCGCGAACTCGGCGCCGTGCTCGGGATCGAGCAGGGCCTGCTGGCCACGCGTCGGCCGGTGCAGATCGGGATAGAGGCCACCGTTCATGAGGACCACGGCATCGAGGGCCGTGCCGCCGCCTGATCCTTCGGTGTGGCGGGCGAGGAGCTCCTGGGCGACCGACACCGAGTAGTCGTGGGCCGCCACGACCGTGGTCGAGATGTCGAGATCTCGCCAGACGTCCTCGACGGCGTCGGTCGCGCCGGGGATCGAGTAGGGGTGATCCGCGGGCTTGTCCGAGGCCCCGAAGCCGGGCAGGTCCACGGCGACCACCCGCCAGGCGGGATCGAGGTGGCCGAGCACAGGTTCGATGTCGAACGAGGACGACGGATACCCGTGCAGGAAGGTCAGGACCGGCCCGTCGTCGGCGCCACGCTGGTGGACAGCCACCTGCACCGGCCCGCTGCGCACGAACCGAGCTGTCTCGCTCCACTGCTTCCAGGTCGTCGGGCTGGTCATGATCGGACTCCTTCGGAACTGCCCAGCCAGCCGAGTCCGGGCACTGCGGTGATCATCGCAGCTGAGGTCGTCGTGACGGCGCGTCGGTCGCCTCGGGTGGACAGACTGTGACGATGCCACGACGAGTCCCGCCCCGCTTGGTCGACGTGCTCGCCGTGGTCGCGGCGGTGAGCCTTGTCGCCGTGGTGACCTCGATCTGGGCCGAACGCCACCCGCTCGACAGCGACCGCTTCGCCGACACGGTGGCAGGGGTGCTCGACGATCCCGAGGTGGTCACCGCTGTCTCGCGGGCAGCCACCGACCAGACCGTCGATCTGATGCTGCTGGTGGTCGATCCCGGCGATCTGCTCCCCTGGCCCCTCAGCGGGATCGGCGAAGGCGCCGAACGGTTCGTCCGCGACCAGCTGGCCGAGCAGATGGAACGGGTGGTCGAGACCGACACGGTCCAGGGCTGGCTCCGGGGAGCGGTGCGCCAGACCCACTCGGAGGTGGTCACCGTCATCAGGGACGGCCGTTCCCCGTCGGGGATGCTCGCCCTGGATGACGAGGTCGTGCGGCTCGACCTGACCGGCGTGGTTGCCGCCGGTCTCGACGGCCTCGTGGGTCGGGGGCTCGCCCCCAGGGCGCTCGGTGGTCTCCAGGACGCGCTTCGCGACGGTCTCGACGAGCTGCGCTCCTGGCTGGCCGACAACGCGGGGATTGACGTGGGCGCAGACGTCGGCACCGTCGTCGTCTACGAGACGTCGACGGTCGACGACGGAGGCCTCGCGCTGCGATCGGCGCGAGGGGCCGCCGGTGCCGGCGATCTTCCACTGTTCGCGTGGGTGCTGCTCCTCGCCGTGTCCGGAACCGCCGCCGCACTGATGGATCCGGACCGGTGGCGCTCGGGAGCGGTGTTCGGGTTGGCGGTGGCGGTGCTGGCCGCCCTGGCCTTCCTCTACTGGTGGCGGGTGGCGGTCGACATCGAGCACCTGATCGACGATCCGGGCCTCCGGCGCGCTGCGAGGGTGGTCATCGCCGAGCTCATGGGTCCGCTGCGGATCGCGATGTTGGTCCTGGTGTCCGGCGGTCTCGTCGGCGGCGCCGTCGGTGCAATGGGTTCACGTCGCGGGCTTCGCGCCTGACACCATCGGGGATCCTGTGCCCACTCCCTACCAGCTCCGCATCACCGCGGCGGCCAGCGCCACCCTCACCATGGGGGTCATGCCGGTGTTCCTCGTCGGCGCGCTGTCGGGCGACATCGGCGACGACATGGGCTTCGGGTCGGCGGGCGCGGGGCTGGCCATCACCATCTTCTTCGCCAGCGGCGCTCTGACCGCCGTCGTCATGGGCGGGGTCACCGAACGCATCGGTGCCACCAGCGCCATGCGGCTCGGGGTCATCATGAGCGCCGTGGTGCTGCTCGCGCTCGGCACTGTCGCCGACGCCTGGTGGCACCTCGCGGCGCTCCTCGCGGTGGGCGGGAGCGCCATCGGGCTGATCGACACCGGCGGGGCCCGTTCGTTCGCCGACGCGATCCGCGCCGAACGCCACGGCACCGCCTTCGGCGCCAAGGAGGCCAGCGTCCCGGCGGCGTCGATGCTCGCCGGTCTGTCGATCCCGTTGCTCGTCGAGCGTTCCGGCTGGAGCTCGGCGTTCCTCGTGGGCGCGGGCATGGCTGCGCTGGTGCTGTTCGTGGTGCCCCCGCAGCTTCGTGGGGGCCGCCCGCCCGCTGCTCCTGCCACATCCGATCAGCCCGACAACCGGGGTGGGCTGGTGCTGTTCGCGGTCGGGGTGGCCGCCGGGTCGGCCGCCTCGTCGGCTGCGGCCACGCTGTTCGTCCCGGCGGTCACCGACGACGGAACCTGGAGCGCGGGGGCAGCGGGCACCCTGCTCGCGGTGGCCAGCGTAGCCAGTGTCATCGCCAGGTTCGCGCTCGGCTGGTTGAGCGACAAGGCGCCGTCGGCCACCTGGTTGATGCTGACCGGATCGCTGGCGCTGGGCGCGGTGGGCGCGGTGATGCTGATCATCGGAGAGGTCGCGGTCCTCGTGGTTGCGGGGGCGATCCTCGTGCTCGGAGCCGGCTGGGGCTGGAGCGGGCTCGCGTTCCTCAGCGCCGTCAGGGCCAGGCCCCACGCCCCGGCCGTCGCGGCGGGGATCGTCCTCACCGGGTTGGCCACCGGGGGAGCGGGAGGCCCGGCCCTGTTCGGCGTCATCGCCGACCGCTGGTCGTACTCGCTGGCATGGACGGCGTGTGCCGCGGCCCTGGTCATCGCCTCGCTGCTCGCGGTCGCCACACGTGAGAGCTACCGCCCCCGCGAGGTCGACATCGAGCGATGACCAGCGCCGCGGTGGCATGCTGGAGGTCGATGGAAGGCCATCTGCATCCCCACGAGCTGGGCACCGTCCTGTCGGTGTGGGCTCACCCCGACGACGAGACGTTCCTCGCCGGTGGGGTCATGGCCAGCGCCGCGGCGAACGGGCAGCGGGTGGTGTGCGTGTCGGCCACCGCTGGTGAGCTGGGGACCGATGATCCCGATCGCTGGCCGCCCGAACGGTTGGGGCAGGTGCGACGGTGGGAGGCCGCGGCAGCAATGACGATCCTCGGGGTGGGCGACCACCGGTTCCTCGACTACCCCGACGGTGGACTCGCCACCCTCGATCCCGACGAGCCGATCGAGCGGATCGCGTCGCTCATCGACGAGGTCGCCCCGGACACGATCTTGACCTTCGGCCCCGACGGGCGCACCTTCCATCCCGACCACCAGACCGTGTCGGACTGGGTAGCGCAGGCTTGGGAGGCCGCCGGGGGAGGGGGACGTCTCCTCCACGCCGCCCTCTCCGAGGAGCACCTCGAGGAGTGGAGCGACCGCTACGAGCAGTGGCAGATCTACATGACCGACGAACGACCCGACGGCGTCCCCGCCGACCGGCTCGCGGTGCAACTGTGGCTCGACCAGCAGCTGCTCGACCGCAAGACCACCGCGCTCTGCTCCATGCACACCCAGATCGCCCCGTCGCTGGCGCTGCTGAGCGAGGACGACCTTCGCGCCAGCGTTGCCGAGGAGTGCTTCATCAGGGCCCGGTGACGTCGCGGCCCCACCGCCGCGTCGAGCAGCCAGTCCGATGGGTGCCCGGGGGTCCGACAGCACCTGCACTAGCGTGCAGCGCCATGATCTCCCTTCGCCACACCCCCCACCGTTGGACGCGGCTCGCCATCCTCCTGTCCGCGCTCGCACTGTTGCTCGCCGCCTGCGGCGACGACGGTGGAGGCGATGCCATGTCCGACGACGAGTTCTGCGAGCTGATGGCCGAGCTCGAGCAGGACGCCAGCGACATGGACGACCTCGAGGCCCTGGCCATGTTCACCGGCGTGGCAGATCAGGCTCCCGATCCCGAGGTGCGCGAGGCCATGCAGCTGTTCGCCGGGAAGATCGAAGAGCTGGAAGGGCTCGACGAGGACGACCCCGAGGCCATGGGCGCGGCGTTCGCGCTGATGATGGACCCTGAGCTGACCGCGGCGACCGAGACCATCAACACCTACATGACCGAGGTCTGCGGCATCGACACCGGCACCGACGTCGGAGGCGGCGATGGCGACTTCTTCGACGAGGACGACGAGGCGTCGGAAGGGAACGACGCGGATGGCGTCGACGGACCCGCCAGCGACGGCTCGGCGATGGATGACCTGTCGGCGGGCGACGTGCGCGAGGCGCTGGAGGAGCGCCTCGACGAGTTCGTCGCCGAGAACTCGGGCAGCGGTGTCGGGATCTTCCCCAGCGGAGACCTCGTCGTGGTCGACTTCACCGTGTACCTCCCCGAAGACGGCGGGGAGGTCGACGCCCTGGCCTTGTGCAACCTGCTCGCCGACACGGTCGATTCGATGACCGACGACCCCGGGGTGCGCCTCGAGGTCCTGGTCGATGACGACAACGTCGCCGAGCGCCAGCCGGGCGGGAGCTGTCAAGAGGTCTGAGCCGGTGGAGGCCTGCGGTCAGTCGCGTCGCTTGGCGGCGCGGCGGAGCTTGGCCAGCAGCGCGTCGAACACCTCGGCGACCTCGACCCCCCGCCAGCCGTGGGCGTGGATCGACTCGCGCGCCCCCATCGCCTCGTTGACCGCGACCCGTTGGGGCACATAGGGGGTCCACACGCCCCGCTTGCCGACCAGCGATCGGAGGGCGTCGAGCTGCACCTCGGCCTCGGTCGAGGCTGGTGGGACCCGGTTCACCACCACCCCGGCGATGTCGAGGGAGCGGTTGAGGTCGCTCCAGGCGTCGTCGATGGCGTCGGTCACCGCGGCCACGCCCCGCAACGAGAACGCCGCCGGCTCCACCACCAGCAAGGCGAGATCGGACGCTGCCAGCGCGGTGTGGGTGGTGAGTCCGAGCGAGGGTGGGCAGTCGATGAGCACCAGCTCGTAGGGGTCGGTGACCCCGATCAGGGCTCGTCGGAGCCGGTGGGCGGGATCGGTGGCGCGCACCTCGGTCTCGCGGTCGACCAGGTCACGGCCGGCCGGCAGCACGTCGATCGGTGGGCCCCAGCCCGATTCGACCACCGCGTCACGGGCGGCACCGTCGCGGTTGGCGGCGATGGCGTCGGAGATGGTGAGGGTGTTGTCGTCCACCTCGAGGCCCAGCGCCCACGACGAGCTGCCCTGGGCATCGAGGTCGACCACGAGCGTGGGCACCCGGGCCACCTGCGCCGCCGAAGCGAGGCCCAGGGTGACCGTGGTCTTGCCCACCCCGCCCTTCTGGTTGATCACCGCGACCGTCGTCGTCATGGACCCATGCTGCCACGTCACCGCTGATGGGGTCGGTTGGTCGATCCCACCGATCATGGCTGTCACAGGGGTTGCGTAGGGTCGTGGTGTGATCCGAGACGTCCACACCGCTGCCTTCGGACGGGCCGCCACCGAGGCGCTGGCCGGGGCCATCGCCCGTGCCAAGCAGCCAGGTCCGTTGTCGCCGGTCACCGTCGTGGTTCGGTCCAACTTCGCCGGGCTGTCGCTGCGGCGGCTGCTCGGCGGGGGAGCGCTCGGAGCGCCCGGCCTGGCCAACGTCGGGTTCCTCACCCCGTACCAGGTCGCCCACCGCCTCGCTCCACCCTCGCTGCGGGGCCTGCGCCCGATCACCAACCCGGTGCTCGGCGCCGCCGTGCGCCGGGCTCTCGCCGACGACCCGGGGCCCTTCGCCGAGGTGGCGTCGCATCCGGCCACCGAGGCCTCGGTCGCCGCCCTCTACGGCGAGCTCAGCCAGGTCTCGGCCGCCACGCTCGACGCGCTCGAGGCCTCGGGCGGCATCTCGGCCACTGCGGTCGCGCTCCACCGTCGGGTCGCGAGGCACCTCACCGGGTTCTACGGCGAGCCCGAACTGGCCTGGGCCGTCGCCTCCCGTCCCGACCTCGTCGCGGCGGCGGCGCCGCTCGGTCATCTGGTGTGGCACCTCCCCGAACCGACGAGCCCCACCCTCGACACCATGGTCGCCGAGCTGGCTGCGGCGCTCGACACCACCGTCATCGTCGGCCTCACCGGCGCCGCCGACGCCGATGCCGCGGTGCTCGAGCTCTGCGAACGGTCGGCCATCCCCATGCCCGCCAGCGTCGAGGTGCCCGCGCCGCCCACCGCTTCGGCGGTCGTTTCGGTGCCCGACCCCGACGAGGAGGTCCGGGCCGCCGTCCGGTGGGTGCTCGAACTCGCCGGAACCGGGGTCGCGCTCGACCGCGTCGCCATCTACTACCCGCGGTCGGACCCCTACGTGGGTGCGCTCGAGCACCACCTCGCCGAGGCCGGCCTGCCGGCGAACGGGCCCTCCCGTGAGCGCCTGGCCGACAGTGTCGCCGGGCGCACGCTGCTCGGGGCGCTCGAGCTCCCCGCCCAGCGGTGGCGGCGCGACCGCGTGATGGCGCTGGTGGCCTCCGCGCCGGTGCGCGCCGGCCCCGGTCACGCTCGTCCGGGGGCGTGGGAGCAGCTCTCGCGCACCGCCGGCGTCGTACAAGGGCTCGGTGACTGGCGGCGCAAGCTGTCGGCCAGGCGGGCCCACCTCACCCACCGGATCGAGACCGCCCAGGGGCCCGACCTCGACCGTGTTCCCCGGCTGGTCGCCGAGCGCGACGAGCTCGACGCGCTGGGCACCTTCGTCTCCGAGCTGGCCGAATGGGTCGAGGCGGTCGCGGCGGCAACGGGCTGGCACCAGACCTGTGTCGCTGCCCGCGACCTGCTCACCCACCTCCTCGGCGCCGAGCACCGGCGTCAGCGCTGGCCCGAGGCCGAGGCCGACGCGGCGGAACGGGTCGACGACGCGCTCACCCGCCTCGCCCTCCTCGACGAGATCGAGCCCAGCCCGTCCCACGAGGTCTTCCTTCGTGCGCTCGCCGGCGAGCTCGAGGCTGGACGGGGCCGTACCGGCCGCTTCGGCGACGGCGTCGCCTACGGTCCGCTGGCCAGCGCTCCCGGCCAGGATCTCGACGCGGTCGTCGTGCTCGGTCTCGCCGAGGGCATCTGTCCCAGCCCTCGGCGAGACGACAGCCTGCTGCCCGATGCGGTACGTGCACGCGCCCGGCCGGGCGAGCTGCCGTTGCGGTCCCAGCGGCTCCACCACGACCACCGGGCGTTGCTCGCCGCGCTGGCCTCGGCGCCTGAAGGGGCGCGCACGCTCGTCCATCCTCGGGGCAACCTGCGCAACGGCAGCGCCAACCTCCCGTCTCGCTGGTTGCTCGACACCGTCTCGGTGCTCGCCGGCACCCGCGTCTACAGCACCGAGTTCGCCTCCCTCTCGTCGCCGGTGGTGCAGGTGGTGGGTTCGCCCGCCGCCGCGGTCCGGGCCGCTCGGGTCCCGCTCTCGGTGCTCGAGCACGACCAGCGCGACCTCGCCCGGATCGTCGACGTCGGTGGCGACGCGCTCGCCCATCCCGCGGTCGACCACGAGGTCGGGCGGGGCCTGCGCTGTCTGCTCGGGCGCCGCTCGCACGAGTTCACCGAGTGGGACGGCAACCTCGCCGAGGCACCAGTGCCGATTCCCAGCCCCACCCGCGATGGTGCGCTCCTGTCGCCCACCGGGCTCGAGGAGTGGGCCGCGTGCGGGTTCCGATACTTCCTCAGCCACGCGCTCGGCTTGCGCGACCGCGACGATCCCGAGCGCATTCGCGAGATCGACGCGCGCGACCGCGGCTCGGCGGTCCACACGGCGCTCGAACGGTTCTTCGCCGAGGTCATCGAGGCCGGTGCGCCCCACCCCGACACGCCCTGGAGCCCGGCGCATCGCGAGCGGCTGGGCCAGATCGCGGCCGAGGTGTTCGACGACTACGAGTCGCAGGGTCGAACCGGTCGTCCCATCCTGTGGCGGCTCGAGCGCCAGCGGCTGCACGCGCTCCTCGACGGCTTCCTCACCGCCGACGACCAGCGACGGGCAGCGTGGCGCTCCCGCCCCCGTTCGGTCGAGCTGCCGTTCGGACTCGACGACGCCGATCCTGTCGTGCTCGGCCTCCCCGACGGGCGCACGCTGAGGTTCCGGGGCAAGGCCGACCGCGTCGACCGCACCGACGACGGGCACTGGGTCGTGATCGACTACAAGACCGGCAAGGGCACGAGGTTCCGTGGCCTCGAGGACGATCCGTTCCTGGCGGGCACCACCCTCCAGCTCGGTCTCTACGCCGAGGCGGCCCGGCAGCGCCTCGGCGGGTTCGATGCGGCCGCCTACTACTGGATGGTCGACGAGACCGCCCGCTACGCGACCTTCGGCTATGCGTGGACGCCCGAGCGCCAAGACCGGTTCCTCGACCTCGTCGGCGCCATGGTGGAGGGCATCGAGGCCGGGGTGTTCCCCGCCACGCCCGGCGAGTACGACCACTTCCGGGGCACGCACGACGCCTGCGCGTACTGCGACTTCGACCGCGTCTGCCCCGTCGATCGGGGCGAGCGAGCCGAGGCCAAGGTCGACGCCCCCGAGCTGGCCGTCCGGCGCCGACTCGTACCGGCGGTCGCCGAGTCCGACGACGCCGACACTGCCGACCCGGCCGAGATGGCGCGATGATCGTCGACCAGCAGGCGCGCGAGATCATCAGCCGCGACGGGCTCGATCGCACCCTCTTCGTCGAGGCCGGGGCGGGCACCGGCAAGACCTCCCAGCTCGTGGCCCGCATCGTCAACCTCGTCGCCGACCGGGGAGTGCCGCTGACCGCGGTCGCCGCCATCACCTTCACCGACGCGGCTGCCGCCGAGCTGCGCGACCGGGTGCGGGTCGAGCTCGAACGACGCCACCACGAGGCCACCGATGACACCGAGCGCGACCGGTGCCGCGTCGCGCTGGCCGATGTCGATCTCGCCGCCATCTCGACCCTGCACGGGTTCGCCCAGCGGATCCTCAGCGAGCACCCCACCCAGTCGGGGCTCCCGCCCCGCATCGGCGTGCTCGACGAGATCAGCTCCGCTGTCGAGCGCGACGAGCGCTGGGAGCGCTTCGTCGACGGGCTCCACGACGACCCGGCCAACGAGGAGCTGCTCGTGCGGGCATCGCTGCTCGGCATCGTGCTCGAGCCTGCCTACGAGGGTCAGCCGTCGCTGCGCGAGGTCGCGGCCCGACTCGGCGAGAGCTGGGACCGACTCGCCCCGGTCGCGGCCCAGGAGCACCCTCCCCTCGGCGCCGTCGACTTCGGGCCGTTCGACCACGCGGTCGAGTCGCTCGCTGCGCTGCCCGACCGGTGCAGTGACCCCTCCGATGGCTTCTACTGCCACCTCGTCGAGCGCCTGCTCCCCGAGCTGGCCGACCTCGTCTCCATCAGCGACGCGCACGCCAAGCTTCGGGCCCTCGGCGCCGCCAAGCCGTGGGGTCCCGGCAACCGGGGGAGGGCCAGCGCCTGGAACGGCGACGCCAAGGCGGCCAAGGCCCAGGTGGAGTCGGTCAACGAGGTGCGCGACGAGGTCATCGGCACGGCCTGTCACCAGGTGCTGGTCCGGCTGCGCACCCTCATCGCCCGCGACCTCGTCGCGGCTGCCGAGTCCCGGAGGGTCGAGGGACGGCTCGAGTTCCACGACCTGCTGGTGTTCGCCGTGCGGCTCCTGGCCACCAGCCGAACCGCGAGGGAGGGGCTCCACCAGCGCTACCGCCATCTCCTCCTCGACGAGTTCCAGGACACCGACCCGCTCCAGATCCGACTGGCGGTGATGATCGCGGGCGCGGTCGGCGGCGATGACGAGGTCGACCAGGTCGACCACGGACCATCGTGGCGCGACGCGTCGGTGCCCGACGGGCGCCTCTTCTTCGTCGGCGACCCCAAGCAGTCGATCTACCGGTTCCGGCGGGCCGACATCGAGCTCTTCCTCGCCGCCCGCGACACCTTCGGGCGTGGCGACGCCCTCCAGCACCTCACCACCAACTTCCGCACCGTGGCCCCGGTGATCGACTGGCTCAACCAGGTGTTCGGCCACCTGATGCCCACCGAGCTGGCCGGCATGCAACCCGCCTACGAGCCGTTGCATCCCCACCGCTCCCCGTCGCCGCTGGCCGACCACCGCCCGCTGCTGCTCGGCAGCCCCCACGACAAGGCACGGGCGGCCGAGGTCCGCCACGCCGAGGCTGGCGACGTGGCCCGGGTCCTGGCCACCGTCCGCGACACGCCCGAGGCGTGGCCGGTCGCCGACGACGACGCACCGGGGGGATGGCGCCCGGCGCGGCTCTCCGATGTCACCGTCCTCATCCCCACCCGCACCGAGCTGGGCGCGCTCACCACCGAGCTCACCGAGGCGGGGGTCGCCTACCACCTCAGCACCGGGACCCTGGTCTATGACACCCAGGAGGTGCGCGACGCCCTGTCGGCGCTCACCGCGGTCGACGATCCCAGCGACGAGCTCGCCCTGGTGGCGGCCCTGCGCTCGCCGCTGTACGGGTGCAGCGACCACGACCTGCTCGAGCACCGCCATGCCGGTGGGCGGTGGGACCTCCGGCGTGAACCGCCCGCCGAGCTGGGGCCCGACCACCCGGTCGCGGCGGCGCTCACTCATCTCCGCTCGCTCTGGGACGACCGGTGGTGGGTCCGCCCGTCGTCGCTGTTGCACCGGCTCCTCATCGACCGTCGGGCGGTCCTGGTCGCTCTCGGTGCGGAGCGGCCAGCCGAGTCCTGGAGCCGCCTTCGCTACCTGCTCGACCAGGCGCGGCACTTCGAGGAGTCCAGGGGTGGCGACCTGCGGGCCTTCCTGCGGTGGGCCGAGCGCCAGCGCTCCGAGACCATCACCGTGCACCAGCCCGTCGGCGGTGATCCCGACGACGCCGCCGTGTCCATCACGACCATCCACGGGTCCAAGGGCCTCGAGTTCCCCATCGCGGTCGTGGCCGGCACCTCGGCCGCCCCCCGCCGCGGGCCGCGTGGGGCCAACGTCATCTGGGACACCGACGACGGTGTTCCCGGCATCGCCCTCCGCAAGGACCGGTCCACCCTCGGACACCGCGACCTCGCGGACCGCGAGCGCGAGATGGAGGGTCACGAGCAGCTTCGCCTGCTCTATGTCGCCTGCACCCGGGCCCGCGACCACCTCGTCGTCACGACCCACCACCGGGCCGGAAACGGCTCCTTCGCCGACCTCATCACCGGCGCGGCGTCCACCTGCCCCGACCGATGGCGCAGCGCCGACACCGTCTCCGACCAGCAGCGGCTCGGCCTGGGCAAGGCGCCCGCCCCTGCCCAGGCCGAGCACGCCGAGGCCGAGCCGGTGGCCGACCAGCGCAGGAAGTGGATCGCCGAGCGGCGTCGGTTGCTCGACGAGCAGGGCGCCCGCCGCCATGTCTCGGCGACGGCGCTGGCCCGTTCCGTGCAGGAGGCCGAGGATGTCCCCGTGCCCGAGGGCCTCGACGTGCCCGACGACCACGCCGACCCCGAGGTCGAACCCCAACGCCGCCGGGGCCGGGCGGGCACCGCCATCGGGCGCGCCGTCCACGCCACGCTGCAACTGCTCGACCTGGCCGATCCCGACCCCGACGTCGAGTCCGAGGCTGCCCGGCAGGCCGACAACGAGTCCATCCCCGAGCACGCGGGCACGGTCGCGGCCATGGCCCGGTCGGCGCTGGCGTCCGACACCGTGCGCACCGCCCGGATCGCCCACCGCGAGATCTATGTCGCCGCGCCCGTCGGCGAGGTCGTGCTCGAGGGCTACATCGACCTGCTCGCCGAGACCGACGACGGTCTGGTGATCGTCGACTACAAGACCGATACGGTCCGCACCGAGGCCGAGGTCGACGAGAAGCTCGCCGCCTACGAACTGCAGGGCGCGGCCTACGCCGTCGCCCTCGAAGCCGCCACCGGACTCGCTGTCGTCGGGTGCCGGTTCGTGTTCTGCCGGTCCGACGGGGCGATCGAGCGCTCGGTCGCCGACCTCGATGCCGCCATGGCCCGCGTGCGCCGCCACCTCGGAGCGGCCGAGCCGCGCTCGTAGGGTGAGGGGGTGATCGATCCCACCACCAAGCGCTCGCTCGGCCAGATGATCAAGGGGGTGCAGGTCATCGGCGCCCACCACGATGGGCTGTCGCGCCTGTACTGCTCGCACTGGTTCAGCCAGGTCTCGTTCGACGAGCCGATCGTGATGGCTTCGGTGTCGCCCAAGCACGACACCCATCCTCTGATCGTGGAGTCCGGACGGTTCGCGGTGTCGATCCTCGCCGGAGACCAGATCGCCGAGGGCCAGTACTTCTCCTACCCGGGACGTCGGTTCCGCCGCATCGCCACCGAGTACGTCGAGGACTGGAACGGCCTCCCGGTGGTCCCCAACTCGATCGCCTACCTGGCCTGCGACTGGTTCGACCGCATCGACACCCCAGACCACGAGCTGTTCCTCGCCCGGGTCGTCGACACCCGCGAGGGGCGGCTCAAGGAACCGCCGCTGCTGTACTCGGCGCGGCTGGGCTGGCGGGTCACCGGCGGCAAGGCGCGCGAGCCCGGCGTGTCGATCCGCGACCGGTTGCTGCAGCGGCTCGAGCGCGACGAAGCCGGCACCTGAGGTCCCGCCGAGGACTCCCGCTCAGGTGAGGGCAGCGGTGATGAGCTCGAGCAACTCGTCGAGGGTGTCGGCGCGGGGGAGCTGGGGGAACTCGACCCGCACTGGGTCGGGGGCGTGGATCAGAAAGCCGGCGTCGGCCGCGAGCAGCATGGAGGTGTCGTTGTAGGAGTCGCCCGCGGACACGACCCGGTAGTTGAGCGACTGCAGCGCCTCGACCGCGGCCCGCTTCTGGTCGGGCATCCGGAGGCGATAGCCACGGATGCGACCCCCGTCCACCTCCAGCCGGTGGCAGAGCAGGGTCGGCCACGAGAGCTGACGCATCAGGGGTCGGGCGAACTCCTCGAAGGTGTCGGACAAGAGGATGACCTGGGTGCGTTCGCGCAGGGCGTCGAGGAACTCGACCGCGCCCGGCAACGGGCTCAACCCCGCGATCACCTCGGTGATGGTGTCGATGCCCAGGTCGTTGCGTTCGAGCAGATCGAGGCGATGACGCATCAACACGTCGTAGTCGGGTTCGTCCCGGGTCGTTCGGCGCAATCCCTCGATCCCGGTTCGCTCGGCCACCGCGATCCAGATCTCGGGGACCAGGACCCCCTCGAGGTCGAGGGTGACGACGCACTGCGTGGTGGATCGGTTGCCGGACATGGCCCAGGACAGTATCGGGTGCGCCGGTTCAGGTGGCCAGGTGGCGGTGGAGGAAGTGGACGGTGCGCTCCCAGGCGATGCCGGCCGCGCTGGGATCGTGGGCGGCGGGTCGATCCTCTTCGATGAACCAGTGGCCGGTGCCGGCGTAGCGGTGGAACTCGACGTCCTTTCCGAGGAGGCGGAGGTGGGCCTCCATCTCGACGACGTCGTCGTGGGACACGAGCTCGTCGTGTTCGGCGAAGTGGCCGAGGATGGCCGCCTGGGCCGGTTCGAAATCGATGTCCTGGGTGCCGTAGTAGGCGACCGCGGCGGCGACCTGTTCGGGGGCTCGGGTGGCGAGCCACAGCGCGAGCGAGGCCCCCATCGAGATCCCGACCACGCCGATGGGGCGGTCCTCGGTGATCGGAAGGTCGCGCAAGGTCGACGAGGTGGCCATCAGTGCCTCGACGGCCCGGTCGACGTCCATGTCGGCGAGCAACGCCTCGGCCTCGTCGGGTGCCTCGGCGGTCCGGCCGTCGAACAGGTCGGGCGCGAGCACGGCGAAGCCCTCGTCGGCGAGGCGGTCACACAGCTGGCGCACGAACGGGTTCAAGCCCCACCAGCCGTGGAGGACCAGGACCCCCGGTCCGCTTCCCGACTCCGGGGCCACCACGTAGGCGGTGCTGTGGCGGCGCGGCGATGAGTGTTCGTCGGCAGGCACCCGGCCGAGGGTACCGGCCGATCGGGGGCCTCAGAGCCGGTCCACGCACGGCCCCGAGGACAGGGCGGCGAGGCCGGTGAGGTCGCCATGGCCGAAGTCGTGTCGCTCGGGCGCGTCGTGGTGCATGAGCTGGCGCGGATCGTCGACGTGGTCGAGCCCCAGGAGGTGGCCCAGCTCGTGCAGGATGACCGCCTCGGCGAGGAACCATCCCCTCGAGACGGTGAGCGTCTCGCGGAACGACGGCCCGTTGAGCACCACGACCCCGCTCACGTACACGTGGGTAGAGGTGCCGGGGGCGGGCGCTGCCGTGCTGCCGCCGAGCCCGCCGTACCCCGCCAGGTCGGGGACGTCGTCCTCGCTGGCCCAGAGGACCAGCACCGGCGCCCACCGGTCGCCGTAGCGCTCGGGCTGGTACGCGGGTCTCGGCAGGTCGGGGACCTCGGTCGTGGTGCCCTCGACCTCGAACTGGAACCCGGTGATCTCGGTCATGCGGTCGAGGCTGTTGCGCAGCAGATCGGCCGAGCCGGCGGGGGCTCGCAGGTTGTTCACCACCACCGGGATGGGGCGGCAGGGGTCATAGGTCACCGGGGTGTCGCTGCCGGGTTGGGTGGCCAGGAACTCGAACGGTCCAGAACGCGCTGGGGGTGGCAGTGGTGTGCCGAGCGGATCCTGGTGCTCGGCGGGTCGGGGAGTGGGGCGTTCGGTGTTCTCGCCGAGCCAGGTGGCGCTCACCCCCCAGCGGTTCGCGGTGTCGCCCGCCAGGTCGACCAACGCGGAGAACACCATCGCGCCGACGAGCACGCCGGCCAGGAAGACCCCGATCCGGTGCCGTGCCGGCCGGCGACCGCCGTCGCCCGGGCGCCGGGGAGAGCGAGGTCTGGTCATGGTCCTCGATCGGCTGGTGGGGCGGATTCTGTAGGGGATCCGGCGATCTCAGCGACGTGCGATGGGGCCCGTACGGCGTATAGTGCGGAGCGGGGCGACCATGCCGCCCGGAGCACCTTGCCACCAGGCGGGCGACCTTGCCACCAGGGGAGATCATGCGATGACCGAGAGCCAGCGCCCACCCGTTCAGGACTGGGCGACCGACTTCGACCACACCCGCCCCGAGTACGCCCAGCAGGCACCCCAGGTGTGGGAGGAGCTGCGCGAGCGGTGCCCGGTCGCCCACACCGACCGCTTCGGCGGCGCCTGGCTGCCGGTGCGTCACGACGATGTGACCGCCATCGCTCGCGACACGGATCACTTCAGCTCCGAGGGAATCATCGTCAGCGAGTTCCGGCCCGAAGGACTCGCCCCCATGGGGTACGCCCCTCCGATCACCTCTGATCCGCCGTTCCACGCCACCGCTCGGCGTCTGCTGCTGCCCGCGTTCGCCCCCAAGGAGATCGATCGCTGGGAGACCGCAACCCGGCGCGCCTGCCGGGAGCTGCTCGACGAGATCATCGCCACCGGCGCCACCGAGGTCGACGCCGCCGTGCAGTACACCCAGCACATTCCGGTCCGGGTCATCGCCGAGATGCTCGGCGTGCCCCGCGAGGACGGCGACAAGTTCCGCACCTTCATCCACCGGATCCTCGAAGCGCCGGGTTCGTTCGCCAGCAGCGAGCTCACCTACGAGGACACCCTCGACTACTACCTCAACATGACGATCGCCGACCGTCGGGCCAACCCCACCGACGGTACGGACCTCATCAGCTACCTCCTCGACTGCGAGATGGACGGAGAGCCACTGTCCGACGACCACATCCGCGGCACCATCGGCCTGTTGATCATCGCCGGCATCGACACCACGTGGTCCGCGATCGGGGCCAGCCTGTGGCATCTGGCCCAGACCCCCGACGACCGGCGACGCCTGGTCGAGGACCCCGATGTGATGGTGTTCGCGATCGAGGAGCTGCTGCGCTTCTACGCGCCGGTCACGATGGCCCGCATCGTGGCCGAGGGCGCCGAGGGCACCGAGATCAGGGGGTGCCCGGTCGGCGCTCGCGACTGGGTCCTGTTGCCGTTCCCCGCCGCCAACCGCGATCCCGATGCCTTCGACGACGCCGATCGGGTCGTGCTCGACCGCCAGCGCAACCGACACCTCGCCTTCGGGGTGGGTATCCACCGGTGCATCGGCTCGAACCTGGCTCGCATGGAGCTACGGGTCGCGCTCGAGGAGTGGCTGACCCGCATCCCCGACTTCGAGCTTGCCACCGACGATCCCGAGGCGGTTCGATGGTCTGCGGGGCAGGTGCGCGGTCCTCGCGAGCTTCCCATCCGCATCCTCTCCACCGCCGAGGTCTCCCGATGATCATCAAGCTCGACTCCGACGCGTGCCAAGGTCATGGACGCTGCTACGCGCTCGCTCCCGCCCTCTTCGACAGCGACGACGAGGGCTTCTCGGTGCTCAAGGTCGACGGTGAGGTTCCCGAGGACCAGCACGAGGCGGCGCGCCTCGCGGCCGACAACTGTCCCGAGTTCGCCATCACCATCGAGGAGTGACCGCCGCTCGGGGCTATGTTCGGATCGTGGCCCCTGCACCGACCGAGACCGATGAGGCCCGCCGCCTGGGTCTGCGCACCGCCGGGCCGACAACGCTTCAGCCTGCGCTCGCGCCCGGTGTCGCTGGGCAGGGGCTGGCCGTGGGGCGGCCGGGCTCGATGTCGGCCCTCGTCGCGGTCACCGTGTTGTTCGCCGTCGAACTGCTCCGTGCGTTCCCCGCGCTGTTGCCGTTGCACCTCGGCGGCGTGGTGGCCCCGGAGGCGCTGGTGCTCCTGCAGGTCGCCCCCTTCCTCGCCGCGCCGGTGGTGCTGATCGGCGCGTGCCGGCGCGATCCCCGGAGCCTGTTCGTCGCCGCGGCGCTGCTGCTCGTCGTCGCTCGGGTGGGGGTGCAGATGAGCGACGGCCCGGTGGCGGTGGGACTGGCCGGGATCGGCTTGGCGGCCGCGTTGTGCGTCCTCGCAGTGCTGGCCACCTTGGGACTGCCCCTCCTCGGCGGCGGTGTGCTCGCCGGCGTCGTGCTCGATGCCGCGTTGCACACCGGCCTCGCCAGCCGCCACCTGGTGTGGGTCGAGTCGTGGTGGGCGGTGGCCGTCGTGGTGGGTCTGGCCAGCTGGTACCTGTGGCTCGTCGCGTCACGAGCCCGGCGACCGATGTTCGTGCTGGGCCGCTCACTTCGTTCTGCGTGGTCGTTGGTGTTGGTGGGCCCGGTCCTGGTCCTCGAGGGGTTCATGCTCGCCAACCTCGGATGGCTGGGCCAGGTGACCACCCTCGGCTGGTTGGGAGCGTCGCTGGTCGGTGCAGCCGGTGCCGGCGTCGGCTTGGTCGCTTCGGCGTCGACGGCTCGTCACCCGTCGGGACCCTGGCCGGTGCTCGGAACGGTCGGCGCGGTCGCGGTGCTCGTGCTTCCCATCGCTGGTCACATGCCGGGTGTCGGCTGGATCGCGGCGGTGCTGCTGGCCCAGGGGGCCATCGGGGCGGTGCTGACCACCGCGGGGGTGCGGGGCGCCGGTACCGGCGATGTGCCGGCTCCCATGGCGGTGATCGGCGTCGGCTATCTGACGGCCCTCGGCTCGGTCGCCCTGCTCGACGGCCGCGGGATCCTCGGCCTGCCGGTGCCACCGGCGGTGGCCCTGGTCTCCACCGCGGTGATCATGCTCGTCGCAATCGTGCTGGCCAGGACCGATCTGGTCCCTCGGCCCCATCGTCCCGGCCGCACCGAGCTCTCCTCGCTGCTGGGTGTCTTCGTGATCCCTGCGGCGTTGGTGGTCGCTGGTGTTCCGGTGCTGGTGCAACCTGGTGCGGCGGTGGCCACCGGTGCCGAGGTGCGAGTGGTCACCTACAACGTTGGGCTGGCCTTCGACCCCGATGGTCACCTCAACCTCGACGAGGTCGCGACCACCCTCGAGGACCTCGCGCCCGATGTCGTCAGCCTCCAAGAGGTGCCGCGAGGCCACCTGCCGACCGGTGGGGTCGACATGGTGGGCTGGCTCCAGCGCCGGCTCGAGATGCCCCACGTGGTCTTCCAGCCGTCGTCGCTCGACGCGCTGCACGGGAACGCGATCCTCAGTCGGTTCCCCATCGATGGTGTCCGCCAGCACCGGTTCGCCCGAGTGGGTACCGCACTGCCACGCGGCGCCTTGGCGGTCGAGCTCGACGTGGGCGGCGGCGATCCGCTGGTGGTCGTGGGAACGCACCTGCCCCCTGGGGGAACCCTCGGCGAACGTGCCTCGCGGGTCGACGCGATCCTCGATCTGTGGGGTGATCGGCCACGCACCGTCATCGCCGGTGACCTCAACTCCCAGCCGGGATCCGACATCCTCACCCGCCTCGAAGGATCCGGATTGGTTCCGGCGTGGGATCCGGCCCAAGGTCCCGGTCACACCTATCCCTCGGCTGCACCTCGGGCGCGCATCGACTGGGTGCTCCACACCGGCGACCTGACCAGGGCCGAGACCACGGTGGCGGACAGTGTGGCATCGGATCATCGCCCGTTGCTGGCGGTGCTGGCGCTGAGGTGAGCGTCGCGGCGCTCGCCGGTGATCAGCTGGTCATGCCGCCGAGTCCGACCATGCCCCGCGCCAGTTCGATCTCGCCCATGTGGCGGAGGCCGTGCTGGTACATCCAGCACTCCACGGCGTCGAGCACGGTGATGCCGTCGTCGCCGGCGACCCGAGCGCTGTAGGTGTTGGCCACCACCGGTGGAAGTGGCCGGGGGACGATGACGCGAGTGAGCTCGGTGGGCGCGAGCGTCTCGAGCCACTGCTCGGTGCGCTCGAACACCTGGCGCTGGTAGGAGCAGAACTGGTCGTAGTCGCCGATGCGTTGGTGCACCATCTCGTCGACGGTGCGTTCCTTGCCGTGGTCGTCGATGGCCATCTGCACCAGGGCCTGCCACTCGTCGTTCCAGATCGGCGCCTGTCCGGTGATCGCCATGAACGAGGCGTCCTGCATGTTCGTGTAGTGAAAGAGGCAGAACGCGATGGGAAGCACGCCCTCGCGCTCGAAGTGGTTCACATGGGAGAGGTCCATGGTGGCCACCGCGTCGTAGTAGAGCGAGTGCATGGCCCGCATCCGTCGGCGAAGCGAGTCGAGCAGTAGATCGTCCAGTCCCATCCGGTCACGGTAAGGTATTGTCATGGCTAGTGTCAATTGTTAGTCTGCGGTCGTGACAGCTGCTCCCGCTGGGTTCCCTCCACGTGTCGACGGACGCCGCCAGCGCCGCGAGCAGAACCGTCGTACGGTGGTCGAGGCCCTGCTCGCCCGCTACGACGCCGGCGACTACGAACCCGGCATCGCGTCGATCGCCACGGACGCGGCGCTCTCGCCCCGGTCCGTCTTTCGCTACTTCGACGACCTCGACGACCTGGCCATGGCTGCCATCGAGCATCAACAGCAGCGCTTGGCCCCGCTGTGGAACCTCGACATCGACCCCGACGCACCCGTCGCCGAGCGGGTGGGGACCTTCGTCGATCAGCGATCGGGGCTGCTCGACGCCATGGGACATGTGGGGCGGGTCGCGCGACTCCGCGCATCCACCCGGCCCCTGGTGGCCGCGGAGGTGGCGCGGGTGCGGGCCCGGCTCCGCTCACAGGTCGCCGAGACGTTCGCCGCTGAGCTGGCCGGTCTCGCCTCGGCCGACGCCCAGGCACGACTCGACGCCGCCGACGTCGCCTGTTCGTTCGAGTCCAACGACCTGATGCGCCAGCAGGGGTTCGACGGCGATCGTTCGCGCCGGGCCATGGTCGTCGCTCTCGATGCGCTGTTCGGGATCCGGCGGTGAGCACCAGGGCCAGCGTCCGACGCCACGTGATCATCGAGCGGCCCGCGCACGAGGTGTGGTCGGTGGTGGGCCGGCCCGAGCTGTTGCACCTGTGGTTCCCCGGCATCGACGAATGCACCGTCGACGGCGACCAGCGCGACATCACCCTCGCCACCGGTGTGTCCATGACCGAGCGCATCCTCACCAACGATCCGGTGCAGCGCAGGTTCCAGTACGCGTTGTCCGGACCGCTGTTCCACGAGCACCTGGCCACCATCGACGTGATCGAGCTGGACACGACCTCGTCGCTGGTGGTCTATGCCACCGACGCCGCGCCGGCCACCATGGCGCTGGTGCTGGCCGGCGGCGCGGGGGCTGCGCTCGACGAGCTGCGTCGCCAGTTCGAGTCCTCTGTCGGCCCGGCCGTCGATGCCGTCCGATCGTCGCCAACGAGGAGAAGCTCCTGATGGGACGCAAGGTCCTGTTCGTCACCACCGACCAGCAGCGCTACGACAGTCTCGGCTGCAACGGCGGTGCGATCGCCCGCACCCCGGTCGTCGACCGCCTCGCGGCAGAGGGCATCCGCTACCAGCGGGCCGTGCCCCAGTCGGTGGTCTGCATGCCGTCGCGGTCCACCATGCTCACCGGCCAGCACCCCAGGACCCACGGCGTGTGGATGAACGGCGTGCCGCTTCCGGTCGATGCGCCGTCGGCGGCAGGTGTGCTGCAACGTGCGGGGTACCGCACCGCGCTGGTGGGCAAGGCCCACTTCGAGCCCTACATCGATCCGTTCGGCCGCTTCACCGAGAACACCCTGGCCCGCCAGGGGCTCACCAGCGCGACCCGCCCGTGGCACGACGGGTCCACCGGACCCCACCGAGGGTTCGAGCACCTGGAGCTGGCCACCCACGGGGCGACCGGCCAGCTGCACTACGCACGGTGGCTCGCCGACACCCATCCCGAGGCGATCGCCTGGTACTACGCCACGCTCGATCGCGACCTCGAGGTCAACAGCGAAGGGGGTGGAGACACCGGTGCACCTCAGGTGAAGGACAATCCGATCCCTCGCGACTGGTACCACACCGACTGGGTGGCCGACCGCACGATCGCCTGGCTCGATGCCCTCGACGAGGGCGACGACTGGTTCTGCTGGATGAGCTTCCCCGACCCCCACCACCCGTGGGATCCGCCGGTCGAGGAGATGCGCCGTGTCGACTGGCGCGACGTCCCCCTCCCCGCCGGGTACCCCGAGGAGCGGGAACGTCGCGAAGCGATCCTCGACGCCAAGCCTCGTCACTGGCGCCAGTGGTACGACGGCACGTTGGTGTCGAACTTCGAGGCCCCGCTCAACTGGGTTCCCGCCACGCTCACCGCCGACCAGGTGCGCGAGGTCAACGCCCGCACGGCGGTGGAGTGCGAGTTGATCGACGAGGCCCTCGGCCGGGTGCTCGCGGCCTGTGCCGCTCGTGGCTGGGCCGACGACGTCGACGTGATCTTCACGACCGACCACGGCGAGTTGCAGGGCGACTTCGGGCTGCTGTTCAAGGGGCCGTATCACGTCGACGGGCTGATGCGGCTGCCCCTCGTCTGGCGTCCCGCTCCGAGCGCGGAGGTCGCGCCCGCGGTGGTCTCGCGCCCGGTGGGCCTGGTCGACCTCGCACCAACGTGGTGCCGGATCGCCGGCCTCGACCCACGGCCGTGGATGGAAGGCACCGCCCTGCCAGTCGACGACCACGACGCCGACAGCCGGCACCGCGGGCCGGTCGTGACCGAGTGGGACAGCGAGCGATTCGGGGTGGAGGTGCGTCTGCGCACGATCACCCGCCAGGACCTGGTCTGCACGATCACCGAACCCGGGACCGTCCACGATGGCACCGAGGGCGAGCTCTACGACCTCGCCGACGATCCGCTCCAGCGCGTCAACCGCTTCGATGATCCCTCCTACCGAGGGATCCGCGACGACCTGGTCACCGATCTGCTCGATGCCCTCGGCCCGTCGCCACGGCAGCGACGGCCACTGCAAGCCCCGGTCTGACCGCTGAGAATGAGCCGTCCGACCTAGCGCTGATCCTCATCGGAGCCGCTGGCACGCCGATACCCGCATCGTGCATGCCCCAGACCCTCGCGACCCCACCAGACTCACCGATGGCGATCCACCCCGCCTGCGACACCTGTCCCCGGTCACCACCGACACGCATGATCAGGGTGAGGACGACGCAGAACCCGATCCCGCGGAGGCCGCCCGCAACGAGCAGATCGAGTCACTGTTGCAGGCGATGGAGGAGCTGCCGAGCCATCCCACGGTCGCGCTGCGGGTGCTGTGGTTGGTCGACGACCCGTCATCGGACGTCGCGCGCCTGTCGAGGACCGTCGAGCTCGACCCCTTGCTCTCGGCTCGGCTGATCCGCATCTCCAACTCGGCCTTCTACAGCCTCCGTACGCCGGTCACCAACGTTCCCCGGGCGATCGCCGCGCTCGGCTTCGCCACCGTGCGATCGCTGGCCGCCTCCGCCGCGTGCGGACTCAGCGACGAGGACACCGCGGTCGAGGGCGACTTCTGGTCCCACGCGGCGGCGGTGGCCAACGCGGCGCAACTCGTCGCCGGCCGATTCGGCGTTCCCGCGTCCGACGCGTTCGCGCTGGGTCTCATGCACGACCTCGGTGAGGCACTGCTGCAGCGGGCCGCACCGGCCGCGTGGTCCCAGCTCGGGCCACGCGCCACCCCCCAACGGGAGCTGGAGGTGCTCGGCATCACCCACCCCGAAGCCGGAGCTCGGGTGCTCGAAGCCTGGAAGTTCCCCGCACCGTTCTGCGAGGCCATCGCCAACCACCACCACAGCCTGAGCCCGAGGGAGACCGCGATCACCCGCTGTCTGATCGCGGCGGAGATGATCGCCGGGCTGTCCGAGGACCAACTGAGCATCGCCAAGTCCGACGCGGCGCGGATGGTGCTGTCGCTCGAGGGGATCGAGGGCGAGCCGCTCGATCGCATCATCGCCCGGGTCCAGCACGAGACCGCGGCACTGTCCGCGGTGCTCACCGCCGGATAGGAGCCACGTGCCGCACCGCGCCGACAACGTCGACCTCGCCGCCCTCAGCGACTCCGCCGTCATCGACCTCATCCCGATCGGGGTGCTGGTCGCCGGTGTCGATGGGACGATCGAGATCGCCAACCAGGCGATGAGAGATCTGCTCGGTGCCGAGGTGGCCGGCCGTCCGTGCTGGGAGCTGATCGAGCTGCCCGGAGGCTCCGAGGCCGTCGTCGACCGGGCGCGTCGGGCCGCAGCTGCCGGCCGGGTCGCGCCGGTCGAGGCCACCGCCACCGCTCACCACTCGGCCGGGGTTGGCACGCCGGTCTCGGTCACCGTCCGCGCCATGCCGGCCGACGGCGACCGGATGGTGGTCACCGCCCGTCAGCTCGGTGAGGAGTTCCGGCAGGCCATCCGACTGCGGGCCTTCGAGGACAAGTTCGAGCAGGTCGCCACGAGCGTTCCGACCGGGATCCTGTCCTCGGAGTTCGGGATGCGCGCCGACTTCGCCAACGAGCGCTGCACCGAGATCTTCGGCGCACCGGCCGAGGACCTCGTCGGCTTCGGCTGGCTCGACCGGCTCCATCCCGACGACGGACTGGCAGCGGAAGAAGCCATCGCCGAAGTCCTCACCGAGTGCACCGATCGACACCTCTCGCTGCGCGTCCTACATCCGCGCTCCGGCGAGCGGCGGGCGGAGGTGCACCTCTCGCCGGTCTCGCCCGGCGGGGGTCGCGACGTCGGCTTCGTCGCCACCGTCAATGACGTCACCGAGCGCCTCGACCTGAGCGAGCAACTGGTGGCCCAGGCCTTGCAGGACCCGCTCACCGGCTTGGCGAACCGCACCGCCCTCTGGCAGCACCTCGAGCGGGTCTTGGCGGAGGACCGCGGTCACCCCGCCGTGCTGTTCATCGACCTCGACGACTTCAAGGACATCAACGACTCGCTCGGTCACACCGCCGGCGACGAGCTGCTCATCGAGATGGCCAACCGCCTCCGTCGGTGCGCCCGCTCGAGCGACACCGTCATCCGCTTCGGCGACGACGAGTTCGTCCTGTTGCTGCGCCACGTTCCCGACCGTTCGGTCGTCGATCGCGTCGCCGACCGGGTGCTGGCCACGATCCGCGAACCGGTCGACCTCATGGGCCAGGACAGCGTGGTCACCGCCAGCATCGGCGTCGTCTGGCCCGAGGGTCCCGCCCAAGGAGCCAACGAGCTCGACGTCGAGGGCCTGCTCAGCGACGCCGACATCGCCCTGTTCCAGGCCAAGCGTAAGGGCAAGAACCGGGCCGAGCGGCTCGACGAGGAGATGCGCGATGGCACCCAGCGCCGGATCGGGATCGCGGCCGCACTGCGACGTGCGGTGGACACCAACAGCGACGAGCTCAGCGTCCACTTCCAGCCGATCGTCGATCTGGCGGCGGGCCGGGTCGTCGGCATGGAGGCGCTCGCCCGCTGGACCCACCCCGAGCTGGGCTCGGTCTCGCCGGTCGATTTCATCCCGGTGGCGGAGGAGAGTGGGCTCATCACCTCGCTCGCTCGTCGCATCCTCGAGCGGGCGCTGGCGCCGATGTGCGACTGGAGATCGTTGCCGGGGTGCTCGGAGCTGTTCGTCGCGGTGAACATGTCCGCCCGTGACCTCACCGAACCCCTGCTCGCAGGCCACGTCGAGGCGGCGCTTCACTCCTTTGGCCTGCCTGGCGAAGCCCTCCACCTCGAGCTGACCGAATCGGCGATCATGACCGACCCGGCGATGTCGCTCGGCACCCTCGGCGCGCTCAAGGCGCTGGGCCCGTCCATTTCGATCGATGACTTCGGCACCGGGTACTCGTCGCTGGCCCACCTGCACCGCCTCCCGGTCGACACGCTCAAGATCGACCGAGAGTTCATCGCCGCTCTCGACCGATCGAGCACGGCAATGATCGAGGCCATCGTCGCCCTCTCGGGGGCGCTCGGACTTCCGGTGGTGGCCGAAGGGGTCGAGACCGTCGAGCAGGCCGCCATCCTGACCGAGCTCGGTGTGCCTCTGGCCCAGGGCTACCTGTTCAGCCATCCCGTCCCCGCCGACGAGATCACCGCGCTCATCACCCTGCTGGCCGGGGGATCGGGCATGGATCGCTCAGCCTGACGCCCGTGGCAGGCTCAGGTGATGGGGGAGCTGTCGCGCCATCACGCCACGGTGTTCGTCACCGGCCGGGCAGCCGAGCACATCGAGCCGCTCCGCCGCGAGTGGGACCCGCGAGCATCCAGGCAGATCGACGCCCATGTGACCGTGGCCTACCCGGAGGAGGCGCCCGATCCGGCGTTGCTGCGAGCACGGCTGGGTGCTGCGGCGGCGCGCATCCCACCGTTCCCGATGAGGCTGGGCCCGGTGGTGGCGCACGAGAACAAGCCGGCCAGGGGCATCTACCACCTGGTCGAGGATCCGGCCGGGATGCTGGCCCGGCTCAGGGAGCTCGTGCTGTGGTCGCCGTTCGTTCCCCTGCAGGTCGTTCCCCACGCGTCGATCGTGCACCCCCGAACCTCACGCTCGGGACCCAAGGCGTACAAGGTGCTCGCCGGTGACGATCCGCGGCTCGAGTTCCGGGTGGGCGAGGTGCACCTCACCGCGTTCGATGGTGCCCGTTGGATCGTGACCGAGTCGTTCGCGCTCAGCCAGGGACCACTGCCCGATTTGTGAACCGGCGGGCTCGCGGTCTCGCCTGCGCCGCGATCCGGTGTGTACCGTGCCGGTGAACGACACCTGTGAGGAGAGGGGACACATGGCGAGCAACGCCGAAGCTGCCTACGAGCGTCTGAAGGACACCGAGGGAACCGATGAAGGGTCGGGCGAGTGGTTCGAGGTGACACAGGAGCAGGTCGACCAGTTCGCCGACGTCACCCACGACCATCAGTTCATCCACGTCGATCCGGAACGGGCCGAACCCATCTTCGGGGGGACCATCGCCCACGGGTTCCTCACCCTGTCGATGCTCACCCACCTTGCGGCGTCGATCCGCCCGAGTGGCGGTGGGGGAGAAGGGCTGTCGGGGCTGATAATGGGCATGAACTACGGGTTCGACAAGGTCCGCTTCGTCACCCCCGTCAAGGTCGGGTCGAGGATCCGGGCCTCGAGCGTGGTGAAGTCGGTCGAGCTCAAGGGCGACAGTGTCCAGGTCACCAAGACCTACACCATCGAGGCCGAGGGCGAGGAACGTCCGGCGGTCGTCGCCGACTGGATCACGCGCGTGATGTTCAGCTGACAAAGCAGGCCGGTGCCGCGGACGCTACCCGTCGGATGGGGTGGCCTCCTCGGCGGCATCGGCCGCTGCGGCCTGGCGTTCGGCTTGCTCCTGTAGCAACTCGGTCAACAGATCGGCCGCGGCCGCTGAAAGCGAGTCGAACGCGACGTGTGCGTGCTGGCCCTCGGTGTCAGAGATCTGAACCACCAGACCTTGCAGGGTGAGCTCGATCCCGTGGGGCATCTGCACCACGAGCTGAAGGACGTCGCCCACCGACATCTGGCTGGGGGCGGCGATGCGCGCACCTCCGTGGGAGACGTCGACGGTCCGGGTCTGGTCTCCGCCGTCGTCGTGGCCCAAGCGGCGATAGCTGGCGTCGAGGGTGACGCGAAGCCGTGGCGACTGCCGGCGTTCGATGGTGTGGTCGCCTGTCTCGGGCGTGGAGGCGTCGCCGCCTGCGGGTGCGTCAGGATCGTTCTCGGCCATGGCGACCCCCTCGTTTGCGCCTGTTGTCACACCACCCTATCTGCGGGGAGGGAGGCGTGGGACGACGTTCGGACCTCCGCCGTCGGGGTGTTCAGCGATCGTCTTGGTCGTCGTCGGGTTCGGCGAGCAGGTTCTCGGCGGCGGCGAGCGCGGTGGCCATCTGCGCTGCTTTGCGCACCGCCGCGTCGAGGTAGTGGTCGGAGACTCCGGCCTGACCGGTGAGGGGCGGGCTTCCGAGGGACCGAACGACCGCGCCCGGATCCCGGGCAGGCCGAACCGCGTCGATCGGACCGAGGTCGGGCACCGCCTTCCAGAACTCGATCGGCTGCTGTCCCTGACGGCTGCGTCCAGAGCGCTTCTTGCTGCGGCGGCGTGGGCTCACGGGACCGTCACCTCCTCGGGTGCGTGGTCGGTGGCATCGGCATCGGCATCGGCATCGGCATCGGTGTCGGTGTCGTCGTCGGAGCCTTCGGTGCCGGTGACCGAGGCCGTGGGCGTCTCCTCGGTGAGCAGCTCGTCGGAACGCAGGCCGAGCGCGGTGCGGAGCTGGGAGGCATCGAGATCGGCGAGCGACGAGGACTTGGGGAGCACCATGTCGGCGATGTGGCGCTTTCCGGCCACGACCTCTTCGACCCGCTCGTCGACGGTGCCGGGACAGACCAGCCGGTGGGAGATGACGGTGCGGGTCTGGCCGATCCGCCAGGCCCGATCGCGGGCCTGGTCCTCGACCGCAGGGTTCCACCAGCGGTCGTAGAGCACGACGTGGCTGGCGGCGGTGAGGTTGAGTCCGGTGCCGCCGGCCTTGAGCGACAGGACCAGCGCGCCGGGTTCGTCGCTGTGCTGGAAGTCGTCGATGATGCGATCGCGCTCCTTGCGGGACAGGCCGCCGTGGTAGCAGGCGACCGGCCTGCCGAAGCGCTCGCTGAGGTGGTCGGCGAGGCGTTCGCCCCAGCGGGCGAAGTGGGTGAACACCAGCACTCGCTCGTTGGAGGTGTACACGGAGTCGACGATCTCCTCGAGGCGGGCCAGCTTGCCGGAGCGGCCGTCGAGCGGTTCGCCGTCGTCCTGGTAGGCGACCGGGTGGTTGCAGATCTGCTTGAGCGCGGTGATGGCCGCGAGGATCGCTCCCTGCTTGGGTTGCTCGGCGCCGTCGGTGTCGGTGCTGGTGGAGGTGACCAGGCTGTCGAGGACCGCCTGGTAGAGGCCGATCTGTTCGGGGGTCATGCTGCAACGGTCGAGCTCGTCGATGCGGTCGGGGAGCTCCTCGGCCACCGCGGGCTCGGCCTTGGTGCGGCGGAACACCAGGATGCCGTTGAGTGCCCGCAGGCCTCCCTCGGCACCCTTGGGACCGCGACCCGAACCGGACTTGGAGAGTGCCGCCACGAAGGTGTTGCGGTCGCCGACCAGACCGGGGTTGGTGAAGTCGAGAATCGACCACAGATCGCCGAGACCGTTCTCGACCGGGGTGCCGGTGAGGGCGAGGCGGATGCTGGCGGGGATGCGCCGCAGCTGCTGGGAGGTCTCGTTGGCCGGGTTCTTGATCGCCTGGGCCTCGTCGAGCACGACGTGCTCCCAGTGCAGGTCGGCCAGGGCGTCGACGTCGCGGACCGCGGTGCCGTAGGTGGTGATGACCACGTCGGCGCCGTCGACCTCGGCGGCGAGCTCCTTGGCCGAGGCGCGGGACGCGCCGTGGTGGATCACCACCCGCAGATCGGGCGTGAAGCGGCGGGCTTCGGCTGCCCAGTTCCCCACCACCGCCGGCGGCGCGATCACCAGCGCCGGGCCGCGTCCGTGCATACGGGTGAGGTGGGCGAGGACCGTCGGGGTCTTGCCCAGCCCCATGTCGAGTGCCAGGCAGCCGCCGAGCTGAACCGAGTCGAGGAAGTTGAGCCAGCCGACCGCCTCTGCCTGGTAGGAACGCAGTTCGCCGACGAAGCCTTCGGGCTGTGGGTCGGCCTCGGCGGTCGCGGCGTCGGCCTTGGCCAGCAGGTCGGCGGCCCAGCTCGAACCCGCCACGGTGATGCCACCGGACAACGGCGACCCGTCGAGTCCGACACCGAAGCGAAGCACCTCGGCCCCGGTCATCTTGGTGCGGTCGGCGTGCTCGGCCAGGGCCGCGGCGGCCTCGGCCAGGTCGGCTCGGTCGAGCTCGACCCAACGCCCACGCGACTTGACCAACGGACGGGCCTCGGCGGCCAGCGCGGCGATGTCGGTGGCGGTCAGTTCGACATCGTCGAACACGGCCGACCAGCGCACCGAGGCCAGCTGGTTCGCTCCCACGACGGTGTCGTCGCTCTCGGTGGTGAGGCGCAGGGTGGGCGACGGGCGCCGGCGGGACAGTGACGGGACGCGCACCTCGAAGCCGGCGGTGACGAGCGCGTCGCCGGTCTCGGTCATGAGCTCCCAGGCTTCGTCCTGGCTGAGATAGACCTGGCCGCGGCGCAGGCCACCCGGTCGCTGCAGCGCTGGCAGCAGACGTTCGAGTCGGTTGAGCTGCTGGGACATCTGTCGCTTCGAGCGGGAGTCGACCAGCGCGACCTCGACGGGGACCAGCTCGCCTTCGGGGTTCGGGCCGAGCACCGAGAGGAACCAGGCGTTGCTGCTGTCCGGCGGGTCGAGGGTGACCACCAGCGTGGTGCCGGCCGGTTCGGTGACCGGCTTGGCCCATCGGTCGAGTCGAGAGCTCAGCTCGGCCCCTGACCGGACCGGGGCAGTGAAGGTTGAGCCGTCGAGGCGGGTGAGGAACGCCTCGGCGACGTCGGCGGTGGAGCGCGGATCGGGGGGTGGAGCCGGGAACTCGAGCTGGGCCGCGGCGCGGATCGCGATGGCGTGGACCATGGTCTCGAGGACGGCGAGGGTGAGCTCCTTGGGAGCCACGCGGGCCACCGCGGTGACCGGCCCCGGGATGGCCCCGGTGGTGCGTTCGAGCTCGGCGGCATCGACGAGGGCCGGTCGCCAGCGCACGGCATGCTCGGCGGTGCTGTTCGGTTGGGGGCGACCGCCGGTGGTGTCGACCCGGAGCGCAGGGACGATCGCACCTCTGGCGACCAGGCGCACCGCCCAGGTGGCGAGGCGGCCGAACCACTCGACGCTCGACCCGCACTCGTGGCGCTGCTCGTCGGCTCCGACGGCCACCAGCCACCCGAGCACCGACCCGACCTCGGTGGCCATCGACGGCGCTGGGGCCGAGGACGGGATGGGGACAGGATCGTGGCTGGTCCAGCCGGAACCGGGTGCGCCGGCGGAGGTGAGGAGCGCGCGAAGGTCGTCCTCGGTCGCCGGCGGGACGCCGGGGCCTCCGGCCCAGGCGACGATCCGGCCCGCGTTCCACGACATCTGCAGTCGGACCTCGCCCGCTGCCTCCATGACCGGACCCGACGCGTCGACATCGGCGGCCCCGGTCAACAGGTCGACCGCCGCGAGGAGGCGCTTCCGTTCGGCCTCGAGATCAGCGATCGCCTGGTCGCGCTCGGGCCGCTTCGAGGAGCGAAGCGAGTCGAGCGCGTCCTCGGTCTCGTCGAGCAGATCGTCGAGCGTGCGGAGCCACGCGTGGCGGTCGGCGTCGAGCACGGCGAGCTGGTCGGCGGTGGCCTCGGCCGCCGCGGCGGTGACCGCGAGCGCCCGCAGCGTGGCGCGGTCGGGCCGGACGCGGGTCGTCTCCACGTCGCCGTCGGCGCGTCGGATGGTCCGATTCGGCGGGGATGCCGCGTCGATGCCGTTGGTTCGGAGCGGTTCGACCACTCCCGTGCTCTGGTGCATGTGTGCTCCGTACGCAGTCCGAAACACCCGCTGGACCGAGCATCTGCTCGAATGGGCGGCGTCTCACCGGCTGCGACTCAGGGGGCGGTCTGACGACACGTTGATGCCGAGCGTTCAGCCGCTCCGCCTACCTGACCCGAGGGCCCCGGGCCCTCGCTCCTCCCAATGTAGCGCTATCGGCGGCCATCGGTGCGAATCGTGGCATCGCGGTCGAACCCTTGACCCTCCCCGAGCCCGGGCCGATGGGCGGGCATGGATCCGGTCTCAGGTGCGGGCCTGCTCATCGAAGCGAGTCGGCGATGACCCCGAGCGCGTCGTCGATCTCGGAGCTGGACACGTTGAGCGGTGGCGCGATGCGCAGGACGTTGCCGTAGAGCCCACCACGCCCGAGCAGCAGCTTGCGCTCGCGGGTCGCTTCGTGGAGCGCCGCTGCGGCCTCCGGTGCTGGGTCGATGGTGCCGGGCACGACCGTCTCGACGGCCCACATGAGACCGGTTCCCCGGACCTCGCCCACCCAGGGGACACCGCTGGTCGCCGCGTGCAGCCCCGAGCCCAGACGCTCACCCATGCGGGTGGCGTTCGCGGGCAGGTCGTTGTCGAGGAGGTAGCGCAGGTTCGCCGTCGCTCCGGCCGCGGCCAGCGGGTTCCCGCCGAAGGTGCTGATCGACTTGGCCTCGAGATGGTCCATGATGTCGGCGCGGCCGACCACGCCTCCCAGGGCCAAGCCGTTGCCGACGCCCTTGGCGAAGGTCAACAGGTCGGGAACCATGTCGTGCGCCTCATAGCCCCAGAACCCCGTGCCCGTGCGACCCCAGCCCGTTTGCACCTCGTCGGACACGAACAAGATGTCGTGCTCGTCGAGCACCTCTTTCATGGCACCGAAGAACCCCGGCGGGGGAACTGCGACCCCACCGACACCTTGGATCGGCTCGGCGATCATGCAGGCGACGTCGCCCGCGGTCATCATGTCGAGCACCTGTTGCAGGTCATCGACGCAGGCCCGGGTGTAGGCCGCGTCGTCGAGGTGGCGGAACGGGCTCCGCAGCCGGTAGCCGCCGTGCACGAAGGCGACCGAGAGGCCCGAGTAGCTGGTGGGCGACCAGCTGCGGTGACCGGTCACCGCCACGGTCGAGAACGAACGACCGTGGTAGCTGTTGCGCAACGTGAGCACCTGGTTGGACCGACGGTACGAGGCCGCCAGCATGAGCGCGGTGTCGTTGGCCTCGGTGCCCGAGGTGGTGAAGAACACCTTGGCGTCGGGGATCCCCGACAGCTCGGCGATCATCTCGGCGAGTTCGATCATGGGTTCGTTGAGATACAGCGTCGAGCAGTGCAGCAGCTGCCCGGCCTGGTGACGGATCGCGTCCACGACCGGTTCGAGGTTGTGGCCGCACATCGTCGTGAGGATGCCGCCGAAGAAGTCGAGGTACCGGTTGCCCTCGCCGTCCCAGACGTAGCTCCCCTCACCGTGGTCGATGGCGATGGGGTGCTCGTAGGAGGTCGCGAGCCACTCCGGCATCACGGCTCGCCGGCGCTTCAGGAGGTCGTCGTGTGTGCCCACCAGCGCAGTATGTCAGTGCTCCGACGCGTACATCTCGCCTTGTGCGGCGACCAGGCCGACGAGGTCGCCCAGGGCGATGTTGGCGTCGATGAGGTGCAGGCCCCATTCCGGTGTGAGCCGACCACCGAGGTCGCTGGGCCATGTGTCGCTGTCGGTGGAGGTGAAGGTGGCGGACAGGTAGTGGTAGTCGCCGTCCTCGACGCAGTCGCCCTCGGCGAGCCCCACGTAGCGAACCCATGGTGTGGACACCTCGCCGTCGCGATCGGGATGGGCGACCAGGATGCTGTCGAGCGGCGCGCGCCCACCTTCGAGCGCGGCCGGGTTGGTGCACACCGCGCGCTCGTCCTCGGTGTCGCGCACCCCTGCGAAGAAGCCGGTGTCGCCCGGAGGGGCATCGGCGGGATAGGTGGAGAAGCTCACCACGCAGCCCACCTCGGTCTCGCTCCGACACGGTTCGATGTGATCGAGGTGTGCGCCGACCTCGTCGTCGACCGGGGTGCGAACCGTGGTGCCGAGCAGCACGGCCGAGACGAGCAACCGTCGTTCGGTGGGTGTCGGGTCGACGCGACGGGTGAGCAGCTCGCGGAGGTGGCCGGCGCCCTGGGAGTGCCCGATCAGCACCACACCGCGTCCCTCGTTGTAGCGGGCGAGGTAGTGCTCCCAGGCCTCGACCACGTCGCGGTAGGCGAGTCCCCTGTCGGCGATCCCATCGGCGGCCCCGGTGAGCGCGGCGCGGGTGATCTGGCGGTACATGGGGGCAAAGAGTCGGCATGAGGAGGCGAAGTGGGCGAACTGGGCACGTACGGCGCGGCGCTCGGCGTCGGTGGGCTCCAGACCGCTGTTGGGCTCGGGAGCCTGAGACACGGTGGGGTAGACGTAGAAGCAGTCGATCGGTGGGTCGACGGCCGGTTCGACGTGTTCGACCGTTCGGGTTCCGTCGCGGTCGATCCTGGTGGTGTCGAGGTCGACGTCGCAGGCATCGTGACGATCGGGCAGGCAGAGCCAGTGCTGGGGACGGGAGTAGGTCCCGCCGGTCGGGGCAGGCTCGTCGGGGTCGATCGAGGGGTCGATCGAGGGGTCGGTGATCTCGGCACCGAGGGTCGTCTCCGGCAAGGGGGTGGGCGTTCGCCGCCGGTCACCGGAGCCGACCTCGTCATCGGCGCAGGCGGCCAGCGCCAGCAGTCCCACCGCCAGCGCCGTCGCCAGCGTTCGACTCGTCATCCCGGGCTCCCCCATCACTGCGGCGCCACGGTACCGCCTCGATGCGTGAGCAGTTCCGCCCTCGACTGCCACACTGAAGAGGCCACCTGCTGTCGACCGTCGCCCGGCGACCCCACCGAGTCAGTCATGATCGCTGCCACCAACGAGGTGTCGAACCGACCGACGCAGCACCGCGACGGCTTCCTCGACGCGGTCAAGGCGATCGCGCTGTGGCGGGTGGTCGTGTGGCACGCCCTTGCCTGGCCGTGGCTGAGCTGGTTCGCCGCCATGCCCGCCATGTTCTATGTGGCCGGGGTCCTTCTCCAGCAGTCGCTCGACAAGCATGGCTACCGGAGCACACTGTGGGCCAGGGTGAGTCGCCTCCTGGTGCCGTTCTGGCTGTTCGGGCTGGTGGCGGCCACGGTCATGGTCTGGTCGGGGTGGCGCCCCCGGTTGGTCGACGCGTTGTGGTGGATCGTTCCGATCGGCGATCCGGTGGGTTCCAGCACCATGCCCGGGCTCTGGATCCCGTTGTGGTACCTGCGGGCCTACCTGTGGGTGGTGATCGCCGGCGCCGCGCTCTCCTGGGCGTGCCGGCGGTTCGGGCTCCGGGTGCTCTCGGTTCCCGTCGCGGCCACGGTCGGGGTGTGGGCCTGGCAGGCGGCAGGAAACGAGGTGCCACTCGCCGTGGCCGATGCGGCGCTGTTCCCCTTCTTCGTCATGGCCGGCATGCTCACCGCCATGGGCCGGCTCGAGCTGAAGCCCCGCCGTGCGGTCCCGGTCGGGGTTCTGGCCGCCGGCCTGGCGGTGCTCTGGTACCTCGTCGACGGTGCCCCGATGGGCGTCATCAACGGGTCGCTGCCGATACACCTGCTCGTGGGTGTTGCCACCATCGGCCTGCTGGCTGGCATTCGCGGACGGTTGTCGTCGCCGGGGCGTCTGCCTCGCCAGTTCATCGGGTGGTCGAGCTCGCGTGCGCTCACCATCTACCTGTGGCACGGATTCGGACTGGTGGTGGCCGAACGCGTGGTGCACCGTCACGACCTGTTCGCTCCGGTCGCCAGTGCCCTGGGGTTGGTCGTGGTCGTCGTGGTGACCCTGGCCGCGGCGGCGGTGCTGGGCAGCGTCGAGGATCGAGCCGCCCGTCGCCCGGCCCGTTCGGCTCCTGCCGCGGTCCGACTGGCGGTGGCGCCGGCGGCTGTTGTGGTCGGGCTCGCCCTCGTCTCGGGCGATCTGGACCCCGATCGGGTCCGGCTCGTGCCGTCGGGCGAGGCGGTCCAAGCCCGGGCCGACGAGGCGGAGGTCGTCCCCGGCGATCTCGACCAGCTGGCGGCGGGGGATTCGGCCGTTCCGGGAACACTCGACGAGGACGCCTTGAACCGGGCCTTCGAGCGGTGGCTCGAGGAGAACGACTCGCTGCTGGTCGACCTGGACACCGAGCTCATCGAGGTGGCGTTGGTCGACGGTGAGGACGAGGTCGTGTTGCTGCAGTGGACCCGCGACGGTCGCGAGGCCGCCATCGAACCGTTTCCGTGGTGGTCGATGAGCAAGACGATGACCGTGGCCTGGATGATGCAGCTCGCCGACGAAGGTGCCATCAGCCTCGACGCTCCACTCGACGACTACCTGGCCTCGGTGCCCCACGCCGACGAGATGACCTTCGAGCAGCTGGCCGGGCACCGCGCGGGACTGCCGTCGGAGCTCGACGGCGAGCTGCTCGAGGCCACTCCCATCGACGAGGTCGGCGCCTACTTCGAGAGCCCCGAGCTCGCCCACGAGCCGGGCGAGCAGTACGAGTACTCGAGGGTTGGGTACTACCTGCTCACCTGGGGTCTCGAGGAAGCCAGCGGGTCGAGGTGGCGCGATGCGATGGAGTCGATCGCGTCCGAGGCCGGGGTCGAGGTGCTGATCGACGAGGACCTCATGCCCACGGGCGATGTGACCCATCCCGGCGACGGCGAGTACCGCGGCAACCTCTGGGGCGCGGGCGGGCTGCACGGCACCACGGTCGACGGTGCCCGCCTGTTCCGGTGGACCCTGACCGAGGCGCTCGACGACGAGGCGGTCCGACAGATGGCGACCACCGACGCCGATGGTGACGGCTACTACGGACTCGGCCTGGCCCCCAACTGCCCGTGCGTCACCGAGGACGGTGAGCTGTCCTCCGAGCGGGTGGGACTCTCGACCATCACCGGCACCTACGTGGTCGATCTGTCCAGCGATGTCGGCTTGATGCTGCGGACCGACAACTGGTGGTCCGAGGCGGGCCCAGCGCTGGAGTTCGACGATTTGGTCCGCGACCTGCTCGATGCCGCCGCCGAGAGCGAGACGGTGGCGTCGGAACGCTGATCGCGTGGGCCGAACGGCTCCCTGACAGCGAAAAATGATGCTGACGGACCATGCGGTCGGGACCAGTGACCTATGTGGTCAGGGCCTCAACAGGCCGATCCTGGAACCATGACGCCACGACCGCAGCATCACCGCCACGACGTTGCTGCAACCCGGCACCACCGCATCGGTGGCGACCGAGGTGCAACCATCGTCGAGTACGCCCTGCTGGTCGCACTCATCTCCGTCGTCTCGGTCGGAGCGCTCACCATGTTGGGCGGCGCGGCCTCCGAGACCTTCGATGACGTCCAGCAGGCGGTCGGGACCGGCAGCGAGACCGGTCAGGACACCGGCGGATCCGATTCCGCCGACGAGTCCGAGTCGGACGGTTCCGGTGGCTCGGACGGGCCCGGTGGTTCGGACGGCAGCGGTGGGTCCGATGGCAGCGGTGGGTCCGGAGGTTCGGGTGGGTCCGACGACTCCGATGTCGGCGGAACCGACGAGGAGAACGACGACTCGGGTGGCGACGACTCCGAGGATTCCGATGGTGACGACCCGCCTGCGGCGACCACCACGCTCGACGCCACGGCGACCCGGAACGGCAGCAGCCACAAGTGGTCATCCACCGTCGATCTCACCGTCGCCGGCAGCGACGGCCTCCAGCTCCAGGGGAGCCAGACAGTGATCGTCGAGGTCGAGTACTCGAACGGGGAAACCGAGGACCGCAGCGTGTCGGTCTACGACGGTGGCGGCACGACTTCGGACAAGAACATGGACGGCCCGAAGGACAAGGGGAACAACCAGGACGCCATCGAGTGGGTGAGCTACACGATCACCGGTGTGGAGGACAGCTCCGGCAACCCGGTCGACTTCGACGGGTCGAACGTCAAGACCACGGTCGTCTTCCCCGCCTCAGACTGATCAGCCGCACCCCAGAGTCGTCCGCACCCGCTCCATCTGGGAGCGAACGGGGTCGGGCACCGGTTCGCCCGGCTGCTGAGCGGCGGCGGACCCGACTCGGATTCGTCGTGCCGCCACCGAGCGGGTGCCGGCGACGGCCACGACGAGGATGAACAGGGCGAAGGCGGCTGTGCCCACCAGGACCACCCGGCCACCCATCGCCCAGCCCAGGGCGAGCAGGGTCAGGCCACAGACCGCCCCGACCACAGGCAGCGCGCGACTCGGCTTGGTCGGTACCACGATGGGGGCGGGGGTCCGGTCACGGTCGAGGCGGGTGCGCACCGTGGCACCGAACGCGGTGTTCGAGAGCTCGGCGGTGACAGCCTCGAGCCGGTCGGTACGGCCGGCCTCGGCGTCGGCACAGGCTTGTTCGAGCGCGTCGGACACCCGGGTCCACTCGGCTCGGGTGAGGCGCGAGCCGCCGAGCCGGTCCAGCACCTCGCACAGGTCGGTGGAGCTCACCCTGACCGGGACGCTTTGATCTCCGCGCAGGTGGGACAGACTGGGTAGCGCTCGGGATCACGGGTGGGTGTGAACTTCTTGCCGCACATCGCGGTGATCATCTCGCCGGTGACCGCGGCCCTGGTGATGTCGGCCTTGCGCGCGTAGTGGGCGAACCGGTCGTGGTCGCCGTCGTCGAGCTCGGGTCGGACGGGGGTAGGAGCGAGCGAGGGATGCGACATCGAACAGAGAGACTATCGCTTGAACGACGATCCTTGAATCCCGCTGACTGCCCACGACACCAGGGAGATCACCGCGGCGGCGAGCAGGGTGGTGAGGAACCCGTCGATGGCGATGGTGTCGCTCAACCAGTCGGTGATCCCCAGGGTGATGGCGTTGATCACGAGGATGAACAGACCGAGGGTGACCAGGGTGATGGGCAGGGTCAAGAGGATGAGCACGGGGCGGATCACCGCGTTGACCAGCCCGAGGACGGCGGCCACCCAGACATAGCCCCAGAACCCGCCGGTGACCTCGACGCCGTCGAACAGCCAGGCGGCGGCCGCGATGCCGAGGGTGAGGATGGCCCAACGGATGAGCAGGGTTCGCACTGGAGCCTCCTGGTGTGGCGATCGGTCCTTTGCGACGGTACTTCGTGAGGAGGCGGCATCGGCGCCAGAGTGGCTGGACGCTCATCTCGACGACGTCGCCGCCGACGACGAGACCAACGACCCAACGGTAGGACAGGGTGTGGTGCACGAGGCGATCGAGTCTTCCCCAGATGAGCCAGGGCGGCCCCCGCGATTGTCGGTGGGGGACCGAGCCGCGCTTCTGGACGACGCGATCGAAATGCTGGTCGTGCTCGATCGGTCGGGTCAGCTGTTCCACGCCAACCGCTCGGCCAGCGACACCCTGGGCTGGGTTCCCGCAGACGGGCCGACTCCGATCACCGCGTTCATCCACCCCGACGATCGCCCCAGCATACGGTTCTCGCTCGAGCAGTTCGTGGCCGGGAGCCCCATGCGGCGCAAACGCCTCCGGATCCGCAACCGCGACGAGCGCTGGGTGTGGGTCGAGATCCTCTCCCGCAACCGCCTCGGCGTTCCCGGGGTCGACGGGATCGTCGTCACCGCCCGCGACGTCTCTGACCAGGTCGCCGCCGAGCGTCGTGTGGCCGAGTCCGAGCAGCGGTTCCGCTCGCTGATCACCGCGTCGACCGACGCGGTCATCATGGCCGAACCCGACGGTCGGATCCTGTACACGTCTCCCCAAGCCGAGACACTGCTCGCAGGGGCCGGGACCTCGGTGGGTGACCTCGCTTCGGCCATCCACCCTGACGACGTCGAGCGGGCGCGAGCATCGTTCGCGGCGGCCCGCGACGGGGCGCAAGGGAGCCAGCACGAGCTCGTGCTGCGTGTGCCGGCGGCGTCGGGTGAGTGGCGGTGGATGGAGTCGTGGATCGTCAACCAGCTCGGGGTCCCCGGAGTCGACTCGCTGGTGATCTACGGCCGCGACATCACCGCCAGCCGCCGTACCGAAGCCATGCTGCGCTCGCGGCTGGAGGCCGACGACCTCGTGGCCCGCATCTCTGCCGGCTTCGTGGAGGTCAGCGCAGATCGGATCGACCAGGCCATCGAGGAGTCCCTCGCTGCCCTCGGCACCTTCGCCCAGGCCGATCGGGCCTGGATCTTCCAGCTCCATTCCGACCACCGGCACATCGACAACACCCACGAATGGTGCGCTCCCGGCATCACGAGCGTCATCGAGGATCTCGCGGGACTCCAGATCGAGGATCTCCCCGGCTTCGCAGATTGGATCGGAGACTCCCGTCCGCTTCTGATCGGGTCGGTCGCGGCCATGGGCGACGATCTGGTCGCCGAGCGGGCGATCCTGGAGAGCCAGGAGATCCGGTCGATGGCGGCCCAGGCGATGTTCGTCGAGGGCGAGCTCTACGGCCTCATCGGCCTCGATGCCGTCACCGAGGAGATCTGGTGGCCAGAACCGGTCGTCTGGGCGCTCGAGGCCTGCGCCAACATCTTCGGCTCGGCGCTGCGCCGCTGCGAGGCCGAGACCGAGTTGGCCATGAACGAGGCTCGCTTCCGGGCGATGGTCGACCAGGCGGCCGATGGGGTGCGTGTGCTCGACCGCGAGCTCAGGACCACCTACATCAGCCCGGCCGTGCTGCGCATCACCGGCTGCCAGGCCGAGGACCTCGTCGATCCCGGCATCCGCTTGCTGCTGGTGCACCCCGACGACCGCGACTTCGTGGAGGAGTGCCGCCGCCAGCTCCTGGCTCGCCCTGGCAGATCGGTGACGGGCACCTTCCGGATGTTGCGTCCCGACGGGACCTGGGTGCACATCGAGGAGGTCTCGACCAACCTGCTCGACGATCCGGCGGTGCAGGGGATCGTGATCAACGTCCGCGACATCACCGAACGGCACCTGCACGAAGCAGAGCTCGTGGAACAGGCCCGGAGGGATCCGCTCACCGGACTACCCAACCGCCGCCTGTTCGACGAGATGGTCGAGGCGGCGCTCTCTCGACGACAGCTCACGGGTGCACCGCTGGCCGTGTTGTCGATCGACCTCGACCGGTTCAAGCTCATCAACGACTCGCTCGGGCACCAGGTCGGCGACGCGGTGCTGGTCGAGGCCGGCGAACGGCTCCGTGGGGCCCTGCGGGGTGGCGATGTGGTCGCGCGGCTCGGCAGCGACGAGTTCGCGCTGCTCTGCGAACCGATCGACCGCGACGAGATCCCCGAGTTGGTCGACTCGATCATCGAGCGGTTCCGCGAACCGTTCAACGTCGGCGGCCACCGCTTCTATGCCACCGCTGCCGTCGGCGCTGCCGTGAGCGACCACCAGACGACCCGCGCCTCGCTCGTGCGTGCTGCCGATGCCGCCAGAGCCGACGCCAAGGAATCGGGTGGCGATCGGGGTTCGGTCTTCGCCGGTGAGCTGGCCGACACCGCGAGCGAACGCATCGAGGTCGAGACCGGGTTGCGGCGCGCGCTCGATGTTCGCGAGCTGGTGCTGCACTACCAACCGATCATCGACCTGGGGTCGGGCTCGGTGGTGGGTGCCGAGGCCCTCCTTCGTTGGCAGCACCCGACTCGGGGCCTGCTGGCACCGGTCGCGTTCCTCGAGGTGGCCGAATCGACGGGCTTGATCGGACCGATCGGTGAGTGGGTGATGTGCGAGGCCGCCCGCCAGCTTGCGGACTGGACCGGATCCGCCGCGCTCGACCGGTTCACCATGCACATCAACGTGTCGGTCCGCCAGCTCGCCGACGGTGGCGTCGCCGCCACCATCGCTCGCATGATCGACATGTTCGACCTCGATCCCGCCCAGCTGTGCGTCGAGATCACCGAGAGCACGCTGCTGGCGGGACAGGGGCCGGTCGAGGAGCTCGCGGCGATCCAGGCGGCCGGAGTGCTCGTGGCCCTGGACGACTTCGGCACGGGTCACTCCTCGTTCGCCTACCTTCGCCACCTGGCGGTCGACGTGTTGAAGATCGACCGCCAGTTCGTCGACGGGCTCACGGTGTCGGACAGCGACACCGCGATCGTGGCCGCGATCGTGAGCCTGGCCCGGTCCCTCGGGTTGACCACGGTGGGCGAAGGGGTCGAGACGGCCGAACAGCTCGACGCCCTGCGCTCCTACGGGTGCGATCATGCCCAGGGCTACTTGTTCGCTCGGCCCCTGCCCGCGGGAGCCTTCCTCGACCACCTGGGCGTCCACCACCGGCGGTGAGGAGGACCCTGTCGAGGGTGTCGACGACCGCCAGGTGGGCCAGGTCCGCGAGGACGTGGCCGTTGACCCTGCCGTCGACCGGTACAATGCGTCGGCGCTGTGGTGCCGCACTGCACAGCCCGGCGTCTCGCCCTCGCCCCTCTGGGGGTCGTACGTAGCGTTCAGGAGTCCCATGTCGTTCAAGCCCGGAGACCGCGTCGTCTACCCCCATCACGGCGCCGCTGTGATCGAGCGCAAGGAGAAGCGCGTCGCGTTCGGGGAGGAGACCGAGTACCTCGTGTTGCGCATGGCACACGGCGATCTGGTCCTCTCGGTTCCGGAAAACAAGGCCGAGGACGTGGGGATGCGACCACCGATCAGTCATGAAGACGTCGAAGACCTCTTCGAGCTGCTGCGCAAGAAGGACGTGCGGGAACCGTCGAACTGGAGCCGACGGTTCAAGAACCACCAGGAGAAGCTCAAGTCCGGCGACGTCTACCAGGTGGCGGAGGTGGTGAGGAACCTGGCGCTGCGTGAGGCGTCGAAGGGCCTCTCGGCCGGCGAGAAGTCGATGCTGGTCCGGGCCCGTGGCGTGCTGGTGTCCGAGCTGAGCTTCGCTCTCGATGTGAGCGAGGACGAGGCACTCGAAAAGGTGAACGCCGTCCTGGTCTGAGCCGAGGTTCGAGACCTTCGGCCAACTCGGCTAGGCCGTGCGGCGCAGCCGGCGCCGAACCCGGTTGCGAACCGGGTCGGGGCGGTCGGTGGTCCTGGCGGCCTCGGCCACGTTCACCACGTTGGTCATGACCTCGCCGAAGCGGTCGGGGTCCTCGAGCAGCCAGCCGTGGCTTCCGGGCACGACCTCTGGTGTGCCGTCGAGCGCTTCGACCATGGCGTGCATCGAGGCTTCGGGGAGCACCCGGTCCTCGTCGCCCCACAGCACCACCACGGGCAGTTCCCGGCGGCGCAGCTCGTCGAGCTCGGGCAACAGGTTCGCCTCGCTGGCGAGACGGCCGACCCGCAGGAACCCCAGCGGGTCGCGCACGAAGTTCCTGGCCATGTCCCTCACGATCACCGGCACCACCGCCCGGAAGGTGCGTGGCCCGGCCACGTCGTAGGGAAAGTGCAGGCCCCAGTCCCACAACGGTCGGTCGGCCAGATGCCGGGGATCGGTCCCGTCGCGGCGCGGGGCCTTCCACACCGAACCACCGATGGAGTTGACGAGCACCAGCAGCTCGAGGTCGGTGCCGTGGTCGTGGGCGGTGACGACGGCGACGCCGCCCCCGAAGGAGTGACCCCCGAGGTACCACGGGCCCTCGATGCCGACCTCGCGGGTGAAGTCGGCCACCCACTGCGCATAGCCACCCAGGCTGAAGTGCTCGTGCGGGAGCCGGGCAGTGCCACCGAAGCCCGGCAGGGCGGGCGCGACCACCCGCAGGCCGAGCTTGGCGAGGCGGGCAAGCGACCGTTTGTAGGTCTGGTCGGACAACCCCCAGCCGTGTAGGAAGACGAAGGGTGTCCCCTTGCCGGCCTCGCCATAGCGGGCCGGACGTCCCTGGACCTCGGTCTCGTGCCACGTGAGGTGCCAGGCCGGATCAATGGTCGGCGTTCCCAAGGATCCCGACGCTAGCACCGCGGCAGGTTCACCCGGCTCCATTGGCCTCGGGGCGACCTGGGTCGGGCCGGGTTCGCCACCATGGGTGGGGAACGGCGTCGAGCGGGTCACACTGGACGGGGTCGTGCCGATGGGTACTGGTCGAGCGAGCGGAGGATGTGGGTGCAGGACCGGTCATGAGTGAGCACGGGAGTGTCGTCGACACCGGGGCCATGCTGTCGATGGTTCCCGACCCGGTCGTCGTGGTGAGTGCCGAGGGCACCTTGTTGTGGGCGAACGACATGGCCGAGGTGACCTTCGGGTGGTCGTTCGCCGGATTCGAAGGTCTCGATGCCACCGAGCTGGTGCATCCCGACGATCTGCCCACCGCGATGGCGTCTCTCGGCAGCGTTCAGTCGAAGGCCGCGGGCACCCTGGTCGAGATCCGGGTTCGGGACCACACGGGCAACTACCGCAGGGTCGAGGTCAGGGGGCGCTCGGCGATCGACGTGCCAGGTGTCGGCGGCGTGGTGCTCATGTTGCGTGACATCACCGACCGCCGGCGCTGGGAACTGGTCTCGGGCGACGCCGCCGCCTCGGCTGCGGTGCTCGAGGCACTCCCCACGATCGCGCTGGTCCTCACCCCCGACGGACGGATCGAGAGCGCCAATCGGGCCTTCACCCGGTTGCTCGGTCACCCCCTCGAGGACACGTTGCGGCGTCCCCTCACCGATTTCGTCAGCGTGGCCAAGGTGCTCTCGGTGGCCGACCACCTTGCCTCGCTGCCCGGCAGCGGCGAGCGGGCCACCTTCGAGACCGACCTCGTCGACACCGAGGGCGAGCCCCACCCCATGAACCTGACGGTGGTCGATCTCGTCGGAGACCAGAGCGTGCAGGGCCTGGTGGCGACCGCGACCGACATCTCGACCCTGGCTGCGGCGCGCGACCGGCTGGCTCACGCCGCCACCCATGACGACCTCACCGGACTTCCCAACCGCATGCTGTTGCACGAGCGGCTCGATCTGGCGCTGTCCAACGCGGCGTTTCGCGACATCGGCGTCGGGGTGGTCTTCGTCGACCTCGACGATTTCGGGCTCATCAACGACAGCTACGGTCACAGCGCCGGTGACGCGGCGCTGGTCGAGGTGGGCAACCGCCTCAGCGCTGCGGTTCGGGACAGCGACGTGGTCGCCCGATACGGAGGTGACGAGTTCGTGCTGGTGGCCAGCGGCCTCGATCGCCGGGCGCTCGCTCGCCTGGTCGATCGGATCGGTTGGCTGATGCGGACCCCCGTCGCCCTCGACATCGGGTCCCATCAGCGTCCGGTCGAGGTGCGGCTGAGCCTGAGCGTCGGCGCGGTGCTGGCCGAGACCGGGATCACGAGTGGCGACGCCATCGAGCGGGCCGACTCGGCGATGCAGCGCGACCGGTCGCGCCGGCGCCAGCGTCACGCCTGACGGGGTGACGGGTGGCTCCGGGTGTCGCGACTACCATGCCGAGGCGGGCGGCTGGCTTGGTGAGCTGAACTTGGTGCGACACGACTCTCGACAACCGGACTCCGCAGTGCTGCGCGCCGGCTGGAGCGCGCGCTCGCTGCGGGTGGCGACGGCCCTGGTGTGCGCCATCGTCGCCGTCGCGGGCCTGGCGCCGGTCCGATCCGGGGCGCAGGGACCCGACGAGGCGGACGACGCCCGGGCCCAGCTCCTGGCCGAGCGGGCCGAGACCACGGGGCGTCTCACCGAGGCCGAATCGGCGCTCAGCGCGGCGAACCAGGCGGTGGCCGACACCGGGGAGGCGCTGGCCCAGCTGCGCGAGACCCGCAGCGAGGTCGAGGGAGCGGTCGCCGAGACGCGCGCCGCCAGGGAGGTACCCCTGGAGGTGCGGCGGGCCGTCGCGATCCAGGTCTACATGGCCGGCGACCCCGCGGCGCTCAGCATCCTCGAGGAGATCGTCGACGGCACCTCCGGGATCGACGGGGTGCGCGACCGTGCCCTGTACAGCTCGGTGGTCGACTGGGCCAACGACAACCTCGATCGCCTCGACGCCGAGCTCGACGACCTGGTCGTCCACCTGGACGAGCTCGACACCGAGATCCCCGAGACCGAGCAGCTGCTGGCCGAACAGCGCGACGCCGCAGCAGCCGAGCTCGCCGCCCGCGATGCGTTGGTCGCCCGGGTGGCCGAGATCGACGAGCAGCTGCGCGCGCTCAACCGGGCCATCCTCACCGGCCTCGAGGTCGACCAGGTGACCACCCGGCCCATCCTCGTGGTCAAGATCGACAACGTGTCAGCTGCCCGCCCCCAGCACGGGGTCGATGTGGCCGACATCGTCATCGAGGAGAAGGTCGAGTCGGGCTTGTCCCGGCTGGCGGCGCTGTTCCAGTCGACCGGCGCCGATCCTGTCGGACCGATCCGGTCCGCCCGCACCAGCGACGTGCATCTGCTGGCCAACCTCGGGGCGCCGCTCTTCGCCTACTCCGGAGCCAACCTCGGTGTCGGTGGGGCGGTGGCGGGCTCCACCTTGGTCGACATCGGCTACACGTCGAACTCCGGTCCGTACTACCGGCAGTCCGGCCGTCGAGCCCCGCACAACCTCTTCGCCCGCACGAGCCGGCTCTGGGCATCGGGCGAGGGTGCGAGCCCGCCGCAGGCGATCTTCGAGTTCCGGGAGCCGGGCGAGGCGCTCGGGGCCGATGCCCGTCCCACCGAGGGTGTCGACGTCAGCTACGGGTCGGCGCGGGCGTCGTTCACCTGGGACCCCGGTCGCAACGCCTGGCTCCGGACCCAGGACGGGCGCCCGCACACCGCTGCCAGCGGAGCTCGGGTCGCACCGCAGAACGTGGTGGTGCGCTTCGTCGACTACGTGCCGAGCCCCGCCGATGCCCGGTCTCCCGAAGCGGTGGTCACCGGGTCGGGCGAGCTCTGGGTCCTCAGCGACGGTCAGGTCGTCGAGGGCCGGTGGGAGCAGGACTCCACCACCTCTCCCACCCGCTGGCTCGACGCCGACGGGGAGCCCATCCGGCTCACCCCGGGACGCACCTGGATCCTCTTGCCCGAAGCGGGCAGCGCCACGCTGCGCTGATCGGCTCGACACGGTCGCGGTGGCGGCCCGGCGGTCGCCGGCACCGTCACCGCCACGCGGGTGTGCCACGGTGAGAGGGTGCCTACCACGATCTCCGACATCCGGCATCGGGCCAACCAGACCGCGCACCAACTGGCCGAGCGGCCCAAGGTCGCTCCCTTCATCGACCACGGCCGGGAGTACACCAGTGCGGTGCAGGAGCACCGGCTGACCGGCCTGGCTGCCGAGGTCGCGTTCTTCGCCGTGCTCAGCATGTTCCCTGCCATCCTCGCCCTGGCGTCGGCGATGGGCTCCATCGACGCCGTCATCGGCGAAGACGCCGCCGCCCGGGTGCAGGACGCGCTCGTCGAGGTGCTCCGCAACGCACTCGGTGCCGACGCGGGTCCCATCGCCGACGCGGTCGAGCGGCTCTTCGCCGAGTCCAACACCGGGCTGATCGGACTGGGCATCGTCCTCACCCTCTTCACCGTCTCGCGGGGGTTCAACGCGGTGATCAAGGCGCTCGACGTCGTCTACGATGTCCCGGAGACGCGGGGGCTGGTGAGGACGCGTCTGCTGGCGCTGGGCCTCGCCGCGGGGTCCTTGCTCGTCGGCGCCGCGGCCATGGCCATGGTGGTGCTGGGTCCGATGTTGGGCCAGGGCGTCGAGCTGGCCGATCGGCTGGGTTTCGGCGACGCGTTCGTCACCATGTGGACCTGGGTCCGGCCCCCGCTGGTCGTGCTGGCTCTCACCGGCTGGGCGGCCGCCATGTTCCACCTGGCACCCAACCACCACACGCCCTGGCGGAAGGACTTCCCGGGTGCGATCGTGACGATGCTGTTGTGGCTGCTCGGAACGGGAGGGTTCCGCATCTACCTGGAGGTGGCCAGCAACGATGCCAACGCGGTGCTCGGTGCCCTCGGTGGTGCCCTCACCCTGTTGCTGTGGCTCTATGTGATGGGGCTGGGGCTGCTGCTCGGTGCCGAGGTCAACGCCCAGCTCACCCGGCGGCGCCGGCGTCGTATCGCCGACGCCACCGCGGAGGAGTTCGCGGCCGCGGTCGCCCGGGCACCGACGGGGTAGCGTCGAGGCATGACCGACAGTTACCAACCACCGCTCCGCGACATCGAGTTCGTGCTCGACGAGTTCTGTGATCTCGGTCGGCTGGCATCGCTCGAACCCTTCGCCCACGCCGACCCCGACACGGTCAAGGCCGCGGTGCACGAGGCCGGACGGTTCATGGCCGAGGTCCTCGCGCCGACCAACCGGCCCGGTGACGAGCACGGGTCCACCCACCACGACGACGGCACGGTCACCACCCCACCGGGGTTCGTCGACGCCTATCGCCGCTACGTCGAGGCCGGCTGGGGCGGTGTCTCCTTCGCCCCCGAGCTGGGTGGCGGCGGTTTCCCGTGGCTCGTCACCATCGTCCTGCAGGAGCTGCTCACCAGCGCCAACATGTCGTTCTCGATGTGCCCGCTGCTCACCCAGGGCGCCATCGACATGTTGACCCACCACGGTTCGGTCGAACAGCAACAGACCTACCTGCCGAAGATGATCAGCGGCGAGTGGGCCGGGACCATGTGCCTCACCGAGGCCGAGGCCGGCTCCGACGTCGGGGCCTTGCGCACTCGCGCGGAACCCGCCGCCGACGGCACCTGGCGGCTCTCGGGCACCAAGATCTTCATCAGCTACGGCGAGCACGACCTCACCGACAACATCGTCCACCTCGTGCTGGCCCGCACCCCCGATGCGCCTCCCGGCACCAAGGGCATCTCGTGCTTCATCGTGCCCAAGTACCTGGTCGAGGCCGACGGCAGCCTCGGCGCCCGCAACGACGTGCGGTGCGTCTCCATCGAGCACAAGATGGGCATCAAGGCCAGCCCCACCTGCGTGCTGTCCTTCGGCGAGGACGACGGCGCGGTCGGCTACCTCATCGGCGACGAGAACGCAGGCATGTCCTACATGTTCACCATGATGAACACCGCCCGGCTCTCGGTCGGCGTCGAGGGTCTGTCGATCGCCGAGCGGGCGTGGCAGCCCGCCATCGCCTTCGCCGGCGAGCGGGTGCAGGGGCGGGCGGTGGGTGCGCCCCGAGGCACCAGCTCGCCGATCATCGAGCATCCCGATGTGCGCCGCATGTTGTTCACGATGAAGGCCTACACCGACGCGATGCGGGCGCTCATCTACGTCAACGCCGAGGCCATGGACCGTGCCCACCACGAGCCCGACGAAGCCGACCGCACCGCTGCCTCCGAGCTGGTCGACCTGCTCATCCCGCTGACCAAGGCGTGGTGCACCGACCTGGGCTCGGTCGTCACCTCGCTCGGCATCCAGGTGTACGGCGGCATGGGCTACATCGAAGAGACCGGCATGGCCCAGCACTACCGTGACGCCCGCATCGCCTCGATCTACGAGGGCACCAACGGCATCCAGGCCATGGACCTGGTGGGCCGGAAGCTGCCGATGCGGGGCGGGGGAGTGGTCACCGACCACCTGGCCCGGATTCGCGCGGTGGCCGACGAGCTCGGCGCGGCCGACACCGGGTTCGACCTGGCCCGCGACGAGCTGGTGGCGGCGATCGAGGCCACCGACGCCGCGACCACCTGGCTGATCGAGCACGGCCTCGACGATCCCAACAACGCGCTGGCGGCGGCCACCCCCTACTTGCGGATGCTGTCGGTCACCACCGGCGGTTGGCTCATGGCCCGCCAGGCCCTGGCTGCCGACCGACGTCGCGCCGATGCCACCAGCGACGCCGACCGCGAGTTCTACGACGGCAAGGTCGCGGTGGCGCGGTTCTTCCTCGAACAGCTCACGGGCGAGGTTCGTGGTCTGCTCCCTGCGGTCACCGCCGGTGCTGGCGCGCTCACCTCCACCGACCCCTCGGCCCTCGCCCCGTGAGCCTCGCCGGAGCCATCGTCGGGTCCATCCCCAGCCCGTCGAGCGGGTCGTTGTCGCTCGGGCCGCTCGACCTGCGGGCATACGGGCTCATGATCGCGCTCGGTGTCGTGGCCGCGGTCTGGCTCGCCCAACGACGGTGGGAGGGCAAGGGCGGCGACCACGACGAGATCGCCACCGTCGCCATGTGGGCCGTCCCCGCCGGCCTGATCGGCGCACGCCTCTACCACGTCATCACCGACTGGCAGAGCTACCAGGGGCGTTGGTTCGACGCGGTCAAGATCTGGGAGGGGGGCCTCGGCATCCCCGGCGGCATGGCGCTGGGTGTCGCGGTGGGACTGTGGGTCGCCCATCGGCGCGGAATCCGCATCCCGGTCGTGCTCGACGCCGCCGTGCCCGCTCTGCCCCTGGCCCAGGCCATCGGTCGGTGGGGGAACTGGTTCAACCAGGAGCTCTTCGGCCGGCCGACCGAGCTGCCGTGGGGACTCGAGATCGACCCCGCGCACCGTCCCACCGACTACGCCGACCACGCCACCTTCCACCCCACGTTCCTCTACGAGTCGTTGTGGAACCTGGGGCTGTGCCTGTTCTTGATCTGGCTGAACCGAACGGGCCGGCTGCGGCCGGGCTTCCTGCTCGCCGCCTACGCGGGGGGCTACTTCCTGGCCCGCCTCGGTATCGAGCTGCTGCGGGTCGATCCGGCCAGCCTGGTGCTCGGCGTGCGGATCAACGTGTGGGTCAGCATCGTGGGCCTCGTCACCGGCCTGGTGCTGGTGGTGCTGGGGCGTCGACGGGCCGGCGAGGAGGTCGACGAGCGCCCCTACTGGAACCGTCCCGAGGTGGCCGTCGAGTCGTGACGTCGGCTCACAGGGTGGAGACGGGGCGGTCTTCGGCCAGGCGGTTGAGGTAGCTCGTCCCGTTCACGGTGGCCTCCAGGCGATGGTAGGCGTGATGCTGGGAGAGGTCGCCGACCGGCTCGGCCGGGGGGTGCAGGAGCAGGTCACGCACGTCGTAGGCGATGGCATAGAGGCGCACCCGGTCGAACTGGTTGGGGAAGTCGAACAGCTCGGGGTAGTCCTCGGCCAGCCACCAGGGGACCTCCCGGTAGTCCTCGGACCGCGTGAGGTGCTCGTAGTCCTCGGCAACGTGGAGATGGGGGAGGGCGCAGAATCGCAGCAGCACGTCGAGGTCGAGGTCGGCGGGGCCCGATCGCGCCCACTCGAAGTCGAGCATGGCGGTGATGCGCCGACCGTCCCACAGGATGTTCTCGAAGGTGAGGTCGCCGTGCACGAGGGTGTTGGCGTCGAAGGGGGTGAGCGACTTGGCGGTGGTGGTCACCAGCGCATCGGTGCGGTCGAGGAGGCCGGGGTCCATGTGGGGGAGCTCGCGGAGGCGGTCGACCGCGACCAACAGGGGCATGACGGGGGAGAAGGTGCGGTCCGACAGCAGCTGGGGAACCGTGCTGTCGATGTCGGGAAGATCGGTCGGGGTGACGGTGCCGTGCAACGCTCGCAACGCTCCCGCCAGCTGATGGATGGCTTCGCGACGCTCGGTGGCCGACATCGCCGGCCAGCACCGCGACAGCACGTCGCCGGGCACGCGCTTGAGGATCAGCCAGTCCGAGCCGGGCTTGCCGCCGTAGGCGACGATCTCGGGGTACTGGATCTCGGGGGGCAGGTGTGGTGCCAGGGCGGCCTCGCGCCGCAGGCGCGGATCGAGGCGACGGTTGACCCGGATCACGTACTCGTCCGCGATCCACACCTCGTTGGTGACGCTGCTGGCCCGCTGCAACGGCATGTCGATGTCGAGGAAGGCCGCCTGCAGGGCGCGACGTGCTCGAGCGATCGCGAAGCTGCTCACCGTCCCACTCCTGAGTTCACCACAGCGGTGCTCCAATCGGCAGCGTGTGGCCGGTGTTGACGACTCGCCCCACATTCGGTGTTCGTCGCCACGACCGGGCTCACGCTCGGGCCTCGATGATCACGGCGGAGCCGAGCTCGCGCCACAACGGCGGCGCCCACGAGTCGAAGGGCCGGTCGCCGAGCACCGCCAGCGCCACCGGAACCTCGGGGTCGACCCACAGCAGCGACCCCGATCGTCCGAAGTGGCCGAAGGTGGTGGGCGAGGCCTCTGCCGGGGACCAGTGCGGATGCTTGTCGTCGGCCAGCTCGAGGCCGAGCCCCCAGTCGTTGTGCGGTTGCACCCCGAACCCGGGCAACACGCCTTCGAGGCCTGCGAACGCGACCGTGGTCAACAGCTCGCGGGTGGCGGGGGCGAGGAGGGTCGAGGTCGGGGCCATGAGCTCGGAGGCGAAGCGGGCCAGGTCGTCGATGGTGCCGGTCGCTCCGGTGTGCGCCCGGCCGGCGAGGGTGGTCGAGGACATGTCGAGCGGAGCCAGGACCGCTTCGGCGACGTAGGTGTCGATGCCCAGTTCGGTGCGGGCCTCGAGCAGGAGTCGGAGCTGTTCGTACCCGGTGTTGGAGTAGATGCGTCGGGTGCCCGGGTCCGCCAGCACCTCGTCGGTGTCGGTGTCGAGTCCCGAGGCGTGGGCCAGCAGGTGACGGACCGTGGACCCCGGTGGCCCAGCGGGCTCGTCGAGGTCGATCGACTCGTCTTCGACCGCGACGAGTGCGGCGACGGCGACGAGCGGCTTGGTCAACGACGCCCACTCGAACCGGGCGTCGAGGTCGCCGTCGGTGGTGATGTGTCGGTCGGGGAGCACGACCGCGGCGGCGACACGATCCACCGGCCACTGGTGGATCGAGGACAAGAGGTCCATCACCTCGGCACGCTAGCGTCGCTGTAGGGTCGGAGCCGTGACCGACCCTTCTCCCTACCAGCCAGGTGCTGCCGGGCGCCGGGTGCGCCGCAGCTTCGCGTTCGTCGACCTGTCCGGTTTCACCAGCCTCACCGACACCCAAGGCGACGAGCAGGCGGTCGAGGTGCTCACCCTGTTCCGCAACGCCGTGCGTGGGGTTGCGGGGTTCAACGGGGTCCGGGTCGCCAAGTGGTTGGGTGACGGCGCCATGATCGTCAGCATCGAGACCGAGCCGCTCGTCGAGGCCGTGCTCGAGATCGAACGCCGGATGCAGGAGGGCGGGTCCATCCTTCCGTTGCGGGCCGGGATGGCCAGCGGCGACGTGATCCTGTTCGAGGGCGACGACTACATCGGGCGGGCGGTCAACATCGCCGCCCGCTTGTGCGACCTGGCCGGTCCACGCCAGGTGCTGGCCCCGGTCGACATGGTCGAGCGCTCCTATCCGCCGGATGCGGTCGATCACATCAGCCTCAAGGGAATGAACCGCCCGGTCGAGGTGGTTGACCTACAGGCGATTCGTTCCTGAACCGTTCGCGCACGCGCGCCCCGGGCATCGCCCGGCCGATCCACCTCCCGGGAGGGACCCCATGTCTGTGTACGAGACACCCATCGCCGCGCTCGACGGGGGCTCCACACCCAGCCTCGCCGACCAGCAGGGCAAGTTGACCCTGATGGTGAACGTGGCCTCCAAGTGCGGCCTCACCCCCCAGTACAGCGGCCTCGAGGAGCTGCACGAGCGCTACGCCGACCGGGGGTTCGCGGTGTTGGGGTTCCCCTGCAACCAGTTCGGCGAACAGGAGCCCGGCAGCCCCGACGAGATCGCCACCTTCTGCAGCACCACCTATGGGGTCACCTTCCCCATGTTCGAGAAGCTCGACGTCAACGGCGAGGCTCGGCACCCGCTCTACCAGGAGCTGACCAAGGCGCCCGACGACGAGGGCAAGGCAGGCGACATCGCCTGGAACTTCGAGAAGTTCCTCGTGTCGCCCGAGGGCGAGGTGGTGAAGCGCTTCCGGCCCCTCACCGAGCCCGACGATCCTGCGGTGGTCGAGGCGATCGAGGCCCATCTGCCTGATTGAGCCGTGGTTCGGCTAGGGTGATGATCCGAGGGAGCGGCCGGTCGGTCGCCCTCGAGGGCCATCTCCATCGCGGGCCAGTGTGTCGCCCGTCCGCTCGGCAGAAGGCCCACTTCGAGTCTTCATCCGAGGGGCGAGTGCCCCTGAACCTGTCTGGAGCATCTGTGCCACCCACCTTCTCTTCACTCGGCGTCTCGGCCGACCTCTGCGACGCGCTCGCCGAGCGCGGCATCACCACCGCCTTTCCCATACAGTCCATGGCCATCCCCGACGGGCTGGCCGGCCGCGACATCTGCGGCAAGGCCAAGACCGGGTCGGGCAAGACCCTGGCCTTTGGCATCCCGGTCATCGAACAGCTCGGCAAGGCCGAGCCGGGCCGCCCCACCGGAATCGCCCTGGTGCCGACCCGCGAGCTGGCCGTGCAGGTCCGCGACGAGCTCGACGCGCTGGCCGCCACCCGAGGCTTGAACGTCACCGCCATCTATGGCGGCTCCGACATCGACAAGCAGATCCGCAAGCTCGAGAAGGGCGTCGACCTGGTCATCGCCACCCCCGGGCGCATGATCGATCTCATCGAGCGGGGCGAGGTCACCGTCGCCGCGGTCACCCACATCGTCATCGACGAGGCCGACCGCATGGCCGACATGGGGTTCATGCCCCAGGTCGAGTGGGTGCTGCGCCACGCCAAGTCGGTCGACCAGACCCTGTTGTTCTCCGCCACCCTCGACGGTGCGGTCGACGGGCTGATCCAGCGGTACCAGACCGATCCCGTCGTGCACTCGGTCGCGGCCGAGGCCGAGTCGGTCGATCGGATGGAGCACCGGTTCATCCAGGTCCACCAGATGGACAAGGCCAAGGTGGCGGCTTCCATCGCCCGGTCGTCGTCGCGCACCCTGTTGTTCAGCCGCACCAAGCGGGGGGCCGACCGCTTGGCCGAAGCGCTGCAGAAGGAGGGCGTCAAGGTCGCCCCCATCCACGGCGACCTCCGCCAGGTGGCCCGCGAGCGGGCGCTGTCCGACTTCCAGGAGGGCAAGCTCGTGGCGCTGGTGGCCACCGACGTTGCGGCTCGTGGGATCCACGTCGACGACGTCGACGTCGTGGTGCACTACGACCCGCCCGAGGACCACAAGACCTACCTGCACCGCTCGGGACGCACCGCGCGTGCCGGCTCGGCCGGCCTGGTGGTCACCCTCGTGCTGTGGGACCAAGAGCTCGAGGTGAAGCGGCTCCAGAAGCGGGTCGGGCTCAACATCCCGATCGTCGAGATGTTCTCGAACGATCCGCGCCTGTCCGATCTGGTCGCCTGGGATCCCAGCTCCGTCAGCGCCTAGGGCCAGATCCCCACCCTGCGCGGTCAGCGCGACCGGATTTGGTAGCTGTGCGTGTTGTTTGGTCCGTTCGGCCCATATCTGGCGCCGTAGCAGCGGCGATGACTCCTGTGTACGGGTCCACCTCTATGGCCCCGGCGAGGGAAACCAGGTAGCTATGAGCGGCACAGAAGCCACCAAACGAAGACGATTGCTGCGACGCCGCAGATCGGCCGAGGACGAGGGCGCCGCCCTCGTTGAGTTCGCGCTCGTCCTGCCGATCCTGGCGCTGTTCATGTTCGGCATCGTCGAATTCGGCCTCACCCTCAATGACTACCAATCCCTCCGCCAGGGCGCCCGGGAAGGCGCCCGCCAGGCCGTCGTCGCCGACTACTCCGGTGGTCGGGCTGAGTGCGCGTCTGGAGGGCCTGTGGACCAGGTCGTCTGCCTGACGAAGGCCCGGACGAGCGTGGACGGCACGCTGGTGCGGGTGAACTTCACCGAAGGAGACCCCGACGAAGCTCGAGACTTCGGAGTGGTCGAGGTCTGTGTGGCCAAGGAGCTGAGCTCCTACTCTGGTTTGATGGGCCCCTTCATCGATGGACGGGTGATCAGCTCGTCGATCGAGATGAGGGCAGAACGCCAGTTGGACGGGCTGACATCAGGTGGCGACTCGCCACCGGCCGGGTCGGGTTGGGAGGCATTGTGCAACTGATCGCTCGAATGTGGCGCCCCATGGTCGGGCAGGAACGGGACCGAGGTGTCGTTCTCGTCTTGGTCGCGGTCTTCATGGTCGTCGTCGCCGGGATGGCGGCGTTCGCCATTGACCACGGGTTCTCGCGGCAGGAGGCACGCCAGGCGCAGGGGGTCGGAGACGCGTCGGCGTTGGCCGCAGCAGCAGAGCTGCCGGTACCGGCCCCCGACCCCGACGACGCCGAGCGGGCCCGCGAGGTTGCAGCCGAGTACGTGGCAACGAACAGCTTCGGCTCGACGGCCGGGCTGACCGAGGTGGACTGCTCCGGAACGGTCCCTCCTGACGCCGCTTGCTTCTCGGTGCAGGGTGTCGACATCGTGGTCGCCACCCCCTACGCGATGCCCGATCCCTCACCCGAGCCCCACAACCTGATTTACGTGCAGGTGTGTCGCCCATCGGAGACGTTCTTCGGTGGCGTCTTCGGTGCCACCGCCCCGACGGTGTGCCGCACCTCGGTGGGCTACCGGCAGAACGCAGCTGGTGGGTTCGGCATGGGCCTGGTCAGCCTCAACAAGACCGCATGCCCGGGGATCCTGTTCAGCGGCAACAGCGACACCGTCCTCACCTCCGACGGAGCGGTCATGGTCAACTCGGACTGTGAATCGGGAGCAATGGCCGCCAACGGCGCATCTTGGCGTCTCGAGGCTGCCTATATCGGGGTGGTCGGCGGTACCGCCCTCGCGCCCTGCGACCCCCTAACTCAGACCACACAGTGCACCGAGACCACACCGCACACTGGGATCCCACACTTCGATGATCCGCTGGCGGGCACACCGATCCCGAATGCATCGGACCACCCGCTCCGTACCTGCCCCAGCAGTGGCGGAGGCCCCCCGGGCCCACGGGTCATGGAACCCGGTCGCTATGTCAACTGTGGGAACACCCCTCCAGGAACCTTGGTCCTCAGGCCAGGTCTCTACTACATGGATGGCAGCTTCACGGTCAACTCCAACACCCAGGTGATCTGCGCCAACACCGGCACCCCAACCTCGGTGCCCCACGGTGAAGGCTGCGACGGGGTGACGTTCTTCATTGCCGCCGGGAGCAGCCAGTTCAATGGCACCTCCAACCTCTACATCCCGCCTCCGTCGACCGGACCCTATGCCGGAATCTCGATCTTCCAGCATCCGAACAACACCAGCACCCTCACGGTGAACGGCACCAGCGACTTCTCCGAGATCGGCTCGATCTACGCCCCGGCCGGCAAGGTGGACTTCTCCGGCAACGGTCAGATCAACGTGAACGGCATCGTCGTGTCGAGTCTTGTCGAGCTGAATGGCAACTTCGACCTGACCATCAACGTCCCTGACGACGCGGATGAGTATGAGCCTGAGGACATCATGGGTCTCTGGGACTGAGCAGCTTTTCAGTCCGGAGTGGCTTGCAGCGAGCATGAGGAGCTGGTCGCCGTATGATCGCCACGGTGCGGTCCGTCGCCCGTGGACAAGGAAGGTTCCTCACCCCTCTACCGGTGGCGGAGTGGCTGGCGAGGACTGGGCTGAGCGAGCGGTCGGCTCGTACCGTCGCCGACCCCGGAGCTGGTGACGGACGGCTCCTCGATGCCGCCATGCGGGCGGGGAGCACTGTGGGGTTCGCTGCTGATCTCGAGGCTGGACAACCGGTCGGCTTGAGCGCGCTGGCACAGTGGATCCGCGCCAACACCCTCCTGGAGGGGCTCGACGCTTGGCCGGACGCGCCGCCCGAGGGGTTCGACCTGGTGATCGGCAACCCGCCGTTCCGGGGCCAGCTGCAGGCCGAGACCTGGCTGCAACCCGAGGAGCGGGCCCAGCTCGTGGCGAGCGCTACGGGCCCGACCTGGCCCGGGGCTATGTCGACACCGCCTCGCTGTTCCTGGTCGCCGCCTGCGAGATGGCGGCCCCGACCGGCCGCGTGGCGCTCATCATGCCCCTGTCGTTCCTCGCCGCCCGCGACGCCGCCCCGGCGCGGCGGCGGGTGCTCGAGCTGGCCACCCTCGAAGGCCTGTGGATCTGCCCCGACTTCGTGTTCCCCGACGCCCAGGTGCAGGTCTGCGCCGTCATCCTCGACCGATCCGGTCCCCGACGTCGCCCGGTGCGGCGGTGGGTGGGGGAGCGGTTCGACCCGATCGAACCGGCACAGGTCGACAGCGACCAGCTCATGGACGCCCCCACCTGGAGCCACCTGGCCGCCCCCGCCTTCGACATCCCCGAGGTGGACCTCCCCGAGCTGGGCACCCTCGGTGAGCTCGTCTCGGCCACCGCAGGGTTCCGCGAGCAGTTCTACGGTCTGGCGCCTCTGGTCGCTGAACACCCCGACGGCGACACCGGCCACGATGGACTGGCGCCACTCGTCACCAGCGGGCTGATCGACCCCGGCTCGGTGGCATGGGGCCGACGACCGGCGCGCATGGGCGGCATCACCTGGGCCCGCCCTGCGGTCGACCTCACCCGCCTCGATCCCGCGGCTCCCCTTGGTCGGTGGGTGAACCAGCGCCGGCGACCCAAGCTGCTCGTCGCCACCCAGACCAAGGTGATCGAAGCCGCCCCCGACCCGGCTGGCGAGCTCATCCCGTCGACACCGGTCATCGCCGCCCACGTCGACGGCGACGACCTGTGGCGGGCCCTCGCCGTCCTCCTGGCACCCCCGGTCACGGCTTGGGCCCGTGCCCGCTACACCGGCGCGGCGCTGTCGGCCACCGCCATCAAGCTCTCGGCCCGCCAGGTCGAAGGCCTGCCCCTGCCCGTCGACTCGAACCGGTGGGCAGCGGCGGCCGACCTGCTGGCCGCAGCCCACCAGCAGCACGGCCGACTCTGCCTCGATGACCTGCGAGTCGCGGGCGAGCACATGACCGCCGCCTACGGCTGTGACCCGATGATCACCGAGTGGTGGGCGAACCTGCTCTGAGCGCCACAGCCGCGCGACGGCCACCGATCGCGCCGCGCCGGGATCGCTCCCCGGTTGTGGAACCGAGCTCTTGGCGGGTGATACTGCTGCCCGATGAAGCTGGCGCTGCGAGAGATCCGTCGAGCCAAGCTTCGCTTCGGGCTGCTCTCGGGAGCGGTCGGGCTGCTCGTGTTCCTCATCCTGTTCCAGCAGACCCTGCTCGGCACGCTCGTCGGTTACTTCACCGGCGCCCTCGAGCACCAGTCCGGCGAGGTCGTGGTCTACAACGAGGAGGCCCGGCAGAACCTGGCCGGTTCCCGGGTGACCGAGGAACAGATCGATGCCATCGCCGGGATCGAGGGCGTCGGCGAGGTCGGCCCGCTGGGGCAGGGGACCTTCACGGTGATCGCCGGCGGCGACGAGACCGATGCCGCCATCTGGGGCTACGAGCTCGGAGGGCCGGGCGAACCGACACGGTTGGTCGAGGGTCGCCTCCCCGAATCCGGGTTCGAGGCGGTCGCCAGCGCGGTCGACGCCTCGGCGGGCTTCGACATCGGCGACGAGGTGAACCTCGCCGGGGGATCGGTCACCATCACCGTCGTCGGCCTCGCCGCCGACAGCCGCTTCAGTGTGCAGCCGGTCATGTTCGTCGACTACCCGACCTGGGAGGCCGCAGCCCGCGCCGTCAACCCCGATGCCCCCGCCCTGTTGCCCTCGGCCGCCCTCGTCCACCTGGCCGCCGGGGCCGATGCGGCCGCGGTGGCCGAGCGCATCACCGCCCAGGTGGCGGGGGTCGAGGCGCTCGATCGTGCCACCGCGGTCGACTCGCTGCCCGGCGTCTCGGCGGTGAGCCAGTCGTTCGGGCTCATCTTGTTGCTCTCGTTCGTCGTGGTGACCCTGGTCGTCGGGTTCTTCTTCCTCATCATCACCGTGCAGAAGCTCCCCGCGCTCGGCCTGTTGAAGGCGCTCGGCTACTCGACCGCCAGCCTGGTGCGCTCGGTGGTCGCCCAGGTCGTGATGGTCACCGCCCTCGGCATCGCCCTCGGTGCCGCGATGCTCGTCGGGGCGAGCCTCGCCTCGGGAGAGGCGTTCCCCATCTCGGCCGATCCCGTCCTCATCGCCGGCACCGGCCTGGCGGTCCTGGTGCTCGCCGCGGTCTCGTCGGTGGGTTCGATGCGGCGCGTGGCCCGCCTCGATGCCACCACCGTCGTCAACGGCCAGACCCTCGGAGGACTCGAGTGAGGATCGCGCTCCGAGAGCTGTGGCGCCGCCCGGGCCGCTTCGCCGTCGCCGGATCCGCCCTCACCCTGCTCGTCGTGCTCCTGTTGCTGCTCGGGGGCCTGCTCGACGGGCTCTACCTCGGATCCACCGGCCTCTATCGCCAGCAGCAGTCCGAGTTGCTCGTCTACTCGGCCGATTCGAGCGAATCGCTGGTTCGCTCCCGCATCGACGGCGAGCTGCGCTCCACGGTCGAGGACGTCGACGGGGTCGACGCGACCCACGGCATCGGTGTCGCGCTCGTCGGGTTCCGGGCCGTCGACGGCGAACTGGGCGACGCCACCGTCATCGGCTACGAGGGCGCGATCGCGGGCGTGCCCGAGCCACCCGGCCCCGGTGAGGCCTTCGCCGACCGCCGGCTCGAAGCCGTTGGCGTCGAGGTCGGCGACACCGTCGAGGTCGGCCCCGAGCAGGTGCCGGTCACCGTCGTGGGCTGGGTCGAGGATCTGGCCTACCTGCTCCAGGGCGGGCTGCTCGTCGAACCCGGCACCTGGCGCGAGGTGCTCGCCCGCTCGCGTCCCGACGCCGCCCTCCCCGACGGGGCGTTCCAGGCTCTGGCCGTCGAGGTCGACGGCGGCGACCCGTCGATGGTCGCGGCGAACATCGACGACGCCACCGGAGGCGCCACCTCGACCCTCACCGTCGACGCGGCGATCGATGCCATGCCAGGGGTGACCGAGCAGTCCACCACGTTCAACCAGATCATCACCGTGACCTTCGTCGTCGCCGGACTGGTCGTCGCCCTCTTCTTCGCCTTCGTCACCATCGAACGCACCGCCCAGTACGGGGTGCTCAAGGCCATCGGCTCGTCGTCGGGCCAGATCTTCGCCGGTCTCGTGGTCCAGGCCGTCGTGGTCACCGCCGGGGCGTTCGTGCTCGGGGGAGTCATCTCGCTCGGCCTGGCCCAGGTCGTCCCCCCCGACATCCCACTTCTGCTCGAGCCGTCCCGCGCCGCGTTCGTGGCTGTCGGGATGCTCGTCACCGCCCTGGTGGGTGGATCGATCACCCTCCGCCGGGTGATCCGCATCGACCCTGCCGCCGCCATCAGCTGATCCGGAGACCCCATGCCCGCGCTCGAGATGAACGATGTCCGCAAGACCTACCGCTCGGGTCCGAGCCAGGTCGTCGCCCTCGACCACGCCAGCCTCACCCTCGGCGACGACGAGATCCTGGCCCTGGTCGGACCGTCGGGTTCGGGCAAGACCACCCTGTTGTCGATCGCCGGGGGACTGTTGACACCGACCTCGGGGTCGGTGGTCATCAACGGCGAGGAGGTCTCGTCGCTCGACGCGAAGGGCCTCACCCGGTTCCGCCGCGACCAGGTCGGGTTCGTGTTCCAGTCGGTCAACCTCATCCCGTTCCTCACCGCCAGGGAGAACCTCCTCGTCGTGGCCGAGATGGGTCGACGCGACACCAAGGAGAGCCGTCGGCGGGCCGACACGCTGCTCGACGAGCTCGGACTGGCCGACCGGTCCGGCAACCTGCCGGGCGAGCTCTCCGGTGGTGAGCGCCAGCGGGTGGCGATCGGTCGCGCCCTGATGAACGAGCCGTCGCTGGTGCTCATCGACGAGCCCACCTCCGCGCTCGACACCAAGCTCGGCGAACAGGTGATGGAGCTCATCACCAGCGAGGTCAAGAGCCGCAGCACGGCAGCGATCATCGTCACCCACGACACCCGCATGACCCACCACGCCGACCGCCGCGTCGAGATCAGCGACGGAATGCTCACCGCCTGAGCGGTGTCATCCCGGCCTCGCAGCTCCGGTACCCTCGGGCCGGAATCGGGACGAGAGGGGACCATGTGAGCTGGAACTTCGGCGACGTGTTCGAGGCGGTCGCGGGCGCGGTGCCCGACGCCCCGGCACAGATCCAGGGCGAGGTGGTCCGCACCTGGGGCGACTTCGACCGTCGAGCCAACGCGTTGGCGGCAGATCTGCTCGACGCCGGTCTGGGACAGCAGTCCAAGGTCGGCGTCTACCTCTACAACTGCCCCGAGTACTTCGAGATCGTCCACGGCTCGTTCAAGGCGGCGATGGTGCCGTTCAACACCAACTACCGCTACGGGCCCGACGAGGTCGCCTACCTGTTCGACAACGCCGACGCCGAGGCCGTGGTCTTTCACACCAGCTTCGCCGAGCTCATCGACCGCATCCGCGGCGAGCTGCCCGCCGTGCGGCGCTGGTACGCCATCGACGACACCGGCAGCGGCATCCCACCGTGGGCCGCCGACTACCAGGCCCTGGTCGGCGAGGGAGCCGACCGGGTCGTGCCGCCCTGGGGGCGCAGCGGCGACGACATCCTCATGCTCTACACCGGCGGCACGACCGGCATGCCCAAGGGCGTCATGTGGCGCCAGGACGACCTGTTCACCGTGCTCGGCCGCGGCGGAAACGCTCTCGTCGGTAGCGCACCGGCCGAGTCGCTCGACGACATCGCCGAGCGGGCGACCGGCGGGGTGAGCCTGCTGGTGGCCTGCCCCATGATGCACGGCACCGGTCAGTTCAGCGCCTTCGGCATCATGCAGCTCGGCGGAGCCGTCGTCGCCCTGCCCAGCCGCCACTTCGATTCCGCCGAGCTGTGGCGGGTCGTCGACGAGCGCTCGGTCAACGTCCTCTCCATCGTCGGCGACGCCTTCGCCAAGCCGATGCTGGCCGAGCTCGACGCCAACCGCGACCGCTACGACCTCTCCAGCGTGGTGGCCATGATCTCCTCGGGTGTCATGTGGAGCCAGGAGGTCAAGGACGGTCTCATCGGCCACATCCCCCAGGTGACGCTGTCGGACAACTTCGCGTCCTCCGAGGCGCTCGGCATGGGCGCGTCGGTGTCCAGTGCCGACCGCACCGAGTCCACCGCCAAGTTCAGGGTGGGGCCCCGCTGCAAGGTGTTCACCGACGACGGCCGCGAGGTGGCGCCCGGATCGGGTGAGGCGGGGATGGTCGCGGTCGGCGGTGCGATCCCGGTCGGCTACTACAAGGACCAGGCCAAGACCGACGCCACGTTCCGGACCGTCGACGGGGTTCGATACTCGATCCCCGGCGACTGGGCCACGGTCAACGATGACGGCACCCTCAACCTGTTGGGCCGGGGGTCGGTCTGCATCAACACCGGGGGCGAGAAGGTCTACCCCGAAGAGGTCGAGGAGGCGCTCAAGCGGCACCCGACGGTGAACGATGCGGTGTGTGTCGCCGTACCCGACGAGCGCTTCGGCGAAGCCATCTGCGCCGTGGTCGAACCCGCCGCGGGCGGCCAGGCTCCGACCCTCGACGAGCTCAGCGCCCACGTGAAGGGGGGCCTCGCCGCCTACAAGGCGCCGCGGCACCTGGTCGTGGTCGAGACCATCGGTCGGGCCGTCAACGGCAAGGTCGACTACAAGCGCCTCACCGCCCAGGCGCGCGAGGTGGTCGGCACCGGCTGAGCATCGTCGGGCTCGACCACGGTCCGTTGTGCTTGACGCACGCCTCGGCGCCCGCGAAGCTGGAGGGCGCATCAGGAGTGGCCCGCACGGTCGGGCTCGGCAACCTGGGACTGGACGCCCAAGGTGCCTCCCACCTCGGTGGGGATGTGGTCGAGTGGCCAACACTCGGCAACGAAGCGTCCGGGCGAGATCCCGCCCGTTCCACCGGCCAACGGGCGTCCATCCCACAGAGTCAGCTCCCGAGTGCGACCGACGAACTCGATGGAGGAGCATGGGATGGAGAGGCACTCACCGCTACGCTCACGGCGTGCGCGTGCGCGCCTCCATCCGTCGCCGGAGAACGAGCCGGTGACCACCGACCCCACCACCAACGGCGACCTCGCTGCGCCCGCCGGCGCCGACAACCACCTGGCGCGATCGGGTCGCCCCCAGACCCATCCCAGCCGGCTGCCGGCCACCGGCGCCTGGCGTCCCGGCGACGAGGTCGGACGTCGCCGGTTCTTCCACCTGCCCGCCGAGCGGCCCTTCGCCCTCGAAGGCGGTGGGGTGCTCCGGGGCGTCGACATCGCCTACGAGACCTGGGGCGAGCTCGACGCCGAGGGCACCAACGCCGTGCTCGTCGAACACGCCCTCACCGGCGACTCGCACGTGGCGGGATCGAGCGGGCACGGGCACCCGGTGATGGGATGGTGGGACGATCTGGTCGGACCGGGCAAGGCCATCGACACCGACCGGTGGTTCGTGGTGTGTGTCAACGTGCTCGGTGGTTGTCAGGGCACCACCGGACCCGCCTCGATCGACCCTTCCACCGGTCGCCCCTACGCCGCCCGCTTCCCGGTGGTCACGATCCGCGACATGGTCCGCACCCAGGCGGCGCTGCAGGTCCACCTCGGCATCGAGCGGTGGCTGGCCGTCGTCGGCGGGTCGATGGGCGGCATGCAGGCCCTCGAGTGGGCGGTGATGTACCCCGACCGGGTCCGGGCGGTGGGCGCGCTGGCCACCTCGGTCGCGGCCAGTGCCCAACAGATCGCCTGGAGCCACGTGGGCCGTCACGCGGTGGCCAACGATCCCCGCTGGCGCGACGGTGACTACTACGACGCCGAACCCGGTGACGGTCCCCACGAAGGTCTCTCGCTGGCCCGCCAGATCGCCCAGATCCACTATCGCAGCGAACCGGTGTTCCAGGAGCGCTTCGATCGCCGCACCGTCGAGCCGGTCGACCGCCTCGAGCTCTGGGACCGCTTCCAGGTCGAGAGCTACCTCGATTACCACGGCGAGAAGCTCGTCCGGCGCTTCGACGCCAACTCCTACCTGTTGTTGAACAAGGCCATGGACCTGCACGATCTGGCCCGCAAGCGCGGCGACACCGCCCGGGCGCTCGACCGGGTGGCAGCCCCGGTGCTGACCCTCGCCATCAACTCCGACACCCTCTATCCCCCCTACCAACAGGAGCTGTTGCGCGACGAGCTGGCGGAGCGGGGTCGGCTGTTCGACCACGTGTGCATCTCCAGCCCCCACGGCCACGACGGCTTCCTCCTCGAACCCGAACAGGTCGGACCGCCGCTGACCGCACTGCTCGACGAGGCCGACAAGCATGGATGAGCTCCTCCACCTGGAGACCCGCGCCATTCGCGGCGGTCGCGACGACAACGACACCGCCCTGGCTCCCATCCTCTGGGCCACCACCACCTTCGTCACCCCCACCGTCGAGGACAGCCGGCGCATGGCCACCGTGGCCGGGGCACCGCGCTTCTACACCCGCTACGGCAACCCCACCGTCTGTGCGTTCGAGCAGGCGATCGCCGACCTCGAAGGGGCCGAGTCGGCCCGAGCGTTCGCCTCGGGCATGGGTGCGGTCAGCGCGATCATCCTCGGTCTGTGTTCGGCGGGCGACCACATCGTTGCCCAGCGCCAGCTCTACGCCGGAACCCAGCTGCTGTTGCAGGCGGCGTGTCCCCGGTTCGGGATCGACGTCACCTTCGTCGACGGCACCGAGCCCGGAGCCTTCGCCGAGGCGGTTCGTCCGGGCAAGACGGTGCTGGTGTTCGCCGAGACCCCGGCCAACCCCCAGCTCGACATCGTCGACCTCGACGCCGTGGGCCAGATTGCCGGGCCGATGACCGTGGTCGACTCCACCTTCGCCACCCCGCTCGCCCAGCGCCCGCTCGAGCACGGGGTCGACCTGGTGATCCACTCGGCCACCAAGACGATCGGCGGCCACAACGACGCCAGTCTCGGGGTCGTGGCCGGCAGCGAGGAGCTGCTCACCTGGCTGTGGGGCTTCGCGGTGCTCCAGGGGGCCAACGCCTCGCCGTTCGACGCCATGAACGGCCTGCGCGGCCTGCGCACCCTCGGGGTGCGGTTCGAGCGCCAGTGCGAGACCGCACACCGCCTGGCCGAGGTGCTCGAAGCCCACCCCAAGGTGGCCCGGGTCCGCTACCCGGGACTGGCGTCGCACCCACAGCACGACCTCGCCAAGGCGCAGATGGACCACTTCGGTGGGCTGGTCACCTTCGACCTGGCCGACGGCTACCAGGCCGGATGTGTGTTCGTCGAGACCACCGAGCTGTGCCAGCTCGCTCCTTCGCTCGGCGGCCCCGAGACCCTGGTCACCCACCCGGCCTCGACCACCCACGTGGGCCTCACCCCCGATGAGCTGGCCGCGGCCGGCATCAGCCCGGGCACGGTGCGCCTCTCGGCGGGCCTCGAGCACGCCGACGATCTCGTCGCCGACGTGCTCGCCGCCCTCGACCGCATCCCGACCTGAGCCCGCGGCCGCTGCTCCTGGCGCTCCCACCAGAAACATCAGTTCCGCCACCGACAGCAGTCCACGCGCCCATGGGCGCGCGAACTGCTGCTGGAGAGCACTTGACGCGCCCATGGGTGCAGCTGCCGCGCAGCAGGATCAGGTCAACGGGGCTGGAACAGGTAGTGGCTGACGAGGAACTCGTTGCCGCGCCGGTAGCCCCACAGCTGGGCCGAGGCCATGAAGAACACCCGCCAGCGGTGGAACCAGGCCTCGGCTCGATCGGCACCGTAGGTGGCGGCCAGGATCGGCAACACCGCGTCGCGGCGCTGGTCCAAGCGGGAGAGCCACGCGTTGAGCGTCCGCTGGTAGTGGCGCCCCGAGAGTCGCCAGTGATCGACCAGGTCGAGGTCGCAGGCCACGCGAGGGAGCAGGTCATCAGAGGGCATCACCCCGCCGGTGAAGAAGTAGCGGCCCATCCAGTCGCCGGCCGATCCCGCGTCGAACTCCCACCCCATCTCGCGGTGGGCGAACACGTGAGCGAACGCCAGACCGTCGGGCTCGAGCCAACGGGCGATGCGGACCAGCAGCTCCCCGTGGTTGTTCACGTGTTCGAGCATCTCCACCGACACGACCCGGTCGAAGGTGCCCTCGGGTTCGAAGTCGGCGATGTCGGCGGTGACCACGGTGAGGTTGTCGACCCCCGCGTCGGCGGCCCGGGCTTCGATGTGGGCCCGCTGGGTGGCCGAGTTGGACACCGCGACGATGTCGGACCCGGGATACCGCTCGGCCATCCAGAGCGACAGCGACCCCCAGCCGCATCCCAGCTCGAGTACCCGTTGACGGTCGGAGAGACGGGCTCTGGCGGCGGTGAGGGCGAGGGTGGCCTCCTCGGCGTCGGCGAGATCGTCCACCCCGGCGGGCCAGATCGCGGCCGAGTACTTCAGCCGGGGTCCGAGGACCTGTTCGAAGAACGAGGTGGGCACTTCGTAGTGCTGGCGGTTGGCGTCATCGACGTGACGGGTCACCGGCCCCTTCGTGCGGGCCTCGATGAACGACCGGAGGCGCTCGGAACGCTCGTCGACGCTGCCCCGCGTCTCGTGGCGCACCTTGGCCGCGACCCTGGCGGTGATGATCCGTCGCAGCAACGGGTCGGGCACCAGCCCATGATCGATCACCGGCTCCCACCACGCCGCGCCCGGCGTCACCGCGCTCATCGGCCCGATCTGGTGGGTGCGGCGATGGCGGCGGGGCGCCAGTCGGGGCGGGCGAAGGTCGCCTGCACCACCGAGACGTAGCGCTCGGCGAAGGCACCCTCGCAGTAGGCGAAGTAGAAGTCCCACAGCCGCAGGAACGCCTCGTCGATCTCCAGGTCGCCCAGCCGGGCCTCCTGCTTGAACAGACGCTCGCGCCAGCGGGCCAGGGTCAAGGCGTAGTGCTGGCCCATGTCCTCCAGACCGGTGAGGGCAAGATCGGTGGAGCGGGCCGTGGAGCGGACCATGGCCTCGACCGACGGCAGGCAGCCGCCGGGGAACACGTACCGCTTGATGAAGTCCTGGGTGGTCTTGGCCCGCTCGTAGCGCTGGTCGGGCAACACGATGGCCTGCAGGGCCATCCGTCCGCCGGGTCGCAGCAGTTGCCCGCACGTGGCGAAGAACCGGTCGTGCTCTCGCCAGTCGACCGCCTCGATCATCTCGATCGACACCAGCGCGTCGTAGGTGCCGGCCAGATCGCGGTAGTCGTCGCCCAGCACCGTCACCAGGTGGTCGAGGCCCTCGGCGGCCACCCGCCGGCGGGCGTGGTGCTCCTGTTCGGCCGAGATGGTGGTGGTGGTGACCCGGCACCCGTGCTCGCGGGCGGCGTGCACGGCGAAGCCACCCCAGCCGGTGCCGATCTCGACGACGTGGTCGTCGGGGCCGAGGTCGAGCTTGGCGCAGATGCGCTCGAGCTTGGCGGTCGAGGCGTCGGCGAGGGTGTCGGCCGGATCGGCGAACCAGGCCGAGGAGTACATCATCGTGTCGTCGAGGAACAGCTCGAAGAACTCGTTGCCCAGGTCGTAGTGGGCCGAGATGTTGAGCCGGTCGCGGTGGGGGTCCTCGGGGCGGAGACGACGGACGAGGTCGGTGGCGGGGGAGACGAACCGATCGATCCCGTTGCGGACGCGATCGAGGCGGGGCAGGTTGCGGGCCAGGATCCGCACCAGCGTCGGCAGGTCGTCGCAGTCCCACCAGCCGTCGACGTAGGCCTCTCCCATGCCCGCGCTTCCCCGGAGGAGGACCGCGCGGTAGGTCGCGATCGCCGGCACCGCCACGGTCACCGCCAGGTTGCTGTCCGGCGGGCCGAAGGTGCGGGTGCCGATGGGGTCCTCGACGGTGATCCGGCCCTGCTGGATGCGGTCGAGCAGGGCGAAGATGGCACTCCGCGCGGCGTGGTCGGCCGGGTTGGTGCGCCGGGGGTGGGGACGTCGGGACGTGGGTCGAACCGAGGTGCTCACCGCGACGGGACCTCCTGGCCGTGACGGTCGGGGTGGGGGTGGAGGGGCACCCGCTTGCGCCACAGTCGAAGCGCCTGGGTGTGGATGCCGAGCGAGACCCGCATGGTGAGCAGCGGGTGGCGGGCCAGGCTGGCGAGCAGCGCCGGGTCGGTCATCGGTCGGGAGGTCAGGTCGACCCCGGCGGCGAAGGGCTCGGTGTCGCCGTCGATGGTCGCGACCCGGACCCGCAACCGCTCGCCGGAGACGTCGATGTCGAATCGGTAGTGCTGGTCCATGCCCATGAACGGCGAGACGTGCAACGCCTTGTCCTCGACGTGGCCGTGCACACCGGTGGCGTCGGCAGGCAGCACGTACTGGTGACGCTCCTTCCATGGCGTGTTGGTGACGTCGGCGACGATCCACGCCAGGGTTCCGTCGGCGTCGTGGCAGAGGTAGAGCACGATCGGGTTGAAGCACCAGCCGAGGGTGCGCAGGTGCCCGACCAGGCGGATCGGGCCGTGCGGCCGGGTGCCGGTGCGATGCTCGACCAGGTCGCGCACCTCGGTGGCCAGGTCGGTCGCGGGGTCGCCGAGGTAGTCGCGGCGTTCGAAGCGCAGCGGGCGGCCGCGCCCGGTTCCGAGCATCCGGAGGTGATCGAGGGTGTGGTCGATCCGGTCGAGGTCGAGGTCGGCCCACCACATCCGGTAGTCGAACCGGTGGCGGCTCGGGGACGAGCGCTGGTGCCACACGCTGCCCGTCCAGATCATCCCTCCGGCACTGCCTGCGGTCATGGCCGTCTCCGATGTTGATCGACGAGGGCGGCGGCCACCTCGTCGCTGCTGGCCACCCCATCTTCGTGGAAGCCATACCCCCACCAGGCCCCCACGAACCAGGTGTTGCGGCGACCCTGGATCTGGTGGCGCCGGGCCTGGGCGGCAAGGGTGCCGGGGTCATAGACCGGATGGCTGTACTCGAACTGACCGAGCACGGTGGACGGGTTGATCTCGTCGGGGCGGTTCAGCGTCACACAGATCTCGTGGGCCGAGTCGAGCGACTGGAGACGGTTCATCCAGTAGGTGAGGGTCGGACGCCTCCGCTCCTCGACCGTCACGTGGTAGTTCCAGCTCGACCAGGCACGCGGCGACCGGGGCAGCATCGCGGTGCCGGTGTGCAACGTGGCCACGTTGGGTTGGAACCGGATCGCCCCCAGGATCTCGTGCTCGGCAGGGGTGGGGTCGCCGAGCAGCTCCAGCGCCTCGTCGGCGTGACAGGCGAGGATCACCTGGTCGAACCGCTCGGGCTCATGGTCCGCGGTCACCAGCTCCACCCCACCGTCCCCACCATCGGGGTCGCGCACCACCTTCTCGACCCCCTGACCCAACCGGATGCGGTCGCGGAACGGGGCGACGAGGCGATCCACGTACTGCGCCGATCCGCCGGTGACGGTCCGCCACGCCGGGCGGCCACCGAGGGAGAGCAGGCCGTGGTTGTCGAGGAACCGGAACAGCGACGCCGACGGGTAGCGGCCGAAGGTCGTCGGATCGGCCGACCAGATGGATGCGCCGAGGGGGACCACGTAGTCCTCCACCACGGCGCCGCGGAAGCGGTGTTCGGTGAGGAACTCGTCGAGGGTGGGGCCCGGCTCGGTCGATGCGGTGGTGGCAAGCAGGGCGTGGGCCGCCCGATTGAAGCGGAGGATGTCGGCCAGCATCCGCCAGTGGCGAGGACGGACGAGATCACCCCGGTGGGCGAACAGCCCGTCGAGGCTCGACCCGGACCACTCGTGGTCGGTGCGCTCGTTGCGCACGCTGAAGCTCATCTCGCTCGGCTGGGTCTCGACGCCGAGCTCGGCCAGCAGCCGGGTGAAGCGCGGGTAGTTCGCCTCGTTGTAGACGATGAACCCGGTATCGACGTGGTGGGTCTCGTCGGCCAGGTCGACCCGGACCGTGTTGCTGTGGCCCCCGACGCGGTCGGCCCCCTCGAACAGGGTGACCTCATGTGAACGGTGGAGTCGGTGCGCGCAGGCCAGTCCGGAGATGCCGGTGCCGACGATCGCGAGCTTCATGCACCCATTCCGTAGCAGGAGCGGGCCCCGGATGCGACGGATCGCGAAATCTCGCTACCCTCCGCCGGTGCCGGAACTGCTCGAGGTGGAGGCCTACCGTCAACAGGCCGTGGTGGTCCAGGGGCGCCGGATCGAGGCGGTCGAGCTCTTCGACCCCGCGTATTGGCGGGGCGAGCGGCCATCGGGCGACCTTCCCGGGGCGGCGGTCGACGGTGTCCGGCGGATCGGCAAGCTCCTGTTGATCGACACCGACGCCGGAACGCTCGGGCTCCGGTTCGGGATGACCGGCCGGCTCCTGGTCGACGGATCGGCGTCGATCGACCAGCTCGAGTACTCGAGCCCCAAGGACCTGCCCGAGTGGCACCGGTTCGGGCTGTGGTTCGACGGAGGGGGCAGCCTGGTGGTCACCGACCCGCGGCGCCTTGGCTGGGTCGAGCTCGACCCCGACGAGGCCCGGCTCGGCATCGATGCCGCCGGGGCGACCGTCGGCGACCTCAAGGCGGTGCTCGAGCGGGGCACGGCGCCGCTCAAGGCTCGCTTGATGGACCAGAAGCGCCTCGCCGGGCTCGGCAACCTGCTCACCGACGAGATCCTGTGGCGGGCCGGACTCGACCCGCGGCGCCCCGCCGGCGAGCTCACCGCCGCCGAGCGGCGTCGGCTCCACCGCCATCTCCACCGGACACTCGACGAGCTGGGGGAGCGTGGAGGGTCCCATACCGGGGACCTGCAGACGTCGCGGCAGCCGGGGGCTCATTGTCCCCGCGACGGGACACCGCTGCGGCGCGACACGGTGGGAGGCCGGACCACCTGGTGGTGCCCGGAGCACCAGCGTTGACCGGCCGGGCCGCGTCAGGTGCCGTGGGCACGGTGAGTACCATCGACCACACCGTGTCGCGACCATCACACCCCGAACGGCCCCGTCGTTGGGCGCCGCCCCGCCGACCTCGCCCCTCGGGCCGGGGTCGTCGTGGACTCCGCCGGGCGGCGGTGGCCGGCCTCGTGATGGTCGCCGTCACCGCTCCGGGCCCGGCGTCGGCGGTCGATGAGCCCGACCTGGTGCCATCCACCAGCACCACGACCTCCTCGACCAGCACGACCACCTCCTCCTCCACCACGACGACGAGCGTGGCCGACGAGGATGAGGCTGGGGCCAGCAACGAGGGAACCAGCACCACCACCACCTCCACCACGACCAGCTCGGTTCCGCAACCGACCACGACCACCGCGACGGCTCCCCCAACTTCGCGAGCGCCGGCCACCACGGCCACGACCGGTCCCAACCCGCTGTTGGTGGCCGGACCGCCCTCGGATCGACGTGAGCTCGCCCCCGAACCCCCTGCAGGGCCCGATGGCGCCGAGGCCGATGTCGCCCCCGGTGTCGATGAACCCGCCTCGCCGGCCCAGGGCGAGGACGACACCGAGCGGGTCATCCGCTTGGTGGTGGTCGGCCTCGTCGCGGTCGCGGTCCTGCTGGCGGGGTTGGCGGTCTACTACTGGTGGATCACCCGTCCCGAACCCGTGACCGAACCCACCGACGACCCCGAGGACAGCGACGACGCCGACGACACCGACCCAGGGACCGATGTGAGTGACCCGCCGGGGCGAGGTGACGGTACGGTGGACCCATGGCTGACGGACTCGACATCGACGAGATGATCCAGCGGTTCCGCGATCGGGCGCAGGCGGTCAAGACCCGGCCGCTGCCACCGATCGCCGGTGAGGAACGGGCACGCTTCGTGCGCCAAGCCCAGCTCGACTACCAGGACTTCGCCATGATCGGCGACGCCGAAGGCACCCTCGAAGACGGCGTGCTCACCCTGCGCGTCGATCTGCGTCCCCACGACGACGAGTGACGGGATCGCCCATCAGCGCCCCGTCCCCCCACCAGTCGTAACCAGGACCACTAGTCTGCGTCCAGGACGCGACCAGGCAGTACGAAGGGTGACAACGATGTCTGACTCAGAGCAGCACAACGACGACGAGGCGGCACCTGCCCCGCCGCCCCCTCCTCCGCCCCCTCCCCCTCCATCGCCGCCACCGGAACAGGCCGGACAGGTGCCGCCGCCCCCGCCGCCTCCGGCCTCCACCCCGGACGCGGCGCCACCGCCCCCTCCGCCCCCGGGTGCCGGCGCGGTGCCCTCCGCACCGCCACCGCCGCCACCTGCGCCGGGCGAGGCCCCCTCCACCCAGCCCACCAGCCCGGCGCCACCCCAGCCGCCACCTGCACCGCAGGCGGCACCCGGGCCCCCGCCACCGCCGCCACCCCCCTCGGCCCCGGTCACCCCACCGCCGCCGGTGGCCCCGCCACCTCAGGGTTCCCCGCAACCCCCGCCAGCTGCGCCGGCACCCCAGCAGCCAGTCGCTCCCCCGGAACCGGCCGCGCCGCCACCACCTCCACCGCTCGCCCCGGCGCCGACCCCCACCGCCGAGGATCCGTACGCAGTGGGCGGGTGCGTCGGCCGGCTCGGGTTCGGCGCCAAGCGCAGCGCTCGGGTGTCGGCGGGCATCGCCACCGCGCTGCTCGGCGACGGTGAGCACGCCCAGCAGCTCGTCCAGGGTTCCTATCTGGGCAAGAACGCGGTCGCGATCCTCACCGACCGGCGGTTGCTCGTCGTCAACGACCGTGAGTGGAAGCCCGACATTCGCTCGGTGACGATCACCCCCCAGATCACCGTCGAGGGAATGGGCGACGAGCGCTCGGCCACGATCAGGATCCACGGCGACGGCGACATGGTCGAGATCAGCGGCATCGGCGATCCGGACCAGGCTCGCGAGTTCGCCCACCGGATCAGGACGAGGGTGGCCGAGCTCTGAGCGTCCCCGACCGGCGACGCCGACTGGCCGGAGTGTGGACGGGCTTTGCTACACTCACCACTTCCACGCGGAAGTAGCTCAGTTGGTAGAGCGCAACCTTGCCAAGGTTGAGGTCGCGAGTTCGAGCCTCGTCTTCCGCTCCAGAGCAGACGGTTCCGAGCGGCCCCTCCGGGGGCCGTTCGCCGTTTCCGGCAGCCTGTGGTCGGTGTTTGCCATCGGGTCCACCGGGTAGGGCGGCGCCATGTCAGGCGACTCTGCCGTCCAGGACGCGGCACGTGGGACGGCGACGCTCGCCAAGGGGGTGGTGGCCCGCGTCAAGGAGCACCACGATCCCCTCAACGCGGCCGGCGTGGCGTTCTTCGGCTTCCTCTCGACCATCCCCGCGATGGTCGCCCTGGTGTCGATCTATGGCCTGGTCGCCGACCCCGAAGCGATCGAGGAGCGGGTCGAGGACCTTGCCGGTGCGCTGCCCGACGAAGCCCGCCAGCTCATCGTGCAGCAGCTCGAGAGCATCACCACCGCCTCCGGTGGGGCGCTCACCATCGGATTGGTGGTCAGCCTGGTCATCGCCCTCTGGTCCGCTTCGAGCGGGGTGAGCCACCTCGTGGTGGCGGTCAACATCGCCTACCAGCGCAGCGACACCCGCACCTTCGTGGCCAAGCGCCTGCTCAGCCTGGTGCTCACGCTCGGTGCCATCCTGTTCGTCGTGGTCGCGGTGGCGGTCATCACCGGGCTCCCCGCGGTCCTCGCTGCGGCCGGGCTGCCCAGCCTGGCGCGCTGGTTGATCAACCTGGCCGTCTGGCCCATCGTCGGGCTGGGCCTCGCCGCCGGACTCGCGGTGCTGTACCGCGCCGGTCCCGAAGGGGTGTCGAGCACGCGCTGGCGCTGGTTGAGCCCCGGAGCGGTCGTCGCCGTGGTGGCCTGGATCCTGGCCTCGATCGGGTTCCAGATCTATGCCGCCAACTTCGGGTCATACAACGAGACCTACGGGTCGCTCGGGGCCGTGGTCGTGCTGCTGCTCTGGATCTGGATCTCGGCGCTGGTGGTGCTGGTCGGGGCCGAGGTCAACGCCGAGATCGAACAGTCGGGGAGCTGACTGCTCGTACCGCCGGCCGACAGTGCCCGTCGACCACGGGATCGTGAATCCGGCGACCTCGGGCTTCAACGATGGTTACGAGTGTTGACCATGTTCGATAGGCACACCTACTATTGCCCGATCAGCCAGGTAGACCCCCCGACGTTGTCGAGGCCCACTTGGACCATCAACCCCCTACTGGAGGATCTTCGTGACCCGAAATCGTTCCCATCCCCTCGGTTGGCTCGCTGCCTTGTTCTCGCTGAGCCTGCTGCTCGCTGCATGCGGTGACGACGACGCCACGCCCTCAGACGAGGAGACACCTGCGGAGACCGGCACTGACAGCGGTGCCGAGGACGACTTCGCGTCCAGCGCCGACGGTGACCACGAGGCGGTCAGCGAGGATGGCGGCTACGAGTACGCCAGCGACGTGTCGTCGCACCGGCTCGTGGTCGAGGACATCTGCGACATCAACGGTCTGCTCGATGCCGATCCGATCGACTTCGACGCGGTGTCTGGCATCTACGTCGATGGCAAGCACTCGGTCAACAGCGACGGGTCTGTGCGAACCCTCGCCGGCTTCGCCGCCGCGTCCGACCGTATGCACGGCTTCGACGAGTACTACGACAGCGACACTCCGATCGACGACTTCGTGTCCGCGGCGATCGCCGGCTCGGGTGGGTTCGAGGGTGAGTCCGACGCCGTGCGTCGCCAGGGCGTCCAGAAGGGCATCCAGAACCAGACGATGATCGCCTGGGTCATCCATGAGCTGAACGCCGCGCTGGCCAAGGCCGACGACGCGAACTTCGATGCCGACGAGGGGGCTCCGCACAACTGGGACGAGGCATGGGCCTTCTACCATGGTTCGGAGCCTGGATGCGGACCCTATGCCACGGCGGACAAGCGAGGCGCAGACTTCGGCACCCTCGCCGAGGACGGTGAGACCTCCCTGGCCAACGAGGCCATCCGTGAGGCCATGAACGATGGTCGTGACGCGCTGCTGGCGGAGGACGCCGGCAGCGCCGAGGCCGCAGCCGACGAGGTGCTGCGTCAGGTCGTGATCACCTATTCTCAAGCCACGATCAAGTACGCCGCGCTGGTGCCCGAGGACCTCGAGGCGGGTGATGCCGAGACGGCTCGGGTGCACCAGGCCGAAGGCTTGGCATTCTTCCGGGTCATCGAGCCGATCCTGGCCGACGCCGGCGCCGATGTGGACACCATCGACGCAGTGCTGTCGCTGGAGAACGAGCCCGGTGCCAACGGTGGTGAGGACGAGGTCCGCGCCGCTCTCCAGCCTGCGTTCGACACGCTGGGTATCAGCGACGAGGACATCGGTCAGCTCGGCTGAGCGACCACCACCGATCCAGCGGGGGCCCGGGACGCCATCATCTCGGGCCCCCGCTCGCGTTCGGGCTCAGATCCGCTCGGCTGCCGACCAGCCGTCGTCGCGCAGGAGTCGAACCAGAAGAATCACCGGCAGGAGCCCCACAGCGACGATGAGCAGCGCGGGAAGTGCGGCGACGTCGAAGCGGGAGTCCTTGGTGGCTTCCCATACCGTGATGGCCAGGGTGTCGCCGCCGAGTGGACGCAGCAGTGCAGTAGCCGGCAGTTCCTTCATGACCTCGACGAGGACGAGGAGCGCCGCGGTGAAGATGCCGGGCCGCAGTAGGGGCAGGTGGACATCGGCCAGCACCCGCGCCTGGTCGGCACCAAGAGCGCGGGCGGCGTCGTCGAGGCTCGGACTGATCCGGTCCATGCGCGCCTCCATCGCGAAGGACGCCAGCGCGTGGAACCGCACGACGTACGCGATCACGAGACCGAGGATCGTTCCGGTGAGCAACAGATCGATCTCGAGACCGAACACGGCATCGGCGAGGCTGATGAGGCGACGGTCGATCCAGACCATTGGGACGTACACGGCCACGGCCACCACGGTGCCGGGGACCGCGTACCCGACGGTGGCCAGGCGCGACGCGATCGCTCCGACTCGCGACGGTTGTGCCCGCTTGCCGTAGGCGACGATGGTGGAGGTGACCACGGCCACCAGCGCGGCGAGGACACCCAACAGGAGGGTGTTCCGGGCCGCAGCTGCGAGATCTGCCCCGAGCTGGTCCTCGATGATCGTCTCGGCCGACCACGCCACCAGCTGCGCTACCGGGACCAAGAAGACCAGAGCGAGCAGTCCGATGCCGGGAAGGGGTGCGAGCCAGCGCCGCCAGCCGGAGATGGGTCTTGGTTCGACGGCGTCGCCTGCCCCCAACGCTTGGTGGTAGCGGGCACGACCTCGCAGGAGTCGCTCAACGGTGACCATGGTGAGGGCCAGCCCCACCAGGACCGTGGCCAGCTGCAGGGCGGCGCTCTGGTCGAACGCGCCGTACCAGACCCTGTAGATGGCACTCGTGAGGGCTTGGACGCCCAGCAGGTCGACGGCTCCGAAGTCGGCCAGTGCCTCCATGACGGCCAGGGCCGCGCCGGCGGCAAGCGCAGGACGTGCCAAGGGGAGCGCAACCCGGCGCACGGCCTGTCCATAGGTCAGACCCAGCGAGCGGGCAGCCTCGAGTGCCTGGCGCGACTGACCGATGAACGCGCTGCGACCGAGAACGTACACGTAGGGGTACAGCACCCCGGTGAGCACCGTGACCGCACCGATCGGCGTGCGGATGCCAGGGATCTGCAGGCTGTTGCCGAGCAGGTTTGTCTGCAGCGGTGTTGCCAGCCCGTACTGGCCGAGCACGACGAACACGAGCACGTACCCGGGCATGGCCATCGGCAGCACAAGTGCCCAGTCCAACCAACGCCGACCGGGGAAGTCGTAGAAGGAGATGAGCACCGCGAGACCGCCCCCGACCACGAGCGTGCTCGCCCCCACACCGAGGCCGAGCATGATGCTGGTGCGCAGTGCGTCAGGAAGGAGGGATCGGGCGATCTGATCGAAGGCCTCGCCTCCGCCCAGGAAGCTCGCCGGAAGCACCAGGAGCGGACCGGCGACGATGGTGGCGATGAGCACCCCGAGGATCGCCCAACCGGCGAAGCGGCGACGCGGGACCGGTGGATCCGGTCGTGGAGTTCCGGCATGTGTCGGCATCGGCACGTTCATGTCAGCATGCCGCTTCGATCAGTTCCACCCGACCTCGAGCATCAGCGCGACGGCCTCCTCCAGCAACGGGCCGGCAGCCTCGACGTCGATCGGGTCGGTCCTGACATCTGCCCAGTGGCTGATGTGTTCGGCCGGTGGAACGTCGGGGTTGGCGGCGAACTCGCTGCGATCGATGATCTGGGCCTGGGCCGACGGCGCCGTGAGGAACTCGATGAGCGCGGTGGCCTCGTCGGTGGCATCGGACGCGGCGACCACCCCCACGCCGGAGACGTTGGCGTGGGCGCCCGCACCGTCCTGGTCGGGCCAGGCCGGCGCCACTGGGAAGTCGGGATTGTCGCTCAGGGCCCGACCCAGGTAGTAGTGGTTCGCCAAGCCGAGGTCGCAGCCACCATCTGCGATGACCGCGAGCATCTCGCCGTCGGAGTTGAGGATCTTGGGTTCGTTGGCCATCCAGGAGCGCAGGAGCTCCTCGGTCTCGTCCATGCCTCGCTTGGCGATCATGTCGGCGACGAGTGACTGGTTGTACTCACTGGTGGAAGTCCGCAGACACGTGCGCCCCTGGTAGCGCGGATCTCCCAAGTCCTCGTAGCTGGTGACCGCTCCCGTCGGGATCCGCTCGGTCGACACCACCGGGATGCGCAGCCGGGTTGTCAGCGACCACCAATAGCCCTCCGGATCGCGCAGTGAGTCGGGCACCTGGGAGCTGAGCGTATCGGAGAGGACCGGTTGGAGGAGTCCGGCGTGCTCGGCCCGCCACAGGTTGGCGAGATCGGTGGTGACCAGCACGTCGGCCGGCGTGTCCTCACCCTCGCGGCGGAGGCGCTCGAAGAGCTCTGGGGCCGTACCACCGCGCAGTTCGACCTCGATCCCCGTGTCCGCTTCGAAGTCTCGGAACACCTGTTCGGTACCATAGTGAGAACGGCCGTTGTACACCACGAGCGCACGCTCGTCGCCCTTCGTGGTGGCGAGCGCGCCAGCCGCGACGACACCGATCGCAACCAGGGCGATGACTGGGATCGGCCAGCGCTTGCGGATGAGCTTGGAGAGCATTGAGATCCTCGATGAGGGTGACGGAGTGGTTACCCTGTCCTAGCATAGTGGGATAGGTGGCCTAAACTTCAGGAGGTGTGAGCGCTGAAGCTCGGCCCGATCAGTCTGCTACGGTCCCGCCCGTGAACGCGGTTCCCGCCATCCGCGCCCTCGGCATCGACAAGTGGTTCGGCAGGACCTGCGCAGTCGCCGGCGCCGACGTCACCGTGCCTGTCGGATCGATCGTCGCGCTCCTCGGGCCGAGCGGTTCGGGGAAGAGCACCCTGTTGCGGATCATCGCCGGGTTCGAGGTCCCCGATGCGGGCATGGTCGAGATCGATGGCGGCCGCGTCGCGGGTGAGGGGACCTGGGTGGAGCCGGAGCTGCGACGAGTGGGCATGGTGTTCCAGGACGGAGCCCTCTTCCCCCATCTCACCGTGGAGCGCAACGTCGCCTTCGGTGAACCCGCACCCGGGCGCGTCACCGAGTGTCTGGAGTTGGTCGGCCTCGCCCATCGGGCCCGGTCCTATCCTCACGAGCTCTCCGGCGGCGAGCGCCAGCGGATCGCCCTCGCTCGTGCCCTGGCACCCGATCCCGCCGTCGTGCTCCTCGACGAACCCTTCGCCGCGCTCGACGCAGGCCTGCGGGCCGCCCTTCGGGAGGACGTGGCCGCCATCCTCCGCGAGGCCGGCGCCACCGCGCTGTTGGTCACCCACGACCAGCAGGAGGCGCTGTCCCTGGCTGACGAGGTCGTGCTCATGGATGCTGGACGGATCGTACAGACCGGCACTCCCGAAGAGGTCTACGCTCGTCCTGCCAACCGGTGGGTGGCCGGCTTCCTCGGCGCCGCCGAGGTGTTCCCGGGCACCGCGTCCCACGGCTACGTCGAGACCGAGTTCGGGCGGCTCCTCTCGGACGATCCCTGTGCGCAGGGTCCTGTCGAGGTCATGATCCGACCCGAGGTGCTCAGCTTGGTGCCCCTTGCCGCCGACGCTGACGCAGCCGGCGCGTCGGTGTCGGGTGAGGTGCTGAATCGCTCGTTCTTCGGGCACGACCAACTCGTCACCCTCGAGCTCCGCTCAGGGCGCAGGGTTCGCAGCCGCGTGCACGGGGTGACCCGCTGGCAACCAGGCGATCTGGTAGGCATCCGGGTCGACGGTCCCGTGCACGTGTTGCCATCGTCGGATCGGGTGTGACCAGCACCAACACGCGCCCGATGCTCTCGGCCAGCAGGCGTGGGGTGCTCCTCGTCGGTGCCTGCAGCGGACTGGGGGCATTGTCGTTGCTGCTTCCTGCCACCTTGAGCTTCGACCCGTGGGCGTGGTTGGTCTGGGGCCGCGAGGTCGGTCAGCTCGACCTCGATACCACCGGCGGTCCGTCATGGAAGCCCCTCCCGGTCCTCGTCACCACGATGCTCGCGCCGCTCGGACCTGCAGCAGTATCGCTCTGGATGCTCGTTGCCCGGACCGGCGCGCTCCTCGGCCTGGTGGCGACGTACCGGTTGGCAGCCCGCTTCGCCGGCGCGCCCGCTGGTGTCATCGCTGCTGCGCTGCTCCTGCTCACCCCCGACGGTGACCCGCGCTTCTTGCGCCTGGTGGGCGAAGGCCACGTCGCGCCGCTCACGATCGCGCTGGCGCTGTTTGCCGTGGAGGCCCATCTGGACGAGCGCCGTCGAACGGCGCTCACCCTCGGGTGGGGGGTCGCGCTCCTTCGTCCGGAAGCATGGCCACTGCTGGGCATCTACGCCCTCTGGCTCTGGTGGCGCGACCCGTCGACTCGAGTGTTCGTGGTGGCGATCCTGGCCAGCGTGCCGATGTTGTGGTTCGGTGGCGACTGGTGGGGTTCGGGTAGTCCGTGGCACGGCGCCGACGCGGCGCGGGTGGCGGCGTCGGAGTCGCTGGGCGGGCGCACTGCCAGCGCGCTCACCGCGGCTGGCGCCATGGTCGTGGCCCCGGCATGGGTAGCCGCTGGCTTCGGACTGGTGACGGCCCGACGACGGGGTGAAAGGGTCCTGCTCGCCGTCGCCGCCGGTGCACTCGCCTGGTCCGCGCTCGTCGCCGCGCTGGCGGTGACCCTCGGGTATGCCGCTCTCAGCCGGTTCTACCTCCCCGCCGCCGCTGCGGTGTGCGTGCTGGCTGGTGTCGGGGTCGTCTGCTCCCTTCCATCTCCTGGTCGCGTGCGGATGCTGTGGGTCGTCGGCATCGTGGTGGCTGTCGCGCTCGCCGTGCCCCGAGCTGCCGGCATCGGACCGGTCGTGGTCGCCGTCGCCGATCGCGGCGTGCTCGAAGCCGATCTCGACGTCGTCATCGAGCGGTCCGGAGGTCCCGAGATCCTCACCTCCTGCGGCGACGTGTCGGTCACCGGATCGGGGCTGCTGCGACCCGCCGTGGCCTGGAAGCTGGACCTTCCCCTCCACCGGGTTCCTCGCGCTCGCGTCGACCATCCCGGCACGATGTTGCTTCGGTCGGGGAGCTCGCCCGACCGGCAGATGTCTCTGCGATCCGGTGCGGTCGTCCTTGCCCGTTCGTCGCACTGGGTCGCCTACGCGGTCGACTGTCCTGAAGCCGAACTACACAGTTTTCGTTAGGCTCACCTCATGCACTATGGTTGCCGGGGTGACCTCCCTGTCGGTCGTCGTCCCCGCAACCAACGCCCCCCCGACCCTCGGCCGGTGCCGCGCGGCGATCCGTGCGGCGCAGGACCCACCCGAGGAGGTCATCGTGGTCGAGGACGCCCATTTGTCTGCATCCGAGGCCCGCAACGCCGGTGTCCGGCGTGCTCAGGGCGACGTCGTGGTGTTCATCGATGCCGACGTCGAGGTCCACCCGGACGCCTTCAGCAGGATCCGCTCCGCGTTCGACGACGATCCCGGTCTGGGTGCCCTGTTCGGTTCCTACGACGACGATCCCGCCGATCCAGGTGTGGTCTCGGCGTTCCGCAACCTGTTGCACCACCAGGTGCACCAGGCCGGAGCCGGACCCGCCGAGACGTTCTGGACGGGGCTCGGAGCCATCCGCCGCCAGACGTTCCTCCGCATCGGTGGCTTCGACGCGGATCGCTATCCGCATCCCTCCATCGAGGACATCGAGCTCGGCGATCGCCTCCGCTTCGACGGCTCCCGGTCCGCCCTGGACCCGACCATCCAGGGCAAGCATCTCAAGACATGGACCCTGCGGTCGATGCTGTGGACCGACCTGGCCCGACGCGCCGTCCCTTGGGTCGCCCTCCAGGTGCGTACCCGACGTCGGGCCACCACACTGAACTGCGGCCTGCGCCACCAGATCAGTGCCGCGGTCTGGGTGGTCGCGGTGGTCGCGGCCATCGGGTTGTGGCTGCCGCTGCTCGCGTCCTGCCTTGGTGTCCTCATCATCGCGAACCGGCACTTCTACGGCTTGCTCGTTCGACGCATGGGGCTGCTCCCAGCCATCGCCGGCATCGGACTGCACTGCCTCCACCACCTGGTCGCGGTCGCTGCTGTGCCGGTCGGCATCGTCGTCGCGCTTCTCGACGCTCCGCGTCCGCTGCCTCCGCTCGGGGCGGCGTCGATCTCTCGAGTCGACGGGTTCGAATGAGCGTGGAGCCGGTGCGGATCGGACTGATCGGCTGCGGCAGGCTCGCCGAGATCGGCTATGTCCCCGCCCTCGCCATGGAGCGGGGCACCACCCTCACCGCGGTCGCCGATCCCGACGGCGGACGGCGTGCCCACCTTGCCGACCTGGTCGGGGAGTCGGTCTCCACCTTCGCTGACGCCGCCGCGCTGATCGAGGGCGCCGACGTCGACGCCCTCGTGCTCGCGAGCCCGGCCAGCACCCATGTTGCCGACGCCGAGTGGGCCACGGCCGCCGGGCTACCCGTGCTGGTCGAGAAGCCACCAGCTCCCGACGGCGCCGGCGCCGCTCGCCTCGCAACGCTCGGTCCCACGGTGCGGGTGGGGTTCAACCGTCGCTTCGATCCTGGCGTCCGCGAGGTACGGGCGGCCACCCCGCGAGCGGGTGCGCTCGACCTGGAGCTCGAGATCCGCTATCGGCGGGCGAGCTGGGGAGCCCATCTCGTGCGCGACGAGGTCATCCTCGACCTCGCTCCCCACCTCCTCGACTTGGCGCGCTGGGTGTCCGGAAGCGAGATCCGCGAGGTCACGGCCACCGAGCTCACCCCCGATCGGGCCACCTTGTCGCTGGTACTGGGGCGGGGACGAGCCACGATCCGTGCTCGGGCCGACTCGATCCACGCCGAACAAGTGGCGGTCCGCGACGCGGCGGGTACCACTGTCGCTCGACACCGGGCCGGCGGCAGCCTCGCCGCAATCATCGGACGACTCCGTCCATCCCCTGGCGTCCATCCCCTCGTGGCGTCGCTGGCCGCCCAACTCGATTCGTTTGCGACTGTCGTACGCGGCGGCCAGGACCCAGCGCTCGGCACCACCGTCGATGGCGTCGCGGTGATGGCGGCCGTCGACGCGGCGCGAACCAGCGCCGCTGCTGCTGGACGGCCAACGTTGATCACCGACCCGATGGAGCCTTCCCCATGTTGACCATCCTGCAGTTCGACGCCGCCAGCGCTTCCCTGCTCGACCGCCTCCTGCGCGATGAGCGCCTGCCCGTGCTCGCCGCACTCCGGGACCGCGGTGTGTGGCACGAGCTGGACGCGCCGGCCACCCAGTTCGCCGCTGGCGCCCAGCACACCCTCTACAGCGGCGTGCCGCTCGAGGACCACGGGCTCTTCTACCCCTTCCAATGGTCGGCCGGGGAGCAACGTGTCCGCTACATGGGCCACTTCCATGCCCCACCACCGGTGTGGGAGCGCCTCGGCCGCTGCGGCACCAGAACCCTCGCGGTCGATCCATACGAGAGTCGCCCACCCGTCGATGCGCCACCCGGCGCTTTGGTGTGTGGCTGGCAGCTCCACGACCGCGTCGTACTCCAGGAGTGGTCCGCGCCCGATGACACCCATCGGCGACTCGAGCGGCTCTTCGGCTCACCTGCACCGGTCGACGAGGTCTTCGGCCGGCACTCGGTCGAGGAGATGCTCGGCTTGCGCCGTCGCCTCCTCGGCGCGCCGGGCCGGGTGGCCGATGCCGCCGAGCAGCTGTTGGCCGAGCAGCCGTTCGACCTCGCCTGGTTGACCTTCTGCGCTGCTCACGTGGCCGGCCACCAGTTCTGGGACCTGTCCCAACTCGATCCGAAGGGTCTCGATGCCTCTGCCGAGCGGCTCCTCGGCAATACCCTGGAAGACGTCTACCGAGAGGTCGACAGCGCCCTCGGTCGAGTGGTCACGGTCCTGCCCGACGATGCCGATCTGATGATCATCTCGCCCGTGGGCATGGAGGTGAACACCAGCCGGGCCGATCTGCTCCCCGAGATGCTCCGCTCGATCCTCGATCCCTCCGAGGACCGCACCGATGCTCGAAGCTCCATCTGGTGGCTCCGCGCTGCGCTGCCCAGCGGCTTGCGGGCCAAGGTCGCCGGAGCGCTCCCGGAGGCCGTGGCACTCGAGCTGACGGCCCGCCTGGAGATGCGTGGCATCGACTGGGTCAGGACCCGGGCGTTTGCCCATCCCGCGGAGAACCAGGGCTACATCCGCCTCAACCTGCGGGGCCGCGAGCGCGACGGCATCGTCGATCCCGCCGATGCAGAGTCGCTGATGGACGAGATCGCAGCCGGGATCCTGTCGTTCCGTTCGCTCGACGGCAGTCCGGCGGTCTCGTCGGTGGAACGGGTGGCCGACCGCTTCGGCAGCGGTGACCGTGCCCACCAGCTTCCCGACCTGATCGTGCGGTGGGTCGACACCCCAGCTACCCGACTCGAGGGCCTGCACTCGGAGCGGTTCGGCACCGTCCGCCGACACGGGGTCGGCAGTGGCCGGTCCGGGAACCACACCGAAGGGGATGCGTGGGCCCTGGTTGTGCCCGGCGCCTCCAAGCTCATCGAGCCGTCCCGACCCCCTCGCCTCGAGGACGTCGCGGCCACGGTCGCCGCCCTCTCCGGCAGCGACACCCGCGAGATGGCAGGTCAACCGCTCCTCGAGCGGTAGCTCCGCTCAGCGCTCCCGATCCCGTCGGCGGTCGGCCACGACCTCGCGGATCACACCGGCACAGGTCGCCAGCTGGGCCACCACGACCAACGTGCCCACTCGTGGGCCGGCGGCGAAGCCGGATCGGAGCAGGCCGAGGTAGAACCCGACCGGACGGAGGTCACCACCGTGACCCGAACGCAACCGGTGCGCGCCCCGCCCATAGCGCTCCTGCTGGCGCCAGAACCGTCGAGCTGACAGCTCCTGGTGGTGGGCGACCCAGGCATCGGGTTCGAAGGCGAGTCGGTGGCCGGCGCGAGCGAGACGTTCGCACCAGTCGCGATCCTCTCCGGCGGCGAGGGGGTAGGTCTCGTCGAAGGCCAACTTGGCGAACAGCTCGGCCCGGACTGCCAGGTTGCTCGTGGGGGCGAACGGTGGACCATCGTCATGGCGCGACACCTCGGCGAGGTGGTTGGTGATCAGCTGGGATGCGGCCGCGAACACGTCGTCGGGCCGACCGTTTCTGGTCGGGCCGGCGACGGCGGAGGCCCCGTTTGCGATCCGTGTAACGAGCGCACCGACCCAGTCCGGCCCGGGCCGACAGTCGTCGTCGGTGAAGCAGACCACATCGGCCCGGGCGAGGGCCGCCCCGAGGTTCCGCGCCGCTGCCGGTCCTGCGCCTTCGCCACGGACGAGCCGGACCCGGCCGCGATCGGCCACCGCATCGGCCACCGCATCGGCCACCGCGTCCGCATCCAGGGAGGCGTCATCGACCACCACCACCTCGAACGCCGTCTCCCGCTGGAGAGCGAGTGCGGCGAGGCATGCCGCCAAGGGTTCGGGTCGGTCCCTGCTCGGAACGACGACCGTGGCCCGCAGTGGCGATGCCGGGTTCACGAGCGAGCCCTCACGACAGCGCGGCGAGGGCCAGGACAAGACCGGCGCCGGCGAAGGACGCGACGACCAGACGGGACCCGAACGCACCAGGGAGCTGGACGATCCCAGCTACAGCGGTGGCTGCGGCGCCTGCCAACGCGGCGGTGGTGCCACCAGCGGCGCCCCAATGGGGCACGGCAACCACCGCCACGACCGCGAACACGATCGCTGACGCCCCGCCGGCTCGGGCCGCGGCCTCGGGACGGAGCCGAAGTGCGCCGGCCTGCACGGCCACGGCATTGAGTGGGGCGAGGACGATCAGGGCGAGCGCAGGTCCGAACGCGTCGATCGAGCCGAGGTAGTCGGAGCCGAAGACACGTGGGACCAGCTCGTCGAGCAGCAGCGCGACTGCCGCGGTGGCAGGTATCAAGACGGCGAGAAGGCCGCCACCGAGGCGACGCAGGATCTCCTCCGGTGCGCGGGTGATCACCGCCCCGTCTGGCGACGCATCAGCCAGATGGGGCAGCGAGACGGTGAAGGCCTGGAGCACGGCGTAGGTCACACCGAGCGCGATGCCCGTGGCCAGCGCCACGTAGCCGGTCTCGGCCGCCGAGCCGGTGAGCACTGCGACCACCAGCACGCCGCCGCGTTGGGATACCTGGACGAGCGCAGCGCCAGTGGCGTGGAGCACACCGAAGCGGATGACGCCGTCGGGCACGGGGACCTGTGGTGCTGGAGCCCGCAGGAAGGGCGCCACCATGAACACAGCGAACACGGCCGCGACCCCGGCGGCCACCAGGATCGCTCCGATGCTGCCGACGCGGCCAGCGGGGTGCAGGAGGAGCACCGCGGTGATCAGGACCACGTTCTGCAAGGGATACCGCATGCTCCAGGCTCCGGTCCGGCCGAGCCCGAGACCCATCTGGAGCGCCAGAGTGGCGACCACGTTGAGCGCCAGAGCCGCGACGACGAACCCGGTCTCGAGGGCCGGGAACGTGTCGGGGCGCGCCGCGACCAGGAGCACGGCGACCACACCGACGAATCCGACCTGCAGTGCACGGCCGCGAGCCAGCCGCGCCCCGATCGCTCGAGCGACCGCGACCCGCTCCTCGGGCGATGAGGCCGGTACGTAGCGGGCCATCACCGTGGGCCCGCCTAGGGTCAGCGCGAGCGAGCCGAGCGTCACCACCGTCAGAGGCACCGAGAACGCCCCGAAGTCCTGTGCTCCCAGCACCCGGGGCACGACGACGGCCAGGACGAGCAGCGTCACCATCTCTGCCGCCTTGCCTGCCATGCTCGCGGCGACCGATGCTCGCATCGCGCCTGAGCCCGATGTCGTGTTGGCACCAGGCGGGGCCACGGCCTCGTGTCGGGTCGGCCTCATGAGCACCCCTCGAGGTTAGGTGCTGGAGCTGGCGTGGTGGGACAAGGGAGACATCGACTGAGCCCGGGTCGGCGAACGGCGCGCCGCCTCGGTGCACTTCACCGTCTTTGCCGTACCCTGATCCCCATGTCGGTACCGCGCGACGACCTCGCTGGGCTGGCCGCGGCCGAAGCCCGGCTCCTCGACGACCTCGCCGACCTGTCCGATACCGAGGCCGCAGCACCAAGTCTGCTTCCCGGCTGGACGGTCGGACACGTGGTCACCCACCTCACCCGCAACGCCGACGGGTTCATCCGCATGGCGATGGCCGCGACCCGCGGTGAGGTCGCCCACCAGTACCCGGGGGGAGCCGACCAGCGGGCCGCCGACATCGAGGCGGGTGCCACCCGTCCGGCGGCGGAGATGGTCGAGGATCTGCGCCGGTCGATCGAGGATCTCACCTCCGCGTTCGCCCGGCTCGGTCCCGAGGCCTGGAGCGACGGGGTCGGCATGGCGATGTCCGGGCCTCGCCCGGTGGTGGAGCTTCCGTTCCGCCGCTGGCGTGAGGTCGAGATGCACCACGTCGACCTGGGCCGGTCGAGCTTCCGGGTGGGCGACTGGTCCGAGGCCTACGTGGAGCGCGAGCTCGCCGAGACCCTGGCGGCGCTGCCCAGCCGGCTCCCCGAGGGTGTGGCGCTGCGGATCGACTTCGAGGACGCGCCCGACGTGGTCACCGTCGGCGACGGCGAGGTCGTCGTGGTGAGCGGTAGCCGTCGGTGGGTGCTGGGTTGGCTGTCCGGACGGCTCGAGCCTCCTTCGGAGCTGCCCCCGCTGGAACCCTGGCTCTGAGCGTGGCCCTCAGATCGCTGCGGGTGGTTCGTGCTCGGCGAAGCGCTCGGGGATCCACGTGCGGAGCCGTTGGTGGATCTCGTCCTCGGCCTCGCCGAGGGTGTGCCCCGCGCCGGCGAGGATGACGAGCTCCCCGTCGGAGATCATCTGCACCATCTCGCTGGCCATGTGGGGCAACAGCTCGTCGCGATCCCCGTGGAACAGCAGCAGCGGGCACTGGAGGTGCTCGGCCGCCTCGGCCCCGCCGGTCTGGGTGGCGAAGGTGACGACCCCCGCAGCCAGCTCGCCCAGGGCGGCGCCGGCTTGGATCGCCACTGCGCCCCCGAACGAGTGACCCATGACCACGAAGGATCGGGCACCACGCCGGGCGGCCAGCTCGGCCGCGGCGAGGGTGTCATGGACGCACCGGTCGATGTCGTTGGGAACCCGGTAGCCCACCCGGATGGCCCCCACCCCGGCGTCGGCCAGCTCTGCTCCGAGGGTGTGGTAAAGGCCCTGGCCGGGACCCAGCAGCCCGCCCATCCCGCCGCCGACCATCAGCACCACCTGCTGGTGGTCGGCCTCGCCGTGCCAGAGGAGGGTGAGCAGGCCCTCGCGCGTGTACATCTCGAGGTGGTCGAGCTGGTCGGTCACCGCCACCTCGGCCCCTGCGAGGACTCCGAGCGCGGCGAGTGGTCCGGGTGCTTGGCTGGGTTCGGTCTCGTCGGGCATGTGGCCATCATGGCCGGTCGGCGGGTGGCGGTGTGTCCGACGTCGAGGGTGGCCTAGACTCGACGTTCCCGGCAGCAGTCGGGACAGGCGCCGGTGCCCGAGCGGCCCAAGGGAACGGCCTGCAAAGCCGTACAGTCGTCGGTTCAAATCCGACCCGGCGCTCCACGCAACCCATCCGGACCGGTCGTCCACGCGACCGGTCCGGATCGCGTGCAAGCCGGGGTCGGGTGCGCGCTGGCGTTCGGTGGGCGAGAGTGGTGCCCGATGGAACCCGACACCCTCATCGTCTTCGTCACAGTCGGGGGGTTGCTCCTCGCCGGGGTCGCCACCGACGTGGCGAGCCGGTGGATCCCGCTGCCCCGAATCACGTTGCTGGTGCTGCTCGGTGTCGTCGTCGGCCCCGGTGCGCTCGATCTGCTCCCTCCCCAACAGGACGAGTGGTTCCCGATCGTCTCCACCATCGCCTTGACCATGATCGGGTTCCTGGTGGGCGGTGAGTTCACCCACGAGCGCCTCCGCAAGTACGGAAGCCAGGTGGTCGCGGTCGCGACGATCCAGGCGGTGGCGACGGCGGCGCTCATGGTCGTTGGTCTGCTGGTGGTGGGCTTCGACCCGGTCGTCGCCCTGCCCCTGGCGGGGATCGCCGCCGCCACCGCTCCGGCGTCGACCGTTGCCATCGTTCAGGACCGGGGCTCGGAGGGTTGGCTCTCGCGAACGATCCTCGGGGTGGTCGCCCTCGACGACGTCATCACCATCGTGCTGTTCTCGCTCCTGCTGTCGGGTGCAGGCGTCCTGGCGGGCACCGACGGGCAGGTCGCGCTGCTCGGCACTGCAGCGTGGGAGATCGGCGGAGCCGTCCTCCTTGCGCTGGTCCTCGCTGCCCCGATGGCGTATCTGACCGGACGGCTCGAACCGGGCGAGCCGACGCGGGAGGAGGCGCTGGGCATCGTGCTCGTGTCCGCCGGCCTCGCCGAGTGGATCGGTGTCTCGTTCCTCCTGACGGCGGTGGTGCTCGGTGCCCTGGTCGCCAACCTCGCGAGCCACCACGAACGGCCGTTCCGGGAGATCGAGGCCATCGAGTGGCCGTTCATGGTCGTGTTCTTCGTCCTCGCCGGGGCGCAGTTCCGCATCTCGGGTCTGGTGGCGGCCGGCGCGCTCGGAGTCGCGTACGTCGGGTTTCGCGTGGTGGGCAAGGTCACGGGGGGCTACTTCGCGGCGCGCGTGGTCGCTGCGCCTCGCAAGGTCTGGCCGTGGTTCGGCACCTCGCTGTTGCCCCAGGCCGGGGTCGCGCTCGGACTCGCGCTGCTGGCGGCGGAGGAGCTGCCCGATGCGGGGCCTCGGATCATGGCTGTGGTCGTGACGAGCACGGTCCTGTTCGCGATCGTGGGACCGGCGCTGACCGCCTACGCGCTCGACCACGTCGACGACTGAGGGGTCCCGTCGGAGGTTCCGACCCTGGGTTGCTCGACCCGCGGTCGCAGCCGCTTGTGGCCCTCGTTCACGAGGACCGCGGTGAAGGCGAACCCGACGGCGACCAGCCACGACGTGGCGGTGAGGGGCTCCACGCGCAGGAGCTGCTGGGTCCACGGCAGGTAGAGGGCGGCCACGTGCACGCTCAACGATGCGAGCACGCCTCCGAGCAGCACCTTGTTGGCCAGCAGGCTCTTCGAGAACACCGAGACGTCCTCGCTGCGGCAGTTGAACACGTGGACCTTCTCGAACAGCACCAGGGTGGTCAACAGGGTCGTCTGGGTGGCGACCAGGCTTGCGCCCTGCACCTCCCACTGCCAGTAGAAGACGGCGAGGCCACCGGCGGCGAGCCACATGCCCACCACCACCAGGCGTTCCACCAGCCGACGGTCGAGGACCCCTTCCCCCGTCGGTCGCGGGGCTCGTCGGAACAGGGCCGGCTCCCCGGGTTCGAAGGCGAGGGCCACGTCGGCGATGCCGTTGGTCACCACGTTCAGCCACAGGATCTGGGCCGGGAGCAGCGGCAGGGGCCAGTCCAACGCCAGCGTGGCGAGGATCAGCAGCACCTCGGCGACGCCGCTGCTCAGGAGGAAGAAGGTGGCCATCCTGATGTTGCGGAATGCCGTTCGACCCTCCTCGACCGCGGCGTAGACGCTGGCGAAGTCGTCGTCGGTGATGACCATGTCGCTGGCTTCCTTGGCCACGTCGGTGCCGCTTCCCATGGCGACCCCGAGATGAGCCGACTGCAGTGCCGGGGCGTCGTTCACGCCGTCGCCGGTGACCGCCACGATCTCGTCTTGGGATTTGAGGCGGTCGACCAGTCGCAGCTTCTGAGCCGGTGCCACCCGGGCGAAGACGTTGATCCGCGCCAGCGCGTCGTCGACCTCGTCGTCGGACAACGCAGCCAGGTCCTGGCCGGTCCGCACGTCGATGCTGTCCGCGTCGGTCTCGCCGGCGGTCACCGCCTCGGCCTCGCCGGGCCGTGCCGCCGGGCGGTCGAGGTGGATCTGTCGAGCGATCGCCGCGGCGGTGGTGGCGTGGTCGCCGGTCACCATCACCACCCGGATGCCCGAGTCGTGGCACCGGTCCACGGCGCCGACCGCGCTGTCACGTGGGGGATCGAGGAGTCCCTGCAGCCCGACGAAGACCAGCGCGTCGGGTTCGTCACCCCGGATCGCCTCGGCGGCCTCCTCGCCGTGGCCGACCGCCATGGCCAGGACTCGAAGACCCTGCGACGCCAGCTGTTCGCTGGTGTCGATGATCTGATCGGCGTCGACCGGCTGCTCGTCGCCGTCGCGGGTGCGCTGCCGGTCACACATCTCGGCGATGCGCTCGGGTGCCCCCTTGACCAGCACGAGCGGAGCCTCGCCCGCTCCCTCGGGGCCGTCGTGGATTGTGGCCATGTACCGGCGTTCGGTCTGGAAGGGAACCTTGGCTCGCTGCGGGTGGCGCTGGAGCAGTTCATCCCGGTCCAGGCCGGCCGCGCGGGCCACCGTCAACAGCGCCACCTCCATCGGATCACCGGTGGCCAGAGCGTGGTCATCGTCGCCGCCGTCGCCGTCGCCGTCGTCGCGAAGTGTCGCGTCGTTGCACAGCAGTCCGACGAGCAGGGTCTCGTACAGCGCCGGTTCCTCGTCGAGGCTGACCGCCCCGTCGCGGTGGCTCAGCGTCCGCCGGCCGCCCTCTCCACCCTCGACGTCGAAGCGCTCGCCGCCGCTCACCACCGCCTGGACGGTCATGCGGTTCTCGGTCAGGGTCCCGGTCTTGTCCGAGATGATGGTGGTGGTGCTCCCCAGGGTGTCGACCGCCGGGAGGCGTCGGATCAGGGCGTGTCGGCGTGCCATGCGGCTCACCCCGATGGCGAGGGCGACGGTCACCACCACCGGCAACCCCGCGGGGATGGCCGACACCGCCAGCGCCACCGCCAACAGCAACATGTCGACCACGTCGCGTCCGAGCAGGAGCCCGAGGACGAAGGTCACGACCGTCACACCGAGCACCCCCACGGTGATCCACTTGGCGAGCCGGTCGATGCGCGCCTCGAGCGGGGTCTCGGTCCCGCTGGCCTCCTGGACCTGCTCGGAGATCTTGCCGATCTCGGTGTCGGTGCCGGTGCGCACCACGACTCCGAGCGCCTCGCCCGCGGTGACCGCGGTGCCCATGAAGGCCATGTTCTTCTGGTCGGCCGGTGGGAGGTCCTCCTCTTCCGGCGCGTCGATCTGCTTGTCCGCCGGCACCGACTCGCCGGTCAGTGCCGACTCGTCGACCCGCAGGCTCGTCGCTTCCAACAGGCGGAGGTCGGCCGCGACGACCTCGCCCTGGCGGAGCACGAGGACATCGCCCGGCACGAGCGCTTCCGCATCGACCTCGCGCTCGTGTCCCCCGCGGCGCGCCGTGGCCTTGGGCGACACCATCTTCATCAAGGACTGCACCGCGGTCTGGGCTCGGTACTCCTGAACGAACCCGATCGTGGTGTTGATGACCAGCACGATCCCCACGACGATGGCATCGGCGTAGGTCTGCACCGCCACGGTGACCACCAGCGCTCCCAGCAGCACGTAGATCAGCGGGTCGAGGAGCTGGTCGATTAGTACCCGCCAGGCGCTGATCGTCTCCTGCTCCTGGATGCGGTTGGGACCGTGGTCGCCACGGCGCTGCTCTGCCTCGTCGTCGGAGAGCCCCACTGCCTCGGTATCGAGCCGCTCCAGCGTCTCGTCGGGGCTGGTGCGGTACCAGGGTCGGGTGTCGGTGGCCTCGTCGTCGATCTGGGAGGCCATCGACCCTCCTTGCTGCCGGGAACTGACCGTTCCTCGGGCCTACCCCTGCTCACCCTCGCCCAAGCCCGGAGGTCGGTTCACCCCGTGGTTCAGGTTCCGGTGAAGTGGCCGGGACGACGCTCGCTCACCGCGCGGATCCCCTCGGCGGCGTCGGCGGTGGAGGAGAGCGCCAGCTGCTGCTCGGCCTCGTGGCGGGTCGCCGCGCGGACGCGGTCGCCCAGCCCCGAGCGCAACGTCGTGTTGATCGCTCGGATGGCCAACGGTGCGTTGACCGCGATCTCCGCGGCCGTCCGGATCGCTTCGTCGCGCAGCTGCTCGAGTGGCACGCAGCGGTCGGCCAGGCCGATGGCCATCGCCTCCTCGCCGTTGTAGCGCTTGGCGGTGAGCAGCACCTCGGCGGCGCGGGTGGGGCCCAGGATCTCGGGCAACAGGACCGACAGACCGAACCCCTGGTGGATCCCGAGGGCGGCGAAGTTGGCCGAGAACCGGGCTTCGGGCGCCGCGATGCGCATGGTCGCGGTCATCGCCAGACCGAGGCCCCCACCGATGGCCGGTCCCTGCACGGCGGCGATGAACGGCGTCGACACCTCGCACAGCCGGGCAGCGGACTGGTACAGCGCCAGCGTCGCATCGCCGCCGACGGGCTCGCCGCGGCTTGCGCCCCCGAGTGGCCCGTCGTCACCGCCGAAGTTCGCGCCGGCGCAGAACGAGCGGCCCTGCGCGCACAGCACCGCGGCCCGAACCTGAGGATCGTCGTCGAAGGACTCGAGCGCCTCGGCGACGCCGCCCACCTGATCGATGGACAAGAAGTTGTGCGGCGGGTCCTGCATCTCGATCACGGCGACGTGGTCGACGATCTCGATACCGATGGTCATCGTTGTCCTCCGACGGTGGCGGGGGCGGTGGATCGCAAGCGGGGGTTCACTCGAGCCGGTCGCGGGCCACGAACGCGACCGCGGCGGCAGCCGCGGCCATCGTCAGGGCCAGGAACCGGCCACGTTTCGGAAGTCGGTGGAACGCCAGCACCGTGGCGGTCGCGTCGGTGAGGTCGCAGAGACCGGCGAGGGTCACCCACTGGCGGAGGTTGGGGTCGCCCGAGTCGATGGCGTGCACCGTGCCGTAGCCGATCGCCACATCACGGATCCCCAGCGCGCGCAGCGCCACCTTTCCGCTGCCCGATGTGGCCTGGTCGCCGACCCAGCCCCGAGCGGTGAGGCGCGGGGCGACCAGCAGTGCAACGCCGAGCGCCGCCCGGCTCACGCCGAGGATCCGGGACAGGTGACGGTGGTCGATGTGGGCAGACACGCATCGAGAGTGTGCCAGGCCGAGCCGTCCGACACCGAACCCGGCCAGGGGTCGCGGCCCTGCTGGAGTCGACGGCGGGCCGTGGGCCACGATGGTGGTCGATGAGCGATGTGAAACCAGGGCATGGCTGGTGGCAGGCGACCGACGGTCGCTGGTACCCGCCGGAGCTGAAGCCCAGCCAGCACCTGGTCCGTGACCACCGCGGCGCCACCGTCCTCGCCCGCCCCGACGCCGAGCCGACCATCACCGCCGGCCGCGACGACGAGACCCCGGACCGAGGATCGCCACCTTCGGATTCCCGTTCCCATCAGCGGGTCGGGGGCGCGATCGACTCCCACGCCGAGCTGTACCTCGGCCGCCCCGCAGGGCTGCAGAACCGGCCGGCAGCCTGGCTGGCGCTGGCCGGCGCCGCGGTGATGATGGCCGGCTCGCTGCTGCCCTGGGCCACCCGCTCGGTGGCCGCCGGTGGCTCGACCGCGCTGGGTTGGCGCGATGCCGGTGGCCAGGTGGGGGGTGGGTTCTACGCGGTGCTTCTGGCGGTGACGGTGATGACGATCTCGGTGCGCTGCATGGCCGGGTCCTACAGCCGAGGATGGCGTGCCGCGCTGGTGGGGTTGTCGTCGGCGACGATCGTCCTCGCCGGGGTCGAGGCGGTGCGGATCTGGCAGGCGATGGATGAGGTCGACCGCCTCACCCGGGGCAGCGTCGCGCTGTCCTTCGGGCCCGGCCTGCCGGTGGTGGTCGGCGGCGCGCTGGTGGTGCTCGTCGGTGCCGCGGCCTACCGCGTCGGGTCGCCGCACTGACCCGGATCGAGGCGCCAGCACGGTCCGACAGGTGTCAGTCTCGGGCGTGGGGGCTGCTACGCTGCACAGTTCCTGGCCGCTCCCCGCAGCGGTCCCAGGGCGCATAGCTCAGTTGGCTAGAGCACTACCTCGACACGGTAGGGGTCACAGGTTCGAGTCCTGTTGCGCCCACCACAAGACCATGGGGGTCCCATGCCCGCCCACAGTGCAGGCTTGGTCGTCTACCGGCGTGGCGCCGGAGCGGATCCGGTGGGCCTCGAGGTGCTGCTGGTCCATCCCGGTGGGCCCTACTGGGCGATCGAGGGTTGAATCAGGCCTCAGACCGAGCCGCGGTCGCGTTGGCGTTGCCGCTCCTCGCGCTGGGCCGTGAACACCACAGTGGCCAGCCGGTCCTGGCCCGAGCGGGTGATGCCCTCGAACCGCAGACGGGCCACCGCGTTCTTGCCCGACTGGTGCGTGCCGAGGACGATCGCCTGGTGGTAGTGGTCGAAGCGGTCGCTGCGGAACCGAACGGTGACCATCTCGCCCGGCGCGACGACCTCGGTGCCGGCAGGCCACCGCACCGCGATGCCGCCGGCGCCGAGGTCGACACTCTGGCAGGCGTGCATCTCGCCGTCGTCGGTCTCGACCAGCACTGGAAGCTCGAGGTTCACCCGCACGTGCTCGCGGCGTTGCACGCGCTGGGCCTCGGTGGGTGGGGCGACGGTCACTCGGAGGAGTCGGTGGTTGAGCGCCAGCCCCTCGGCCGAGGTGACGGTGCTGGTGAACTCGTGCACCCCCGAGTGGTCGACGTAGCTGCAGCGCACCCGGGCTCCGTCGCGGAGTCGCTCCGCTCCGGGACCGGTCTCGACCATGGCGACGAGCGCGGCGGACGAGCCGGCGATGGTCCTGCCGGCGAGGGTCACGCGCTCGCCATCGACCTCGTGGACGATGGCCTTCATGTCGGGTCGGAACGTCAGGCTCATGAGCAGGCTCGGATCGGGCGTCGGTCGCCCGGGTCACCATCGGCACCGTCCGGGGTCTCATGAGACGACGAGGCCACGGCCGGCTCCAGGTCGACGCCTGTCGCCGCGGCTCGTGCCCCGTCAGCTTGTCGATCCGGACCGAGGCTCCATGGTGGCAACCTGGTGCGCGGGTTCGGGCATGGCGAGGAGAAAGACGGTGGCACCTCCCATGCCGAGCACCCCGATCGCCAGCGAGGCGGGGCCGAGCCCGGCCAGCGCGGTGATGCCTGCTGCGATGAGCGGTCCGCCCGCCTGCCCGGCGTCGGAGACCAGCCGCCACACCCCGAGGAACGAGGCCCGGCCCACGGCGGGGGAGAAGTCGGCGCCGAGGGTCATGACGATCCCGCTGCCCATGCCGTTGCCGAAGCCCATGACCAGCCCTGCCCCGGCGAGGGTCCAGAACGTCGAGGTCAGCGGCACGAGGAGGAACCCCACCGCCAGGACGCTCAGGCAGGGCACGGCGATCGCCTTGCGGCCGTAGCGGTCCGACACCATCCCCGCGGGATAGAACAGGGTCATGTCCATGGCGGAGCTGATGCCGAAGACCACGCTGATGGTTGCCGGGTCCAGCCCGATGTGGGCGCCCCACAACGGGATGATGGCGTGGCGCGACACCCGCAGCACGCTGAGGCAGGTGGCACCGACCCCCGCGGTCAGGAACACCTTGTGGTGCTCGCGCACGATCCTGGTGACCGGTGGAGGAGCATGTCCGGCGGGCGGGGTGGGGGAGCGGTGCGGGTCGCGGATCACGGCCAGGACCAGCCATCCCGCTGATGCCAGCACGATGTGAACCCAGTAGGCGCCGGCCAGGTCGAGCCACACGATGGCGCCCGCCCCGATGAAGGGTCCGAGGAAGTTGCCGATCCGGTTCACCCCGCCGAGGGTCGACAGCGCCCGACCCCGGAGGTGGAACGGCATCACCTCGCTCACGTAGGTGAGTCGGGCCAGCAGCCACATCGCCCATCCGCAACCGAGGACGAAGATCGAGGCGAAGAACAGCCACACGGTGGTGCTGGCGAGTGCACCGGCGAGGGCGACGACCAGCACGCCGGTACCGATGGCCATGGCCTGGCGTTCGCCGAAGCGCTCGATCAGCCGTCCGGCGGGGATGTCGAAGGCCACGGTGCCGATGCCCCGCACCGCGACGGCCACACCGGCCACCGCCGCCGAGGCGCCGAGATCCGCCGCGGTGAGCGCGATGACCGGGATGACCGCTCCCTGGCCGACCGCGAACAGCAGGGTCGGCAGGTACACGGTGAGCACGAGCGAGCGGAGGGTCGGCTCCGCTGCCGGTGACGCCGGCGTGGTGGATCCCGAGGTGGTTGGCCCCGCGGCCCGGGAGCGGTCGGTCACTCGGTCGTGTCGGCGATCCACCGGTCGACCAGGTCGGCCAGCACGGGCAGCACCACGCCCCCCGAACCCAACACCACGTCGTGGAAGGCGGCGATGTCGAAGCGGTCGCCGAGCGCGGCGCGTGCGCGGTCGCGCAGCCCGAGGATCTCCCGCTGACCGACCTTGTAGGCCACCGCTTGGCCGGGGATGGCCACGTAGCGGTCGACCTCGACCTCGATCTCACCCGGCGCCACCGGTGAGTTCGCCAAGAAGTAGTCGATGGCCTGCTGACGGCTCCAGCCCTTGGCGTGCAGCCCCGTGTCGACGACGAGACGGCCCGATCGCCACGAGTCGGCGGCCAGCATCCCCAGGCGGGCGACGTCGTCGCTGTAGAGCCCCATGTCCTCGGCCAGACGCTCGGCGTAGAGTCCCCAGCCCTCGATGTAGGCGGTGTTGCCGAAGCCCATCCGCCGGAACGCCGGCAGGTCGGTGAGCTCGGATGCGATCGCCAGCTGGAGGTGGTGGCCGGGGATGGCTTCGTGGAAGGCGATCGACTCGGCCTCGAACTTGCTCTGCTCGGTGGGGTTGCGGAGGTTGACGAAGTAGGTGCCGGGCCGGCTGCCGTCGGCTGCCGGAGGGAAGTAGTAGGCAGCGGGAGCGTCGTCGGCCAGCACCGCCGGCACGGGTTCGATCCGGCAGGAGGCCTGGGGGAGCCGGCCGAACCAGCTCGCCATGGCGTCGGTCGCCCGGTCGAGCGAGGTGTGGGCCAGCTCCAGGATCTCGTCCTCGGACCGGAACCGCAGCTCGGGGTCGGTGCGGAGGCGTTCGAAGATCGTGGCCAGGTCGGTGGTGGCGAAGACCCGGTCTCCGATCTGGCGGTAGGCCGCTGGTAGCTGGCGTTCGGCCTCGTCGATCCCGAACTCGTGCAGCTCGTCGGGGGTGACCGGCAGCGATGTGTGGGTCTCCAGGAGCGCGGCGTAGATCTCCTCGCCCCCTTGGATCCAGCACAGCCCCGCCCGGTCGTCGGGACGGGCCACCGGAGCGAGCTCCTGGGCGAGCATGTCGCGCATGCGTTGGTAACCGGGACGGATCGAGTCGGCGACGATCCCACGGAGCCGTTCGCGCCACATGCTCTCGCCGTCCCACCCGGTCGGACCGCGTAGGTTCACGAACAGGTCGTCGTCGAGCGACGACGCCAGGTAGCCGTCGATGCTGTGGATCGCCCGGTCGATGCAGAGCGCGGCCGGGGGCCGGCCACGGGCCACCGCCCCCCGGAAGCGTTGCGCCGCCTGGTCGAGCGAGCCCGCAAGCTTGGAGAACCGGCCGAGGAGGGCATCGGCCTGCTCGGGTGTCTCGGCCGCGAGCTGGGGTGCGGCCATCAGGGCGCCGACGTGGGGCCCGTCCATCTGGTCGCTGCGCAGCTCGGTGATGCCCAGGTCGATCAACCGGATCGAGTTGGCCACCTCGATGGCCATGATCTTGGCGGTGACCTCGTCCTGGAGGTCGAGCGTGGTGTGGTCGAGCCCGTCGAGCCGCTCGGCAAAGCGCTCCAGCTTGAGTCGTTGGAGGGATTCGGCCTCGACCGAGAAGTCCTCGATCTGGTCGTCGAAGCGGTGGTCGCCGATCAAGGTCGCGAAGGTCGGCGAGCTCTCGAGCGTGAAGTCCCAGTAGTCGGACGCGACCGCGTTCAGCTCCGGGTTCATGCCAGCTCCTCGATCGTCGGTGGGGGCGCTCATGAGCGTAGGACACCCGCAGCGAGGCGGCGCCCGTTAGCCTCGCCTCATGGCTGGTTCCGGTGAGGTCGTCGACGCCCCAGAGGGGTACCCCAAGCGGTGGGAGGCCGACGTTCTCCTCGCCGACGGGGCAACGGTTCATGTCCGTCCGATCCGGCCCGACGACGCCGAACGGTTGGTCTCCTTCCACAGTCGACAGTCGTCGGAGAGCATCTACTTCCGCTACTTCTCGCCCCGCCCTCGCCTGTCCGACAAGGATGTTCAGCGCTTCACCACCGTCGACTACCACCATCGCATGGCCTTTGTGGCCATCCTGGCCGACGAGGTCATCGGCGTCGCCCGCTACGACCGCGATCCCAGCCGCGACGACGCCGAAGTCGCGTTCTTCACCGACGATCGCCACCAGGGCAGGGGCCTGGCCACCATCTTGTTGGAGTACCTCGCCGCGACTGCGCGCGAACAGGGCATCTTCCAGTTCAGCGCCCAGACACTTCCCCAGAACCGCAAGATGCTGGGCGTGTTCAAACAGGCCGGGTTCCAGGTCAGCACCCGCTTCGACGAAGGCGTGATCGAGGTCCGCCTCGGGATCGAACCCACACCCGAGGCCCAGCTCAAGATCGACGAGCGCGAACGCAGAGCCGAGGCCCGCTCGATCGAGCGGCTGCTCGCTCCACGGTCTGTCGCCGTGGTCGGCGCAGGTCGACAGCGAGGCGGACTCGGTCACGAGATCGTCCGCAACCTCGTGGCGGGTGGGTTCGAGGGGCCGGTGTACCCGGTCAACGCCAACGCCTCGCACGTCGCCAGCATCAGCACCCATCCCACCGTGCTCGACATTCCCGGCGAGGTCGATCTGGTCATCATCGCCGTGCCGGCTCCCGACGTGCTCGAGGTGGTCGGACGCTGCGTCGAGAAGGGGGTGCAGGGCCTGGTCGTCATCTCGGCGGGGTTCGCCGAGACCGGACCCGAGGGCGCAGACGCCCAGCGCCAGCTGGTCGAGATGGCCCGGCGGCACGGCCTGCGGCTCATCGGGCCGAACTGCATGGGGGTCATCAACACCGCTCCCCGCGTGGCGTTGCGCGCCACCTTCGCTCCCGTCGAGCCCGAACCGGGAGGCGTTGCCTTCCTGTCGCAGTCCGGCACGCTCGGCACCGCCATCCTCGAGACCATGGGCGAGTTGGGCCTGGAGGTGTCCACCTTCGTCTCGCTCGGCAACAAGGCCGATGTCAGCGCCAACGATCTCTTGCAGTACTGGGAGCAAGACGAGCGCACCGACGCGGTGCTGCTCTACATGGAGTCGTTCGGGAACCTGCGCAAGTTCAGCCGGATCGCCCGTCGGGTCGGACGGGTCAAGCCCATCATCACCGTCACCAGCGGCGGTTCGAGCCTCGGTGCGGAAGGTCAGCTCGATCTTCCACCCGAGGCCACCCTCGATGCCCTCCTCGCCCAGGCAGGGGTCATCCGGGTCTCGACCCTCGATCTGCTCTTCGACGTCACCCGCTTGCTGCTCACCCAGCCGGTTCCGGGCGGCAGACGGGTCGCGGTGGTGTCGAACTCCTCGGGTCCCGCCCGCCTCGCGATCGACGCCTGCCGCGGAGCAGGCCTCGAGGTTGCGGTGCTGTCGGGGCCCACCCAGGCCTCGATCGCGGGCCAGGTCCCGATGGCCACCAACACCGCCAACCCGCTCGATCTCACCTTCCAGTCCGATCCCCACCACTTCCAGGCAGCGCTGGCCGCGGTGCTCGCCGACGACGCGGTCGATTCGGTCATCACCATCTACGCGCCGCCTCTCGAGGCCCGTACCGAGGAGGTGGTCGAGGCGATCGCCGCTGCCGCCGACGGCTCGCGCAAACCGGTGGTCGCCACCATCCTCGGGGCGTCGCCGCGGCGTGGCGGAGTTGCCGGCGACCTCGCGGTCCCGGTGTTCGCCTTCCCCGAGGAAGCGGCGCGGGCGCTCGGGCGCGTCACCCGCTACGGGGCGTGGCTGTCCGAACCAGAAGGTGGCCGCCCGGACCTCGACCGCGTCGACCCCGACCGTGCCCACGACCTCGTCGACGGGTTCCTGGCCGCGACGCCCGACGGTGCCGAGCTCGACCCCCCGGGCTCGGCCGAGGTCGTGGCCAGCTTCGGGATCGACATCGTCGACGAACGGATCGTCGATTCCGCCGAGGCCGCGGGCGATGCCGCCGAGGAGATCGGCTTCCCCGTGGTGCTCAAGGCGACGGGGATCACCCGCCTGGCCAAGACCGAATCCGGTGGGCTCGCCGTCGATCTCCACACCCGGTCCGAGGTGCAGCAGTCCTATGACCGCATGGTCGGGTTGCTGGGCGGGGCCATGCGGCCCGCGATCGTGCAGGCGATGGTCCCGCCCGGCACCGACGTCGCGGTGCGTGCGGTGCAGTCGCCGGGGACCGGCGCGGTCATGTCGATCGGGTTCGGGGGCGTGGTGCTCGAACAGGTCGGGTTCGACTCGTTGCGCTTCCTGCCGCTCACCGACCACGATGCCGAGCAGCTGATCAACGGGTCCCGCGTGGCGTCGTTGTTGCCGCCGGGCACACCCGAGCGCAACCAGCTGACGTCGTTGCTGATGCGCGTCGCTGCCCTCACCGAGGCGGTGCCCGAGGTGGCGGAGGTGCTGCTCAACCCGGTCATCGTCTCGCCCGACGGTGTCGCGGTCACCGACGCCCGGGTACGGGTCGCTCCCTGGGACGACGACGAGCTTCCCGTACGTCGTCTCGGCGACGATTGAGACCCGGTCGCGATCCGAACCACCCCCGCGCGCGCCGGTGCCACCACGACTTCGCCTTACGCCCTCGGCGGACGGGGTTCGCGGGGGAGCCCGAGCACCCGCTCGCCGAGGATGTTGCGCAGCACCTGGGTCGTGCCGCCCATGATCGTGTAGCCCGGCGCGTAGCAGATGTTGCGGGCCGTCCTCGCAGCGAGACGATCGATGTCGTCGGCGTCCCACGCCGTGGTGCCCGCGCCCAGCACCCGGCCACAGAAGTCGGCGACACGCTGCTCGAACTCGGTGCAGAAGGTCTTGGTCGCCGCGGAGAAGCCACGCGGCCCCTGCCGGAGCACCTCGCGGACGACCAGCAACCGACCGATTCGGTAGCCGGTCTCGATGGCGGCGATCTCCTGGCGGACGAGGGGATCGCGGTGGTCGGCCAGCGGTACCACGTCGTCGTACAGCGCTCGGTTGCTGACCAGTCGGTCGATCCCGCCCCGCTCGTGCTCCATCTGGCGCATGACCTGGCCGAAGCTGCCGTTCTCCGCCCCCACCAGGTGCGAGTCGGGCACCACCACCTCGTTGAAGTGCACCTCGCAGAAGTGCTCGTTGGCCACCGCGTCGACGATCGGACGGACCTCGACCCCGGGGGAGCGCATGTCGACCACCAGTTCGGACAGCCCCTTGTGCGGCGGGGCATCGGGATCGGTGCGGGCGATGAGGTAACACCAGTCGGCCAGGGCGGCGCCACTGGTCCAGACCTTTTGGCCGTTCACGATCCAGTCGTCACCGCGTCGTTGGGCTCGGGTGCCGATGGCGGCCACGTCGGATCCGGCGTCGGGTTCGCTCATCCCGATACACCACAGCGATTCGCCGGCGATGATCCCCGGTAGCCACCGGGCCCGCTGTTCGGCCGAGCCGAACTCGAGCAAGGTGGGCCCGATCTGGCGGTCGGCGAACCAGCAGCTCGCGACGGGCGCACCTCCGGCGATGAGCGCCTCGAAGACCACCAGCCGTTCGATCGGGGGCCGACCACCACCCCCTTCGGACTCGGGCCAGGTCATGCCCAGCCATCCCCTGCGGGCGAGCTCGGCAGCGAACTCGGTCGAGTTGCCGACGATCCAGCTGTCGTCGCGGACTTCGTCGGGATGCTCGGCGGTCCAGCGCCGGGCGAGGTCGGCTGCTTCCTTGCCGAGCTCGAGCAATCGGGGTGACCAGGCGAAGTCCATGTGGCTCAGGCTCCTTCGGGGGCCGACCCGCCGACCCCGCCGAGGCCCGAGTCGGGCGGGTAGTCCGGTCGTCCCTGCTCGCACCACCGTCGAAGCGAGTCCCACGGGTAGATGCCGGTGGAGTGGCCGTCGTTCCAGGTGATCGACAAGCCCCATGCGCCGACCAGCTCGGCGTCGGTGATGGTGAGCGGTTGAGGCGATCGCGGCGTCGGCCACGGCGCCTGTCCCTTGTCGCGGGCGCCGCGGCACGACGCGCACGGACAGGCCAGCCTCAGCTCCTCCAAGGCGAAGGTGCAACGGTGTCCGTCGATGAACTCGATGTCGACGCCACCTTCGCGGTTGACGGTGATGTCGCGAACCTCGCTGTTTCCCACCCTCTGATCATCTCACGCTCCGGGTGCCACCCTGTCCGGAGCCCGTCGTGGGTCGATTAGCGTCGTGGGTGTGGAGATCAGACCGGTACGCGACGAGGAGCACTCCGAGCTCGCCGACATCACCGTCGCCGCCTACCTCGGCATCGGACACGTCGACGACGAGTACGAGCCGGAGCTGCGAGACGTGGCGGGGCGGGTGGCAGGTGCCGAGGTGTTCGTGGCGGTCGACGAGGACGGGAGACTGCTCGGCGGTGTCACCTACGTGCCCGATCGGGCGTCGCCCTACGCGGAGTTCGACGCCGAGCACGCGGCGGGCGTGCGCATGCTGGCGGTGCGTCCCGATGCCCAGGGCCAGGGTGTCGGCGAGGCCCTCACCCTCGAATGTGTGCAGCGGGCCATCGCCGCTGGTCGCACCGAGCTCATCTTGCACTCGGGTCTGACCATGACCGCCGCGCACCGCATGTACGAGAAGCTCGGATTCGAGCGCGACCCCAACCTCGATTGGTGGCCGACACCGGGCATCGAGCTGCTCGGCTACCGCATGCACCTCGACTCAAGGAGCTGACCCCATGCGCGCGGTGGTGCTGACCGAGCACGGCGAACCCGATGTCCTCACCGTCGCCGAGGTCGCCGACCCCGTCCCCGGGCCCGACGAGGTGCTGGTCGATGTCGCTGCCACTGCCCTGAACCGGGCCGACCTGTTGCAGCGAAGAGGGCGCTACCCGGGGCCGCCGATGGACCACGAGATCCCGGGCATGGAGCTGGCCGGGCGGGTCGCGGCGGTCGGGTCACGAGCCAGGGCCTGGGCGGTCGGCGATGCCGTCATGGGCATCGTCGGTGGTGGCGCCTATGCCGAACGGATCGCCGTCCACGAGCGTCAGCTGATGCCGGTGCCCTCCACCGTCGATCTCGCCGACGCCGCCGCCATTCCCGAGGTGTTCATCACGGCATGGGACGCGCTGGTGCGCCAGGGTGGTCTCACCGCTGGTCGGGTGGCACTGGTTCATGCCGGAGCCTCGGGGGTCGGCACTGCCGCCATCCAGATCGCCAAGGCCATCGGTGCCTCCATCATCGTCACCGCCAGCACCGGCAAGCTCGAGGCCTGCCGCGCCCTGGGCGCCGACCGGGTGGTCGACTACACCGCCGACGACTTCGTCGAGGCGGCGAAGGATCTCACCGGGGGCCGCGGCGTCGACGTGGTCCTCGACGTCGTCGGGGGCGAGTACCTCGCCCGCAACATCGACGCGCTGACCGTCGGTGGCCGCATCATCCAGGTGGGGGTCATGGGCGACCCCAGCGCCACCTTCCCCCTCGGTGCGCTGCTCCCCAAGCGAGCCAGTCTGATCGGCACCGTCCTGCGGTCACGTCCCATCGAGGAGAAGATCTCGGTCACCCAGCACTTCGCCAGGGAGATGCTGCCCCTCTTCGAGTCGCGAGCGCTGGTCCCGGTGATCGACAGCCGCTTCTCCCTCGAGCGGATCGCCGACGCGCACCGTCACATGGAGTCCAACGCCAACGTGGGCAAGATCGTGGTCGAGCTGTGACCGCTCCACCGGCGGCCACCAGCCGAGCGCGGCTCAAGTCCAAGGTCGTCGACCTGTTGCCCGATCCGGTCGTGTTCCGCCTGCTGCCGCTGATCTACCGCCGCCAGGAGCCCGAGCTGTCGCGACTGGCCGAGATGGTGCCGGCGGGCCGCAACGCCATCGACGTCGGTGGCTGGCTCGGACCGTGGACCAGGGAGCTGTCGCGGCGGGTCCCCCACGTGACCTGCATCGAGCCCCAACCCGACCTCGCGGCCTTCCTCCGCAAGGTGGTGCCGGCCAACGTGACCGTCATCGAGGCTGCCGTGTCCGATGCGCCTGGTCGGGCCCAGCTCTGCCTCCCCGAGCGACGTCACGGGGCCAACGCGCTCGCGTCCCTGCACGGTGACCCCGCCCGAGCCGCGATCGTCCACGACGTCGAGGTGATCCGCCTCGACGATCTCGACGTGGTCGATGTCGGCTTCATCAAGATCGACGTCGAAGGACACGAGCGAGCCGTCATCGACGGCGCCTCGACCCTGATCCGCCGTGACCGGCCACGTCTGCTCATGGAAGCCGAGCAGCGCCATCTCGACGAACCCCTGACCAAGCTGTTCGCTCGGGTCATCGACGAGGGCTATGAGGGATGGTTCCTTCACCGGGGCCGGTGGCACCCGTTGTCCGAGTTCGACGTCCAACGCCACCAGCTCGATCACCTCGACGACCTGGTCGGTCCCGACTACGTGAACAACGTGCTGTTCATCCCCACCGGTGCCGAACCCTCCGATGAGGCGCCCCGCTAGCGCCGGGTCATCGCCGCCGGGCGTGGTCCTCAGCGCTGGTCGATCGGGACGTACTCGCGGACGTCGGTGCCGGTGTAGAGCTGGCGGGGTCGCACGATGCGGCTGTTCTGCTGGAGCGACTCGAGCCAGTGGGCCAGCCATCCGGCGGTGCGGGGGATGGCGAAGAGCACCGTGAACATGGTGAGCGGGAAGCCCATGGACTGGTAGATCAGGCCCGAGTAGAAGTCGACGTTGGGGTAGAGCTTGCGGCTGGTGAAGTAGTCGTCGGAGAGCGCCACCTCTTCGAGCTTGAGGGCGATGTCGAGCAGCGGGTTCTTGCCCGTGACCTCGAAGACGGCGTCGGCGGTCTCCTTGATGATCTTGGCCCGGGGGTCATAGCTCTTGTAGACGCGGTGACCGAAGCCCTGGAGACGCTGCTCGCCGGCTTTGACGCCCTTGACGTAGTCCTCGACGTTCTCGTAGGAGCCGATGTCGTTGAGCATCCGGATGACGGCCTCGTTGGCTCCGCCGTGGCGGGGCCCGTACAGCGCGGCGGAGGCGGCGGCGGTGGCGGAGTAGGGGTCGGCGTGGCTGCTGCCGACGGTGCGCATCGCGGTGGTCGAGCAGTTCTGCTCGTGGTCGGCGTGGAGGATGAACAGCACGTCGAGTGCCCGGCTGAGAACCGGATCGGCCTCGTAGTGAGGTTCGGCGATCTTCCACATCATCGACAAGAAGTTGGAGGGGAAGTCGAGGTCGTTGTCGGGGTAGACGAAGGGCATCCCGACGCTGAAGCGGTGGGCGCCGGCGGCCAGGGTCGGCATCTTGGCGATGAGCCGCACGATCTGTTTCATGCGCACATCGGGATCGTCGATGTTCTTGGCCTCGGGGTAGAAGGTGGAGAGGGCGGCGATGGCCGAGACCAGGATGCCCATGGGGTGGGCGTCGTGGTGGAAGCCCTCCATGAACCGCTTGCGGACGTTCTCGTGGATGAACGTGTGATGGGTGATCTCGTGCTGCCAGGTGTCGTACTGCGCAGCGGAGGGGAGCTCGCCGTGGACGAGGAGGTAGGCGACCTCGAGGAAGGTCGACTGCTGGGCGAGCTGTTCGATGGGGTAGCCGCGGTAGCGCAGGATGCCGGCTTCGCCGTCGAGGTCGGTGATGGCGCTGGCCGCGCCTGCGGTCGCGCTGAACGAGGGGTCGAAGAACCAGGTGCCCGGTAGCAGCTTCTGGAACTGTCCGGCGTCGATGCCGCCGTTCTCGATCGGGATCTCGATCGACTCGCCCGTGCGGTTGTCGGTGATCGTTACTGACTCAGCCACCCGTACTCCCTGAACTCGACAGTGGGCCCTCGTGGGCCGGACGTTCGCGGTCTGCGCATGTGAGGTTCCGATGCCAGGGTATCGCTCCTGGCCGGGGGCTACGTCCGAGACGTGTCGTGCACGATCAGAGCGGATGGTTGTCGTGGCGACGCCCGACCACCTTCTCGCGTTTCGATTCCAGCACCGAGAGGGCGGAGGCGATCTCTCGCCTCGTCTCCGCGGGCTCGATCACCGTGTCGATCGAGCCCCGCTCGGCGGCGGCGTAGGGGTTCAGCAGCCGTTCCTCGTAGTCGCGCTCGAGCTCGGCCCGCCGTTCGGGGGTCTCCCGGCGGTAGAGGATCTCGCCGGCCTGGCGCGCGCCCATGACGGCGATCTCCGCGGTCGGCCAGGCCAGCATCAGGTCGTTGCCCATGTACTTGGAGTCCATGACGATGTAGGCGCCGCCGTAGGACTTGCGCATCACGAGGGCGATGCGGGGGACCGTCGCCCGGGCATAGGCGAACGCCAGTTGGGCGCCCTTGCGGATCATGCCCCGCCACTCGAGATCCTTGCCCGGGTAGAAGCCGGAGGTGTCGATCATGGTGATGATGGGGAGGTTGAACGCGTCGCAGAAGGCGACGAAACGGGCACCCTTCTGCGACGCGAGGATGTCGAGGGTGCCGGCGAGGTATTGCGGCTGGTTGGCGACGATGCCGACGGGACGGCCGTCGATCGTCGCCAACGCGGTGACGAGGTTGGGGGCCCAGCCCTCCCGTAGCTCCAGCAGCTCGTGATCGTCGACCAGGCTCCGGATCACGTCGCGCACGTCGTAGCTGCCCGTCGAGGTCGACGGGATGATGGTGGCCGCTTCGGGGGTGGGCCGGTCGGGGGGATCGTCGCCCGGCCACGACGGCGGGAGCTCGTCGTTGTTGGACGGGAGGTACGAGAGCAGGTCGCCGATGGCATCCAGGGCGGCCTCCCGATCGGCGACGAGCAGCGAAGCCAGACCGCTCGAGCGCGCATGGGCGGCGGGTCCGCCGAGGGCGGCGGTGGTGATCGGCACCCCGGTGAACTCGCGGACCATGGCCGGACCGCTCATGAAGGCATAGGCCGACTCGGTCATCACCACGTGGTCGCTGAGTCCAAGGAGCAAGGCGGGGCCCGACACCGCGGGGCCGGTCGCGGCGGCGAGCACCGGCACGATGCCCGAGGCGGCAACCACCTCACGGGCGGCTCGCCCCCATCCGTGCAGCGCGGCCACGCCCTCGTTGATGTCGGCGCCGCTCGATGCCAGCAGCAGCACCAGCGGGACCTTGGCCTCGCGCGCCGCCCTGGCCGCGAACTCGATGTCTTGTCCGTCGGCCGGACGCAGCGCGCCACGGCGGATGCCGGCGTCGGACTCGACCAGCACCACGGGACGTCCCGCCAGCTCCGAGACGTGGGCGGAGATGTTGCCGGGCGTTCGGGCGCGCAGGGGAAGCGAGACGGTCACGGGTGATGCGACCAGGCATGCCGGCGAATCGTTACCGCGCCGCCGGGATCGGGGGAGGGGTCGGGGCCGGGGAGGCGACTCGCCCCAAAACGGGAACAGGACCGGTCGGGGGAGACCAGTCCTGTTCGGGCGACGGGTTCAAGGGGGGACCGAAACCATCGTCGCCGGCTCGAGGGGCCCTGGGGGGAAGGGCTCGTCCTCGGCTTATGTAAGTCCCATTGTGAAGGCACGCACATGATCTGTCCAGCAGTTGTGCCCGATAGTTGCTATCGTTTCAACAGATGGACCTCCGACAGCTTGCCGCCCTCATCGCCGTGGCCGACCACGGGACCTTCTCGGCGGCGGCCCGCGCCCTGCACACCGTGCAGTCCAACGTCTCCACCCACGTCGCCCGGCTCGAGGATGAGTTGGGGGCGATCCTCGTCGACCGCCGCACCGGTGGTCTCACCGACGAGGGCACCGCGGTGGTCGAACGCGGCCGACGCGTGCAGGCCGAGCTGGAGGCCATGGCCGTCGACGTCGCCTCGATGGGAGAGGTCATCGCGGGTACCGCGCGCGTCGGTGTCATCGGCACGGTCGGACGGTGGCTCGTCCCGCGGCTGGTCGACGTCATCCACCGCGATCACCCGTTGGTGCGCCCGGTGATCCTCGACGCGGTGACCACGTCACTGGTGCCCCAGGTGCTCGACGGGCTGATCGACTTCGCTCTCATCAACCTGCCGCTCGACGTGCCCGGTGTGGTCGTCGAACCGCTCTTCAAGGAGGACCGCGTCCTCGTGGCGCCCGCGAGCCACCCCTTGGCGGCCCGCGAGCGGATCGCGCTCGCCGACGCCGCCGGGCACGACCTCCTGCTGGCGCCGCCGGGCACCGCCTTCCGTGACGAGCTCGACCGGGTGGCCGATCAGCTCGGTGTGAAGCTGCGGGCCCAGGCCGAGGTGGACGGCATGCGGCTCCTCGCCTCGCTCGCGTTCCAGGGGTTCGGGGCCGCGATCATCCCGTCGGGTGCTGCGCCCAGCTACGTCGGTGGCGACTGGACCATCGTGGCGATCGACGATCTCCCACCTCGCACCGTGGGCCTGGTGCGACGCAGCCGGACCTTGCTGTCGATGCCGGCCCAGGTCGTGCGCGACGGCGTGCTGGGTGTCGTGGCCGACCAGCTGGCGAGGCGAAGCGGGATCCAGTCGGTCGACGGCGGTCCGGTACCCGCCCTCGACCCGGGTTGAAGCGCTGCGGGTCGTCCACGCCGCGAACCTCCTAGCATTCGCGGATGGCACGCGCGGCAGCAGTCTTCGATCTCGACCGCACCCTGCTGGTCGGCGCCAGCGGGCCCACCATCACCAGTGCGTTGCGCGATCAGGGCCTCATCGGCGACCGATCGGTCCCCGGCGAGGGGGTGATCTATCGCATCTTCGACCTGATCGGCGAGACCAGGCCGAGCATGATGCTCACCCGCCAGGCGGCCAAGGCATCGGCGGGATGGAGCCGCGACGCGGTCAGGGCCGCGGGCGCGGTCGCCGCCGAGGTCCTCGCCGAGGCGGTGCCCCCCTTCGCCCACCAGGTGATCGAACACCACCGCGGTGAAGGTCGGCTGCTGGTGATGGCCACGACGACCCCTCACGACCTGATCGAGCCGTTGGCCGAACGTCTGGGGTTCGATGCCGTCGTCGCCACCCGCTACCGAGCATCCGAGGGTCGATACGTCGGCGAGATCGACGGAGAGTTCGTCTGGGGCAAGGGGAAGCTGGCGGCGGTCCGGGCGTGGGCCGACGAGGCGGACGTCGACCTGGCCGAGAGCTACGCCTACTCCGACAGCTTCTATGACCTGCCACTGCTCAACGCCGCCGGCCGACCACATGCGGTCAACCCCGATCCGCGACTTCGCGTGTACGCCGTCGCCAGGCGGTGGCCGGTGCTCTACTTCGACGTGCCACCCGGGGTGCCCAAGTTCGCCGGCGTCGAGCCACAGCGGCTGATGTTGCCCTTCGCCCGACCCGAGCTGATCCCCTATGCCCGCTTCGACATCGCGGGCACCGAGCACATCCCCGAGTCGGGACCGGCCGTCATCGTTGGCAACCACCGCAGCTACTTCGATCCCATCGCCATCGCGTTCGCCATGGCCAAACGGGGGAGGCCCGTGCGGTTCCTGGGCAAGAAGGAGGTGTTCGACGCCCCGCTGGTCGGTCAGCTGGCGCGAGCGCTCGGGGGGATCCGGGTCGAGCGGGGATCCGGGTCCGACGAGCCGCTCGAAGCAGCCGCATCGGCGCTGGCCGGTGGCGAGCTGGTCGCGGTCCTGCCCCAGGGCACCATCCCCCGCGGTCGCGAGTTCTTCGATCCGGTGCTCAAGGGCCGGTGGGGAGCCGCCCGCCTGGCCGCGATGTCGGGAGCGCCGGTCGTGCCGCTCGGCCTGTGGGGCACCGAACGGGTGTGGCCGCGGTCGTCGCGGCTTCCGAACGTGTTGAACATCACCAGCCCGCCCACGGTGCGGATACGGGTGGGCGAGCCCATCCAACTGGGGCGGTCGGATCCAGATGCCGACACCAGGGCGATGATGGACGCCATCGTCGCTCTGCTGCCCGACGAGGCTCGAGTGTGGCGCGAGCCCAGCGCCGACGAGCTGGCACGCACCTTCCCGCCGGGCCACGGTGCCGCGGACGGTGGCTGAGGTTTGACACAGGGGACCCGCGTGTGATGAGTTAGGGTCACCTAACCACCTATTAGGTAGCCCTAATCCCCTCTCCTCTGAGGTTGCTCCCCATGTCCAGGTTTCTCAAGCTGATCGCCCTACTCACCGTCGTCGCCCTCCTCGGAGCGGCATGCGGCGATGACGACGACGGAGGCGACGACGGCAGCGATGACGCCGCCGGCACCACGACTTCGACGGCACCCACCGATGAGGGTGGTGACGACGACGGGGACGACGAGGCGTCGGGCACCCTGGTCGTCTACTCCGGACGCAGCGAGGAGCTGGTCGGTCCGGTGCTCGAGATGTTCACCGACGAGACCGGCATCGACGTCGACGTCCGCTACGGCGACACCGCCGAGATGGCCGGGCTGATCATCACCGAGGGTGGCAACTCTCCCGCCGACCTGTACTACGGCCAGGACGCCGGAGCCCTCGGTGCGCTGGCCTCCGAGGGTCGTCTGGCCGAGCTCCCCGACGACGTCCTCGCCCAGGTCCCCGAGTCGCTGCGCTCCACCCAGGGCCAGTGGATCGGGCTCTCGGGTCGGGCCCGGGTCGTGGTCTACAACACCGAGATGCTCGATGAGAGCGACCTCCCGGATTCGATCCTCGACTTCACCGACGAGGAGTGGGCCGGCCGGGTCGGGTGGGCCCCCACCAACGGCTCCTTCCAGGCCTTCGTGACCGCGCTGCGGGTCCTCGAGGGCGAGGACGGCGCTCGCGACTGGTTGTCCGGCATGGTCGCCAACGACGCGCAGGAGTACACGAACAACACCGCGACCGTCGAGGCCGTCGCCGCCGGCGAGGTCGAGGTCGGGTTCGTCAACCACTACTACCTGTACCGGTTCCTGGCTGAGGACGCCGACTACCCTGCGGCCAACAAGTTCTACTCCGGTGGTGACCCCGGGGCCCTGATCAACGTGGCCGGTGCGGGCATCGTCGACACCAGCGACCAGCAGGACCTCGCGCTGGAGCTCATCGAGTTCCTCCTGTCCGAGCAGGCCCAGGAGTACTTCGCTCAGGAGACCTACGAGATCCCCGTGGTCGATGGGGTGGAACCCGCGGCCGAGCTGCCCGATCTCGACTCGCTGACGCTCCCCGACATCGACCTCGACCGGCTCGAGGATCTCGAGGGCACGTTGGAACTCCTGACCGAAGTCGGAGCACTCTAGGGGCGTGACCTCCACGCTGCCGACGAACCCGGACGCGCTGGGCGCGCCGGGTTCGTCGGCGAGTCCCGCCCCTCGCCGCCCTCGGGGTTCGCCGGTGCTGGTGCTACTCGGCCTGCTGGTCGCGGCCGGTGCGGCGCTCCCGCTCACCTATCTCGTCCTCCAGGTCTCCGAGGTCGGGCTCGGGCGAGCCCTCGACATCGCCACGTCGGACCGGGCCCTGGAGCTGTTGCGCGACACCACGTTCCTCGCCGTCGCCGTCACCGCCGCCGCCGTCGCCATCGCGGTGCCGCTCGCCTGGCTCACCGCGCGCACCGACCTTCCCCTGCGCAGGGCGTGGGTCGTGATCACCGCGCTGCCGCTGGCCATCCCCACCTATGTCGGTGGCTACACCTTTGTCAGCGCGCTGGGGCCCCGCGGTCTGGTCCAGGGCTGGCTGGAGCCGTTGGGGGTCGAGCGTCTGCCGTCGATCTACGGGTTCTGGGGTGCCTGGCTGGTGCTCACCCTGTTCACCTACCCGTACGTGCTCATCACGGTGAGGGCCGCGCTCCGGCGCATGGATCCCAGCATCGAAGAGGCCAGCCGCACGCTCGGCCACGGTCGGCTCAGCACCTTCGTGAGGGTCGTGCTTCCCCAGCTCCGCCCCTCGATCGCCGCCGGGGCGCTGCTGGTCGCGTTGTACACGCTCAGCGATTTCGGTGCGGTCTCGCTACTCCGTTTCGACTCGTTCACCCGTGTCATCTTCGTCCGGTACCGGGCGTCGCTCGACATGTCCACCGTCGCTGTCTACGGCCTCATGCTCGTGATCCTCACCATCGTGGTGCTGATGGTCGACCAGCGCACGAGGGGCAGCGAGCACTTCCACCGCCTCCACGGAAGCGGTGCCCGGCGCATCTCGTCCATCGAGCTCGGCCGGTGGAGGTGCGTGGCCGTCGCCGCCTGCGTGGCCCTGGTGGTCGTCGCCCTCGTCCTGCCGCTCGGGATCATCGGCTACTGGCTGGTTCGGGGGCTCAGCGCGGGCGAGCCGCTGCGGCTCACCACCGAGCTGATGTTCAACAGCGTGAGGGCATCGCTGCTCGGTGCCGTGGTGGCCACCGCCGCGGCGTGGCCGGTGGCCGCGCTCTCGGTCCGCCGGCCCGGCCAGCTCGCCAGGGGGGTCGAACGCCTGTCGTGGTCCGGGTACGCCCTGCCGGGGGTCGTGGTGGCCCTGTCGCTGGTCTTCTTCGGCGCCCGGGTCGCCACGCCCTTCTACCAGACGCTGTGGATGCTCACCTTCGCCTATGTCGTCCTCTTCCTCCCGCAGGCCATCGGCGCACTGCGGACCTCGATGCTGCAGGTCACGCCGTCGCTCGAGGAGGCCTCGCGGCTGCTCGGTGCCGGCCCGCTGGAGACGTTCCGACGCATCGCCCTGCCCCTGACCCGACCCGGTCTTGCGGCTGGCGCGTCCCTGGTGTTCCTCACCTGCATGAAGGAGCTGCCGGCCACGCTCCTGCTGGCACCGACGGGATATCCCACCCTGGCCACCCAGGTGTACAACGCCACCGTCGAGGCGTTCTTCGCCCGAGCGGCCGCACCGGCACTGGCGCTGGTCCTGCTCTCGGCGCTGCCCATGGCGGTCCTGGTCATCCGCGAGTCCGACAGCGAGTGACCGGGGATGTCGCCGCGGTCGGCTCAGCGAGCCGGATCGAAGGCGACGGTGGCCACCTGCGGCGGGTGCACGGTCACACGCTCGCCTCGGCGGACCCGCGGCGCGCCGGGGGATCTGGTGCGCAGCTCGCCACCGTCGTCGAAGCGCACGATCGCCACGCAGTCGTGCCCGTAGAACTCGATGAGCTCGACCGTGCCGGTGCTGGCCGGATCGGCGATCTCATCGTCCCGCACAGGCTCGACGAGGAGCTGTTCGGGCCGCAGGAGGAGCTCGACGGGGCCGTGGGTGGGCCGGCGCAGCGGGATCGGGCCCAACCGGGTGGTTGCGAGCTCTCCCTGGGCGTCGGCGTGGAGCAGGTTGGCCTCTCCGACGAAGGATGCGACCCATCGCGAGGCGGGCGCGTCGTAGATGGCCGCGGGTGACGCCTGCTGGAGGATCATGCCGTCGTTCATGACTGCCACCTCGTCGCCCAGCACGAACGCCTCCTCTTGGTCGTGGGTGACGAAGACGGTGGTGATGCCCAGTCGCGAGAGCAGCGCATGGACCTCGGTGCGCACCTGGACCCGCAGCGTGGTGTCGAGGTTGGAGAACGGCTCGTCGAGCAGGATGGCACGGGGTCTCGGTGCCAGCGCTCGGGCCAACGCGACCCGCTGCTGCTGGCCACCGGACAACGTGGAGGGCATGCGACCGGCGAAGCCGCCGAGGCCGACCAGCTCGAGGCTCTCCTCGACGCGTCCCGAACGACGCTCGCTCTTGTCGAGGCCGTACCCGACGTTGGCGCCGACAGACATGTGGGGGAAGAGGGCCCAGTCCTGAAAGACCATGCCGATGCGTCGGCGTTCGGGCACCAGGTCGGTGTTGGGGCCCGAGACCAGTTCTCCGTCGATGGTGATGCGGCCGCTGTCGGGGCGCTCCAAGCCGGCGATGGTGCGCAACAGGGTGGTCTTGCCGCACCCCGACGGACCGAGCAGAGCCACGGTCGCACCCGGCTCGATGGTCAGGTCGACGCCGTGGAGCACCGGGGTCGAGCCGAACGACTTGGACAGGCCGGTGACCGTGATCTCGGCGCGGGGGAGTGCGGTCTCCTGCTCCCGCTCGCCGACCGCTGCGGTCATGTTCGGCATACCTCACAGCCTAGCGACGGGTCGCTCCACCGCGGCAATCGGTGCTCAGCCGGTGGTGCGGCGGCGGATGATGTTGAGGGCGCTGCCCGCCTGGAACCACTCGATCTGGTCGGGCGAGAGGGTGTGGTCGAGGGTGATGTCGGTGGTGGTGCCGTCGGCGTGGTGGATGCGGCCCTGCACCGGGGTGTCGGGAGCCAGCTCGGCCAGACCGAGGATCGAGATGCGGTCGTCCTCGCCGATCTTGTCGTAGTCGTCCGGGTCGGCGAAGGTCAGCGGCAGCACGCCCTGCTTCTTGAGGTTGGTCTCGTGGATGCGGGCGAAGCTGCGGGTGAGGACCGCCCTGGCCCCCCGGAAGCGGGGTTCCATCGCGGCGTGCTCCCGAGAGGAGCCCTCGCCGTAGTTCTCGTCGCCGACCGCCACCCAGGCGATGCCGGCCTCGTGGTAGCGCCGGGCGATCTCGGGGTAGGGACGGGTCTCGCCGTCGGTGATGTCCTTGCCCTGGCCGGCCTCGCCGGTGAAGGCGTTGACCGCGCCCAGGAACAGGTTCCCCGAGATGTTCTCCAGGTGCCCGCGGTAGCGCAGCCACGGTCCGGCGGCGGAGATGTGGTCGGTGGTGCACTTGCCCGTGGCCTTGACCAGCACCGGCAGCTCGACGAGATCGTTTCCGTCCCACGCCTCGAACGGCTCGAGCAGCTGCAGGCGATCGGAGTCGGGGCTGACGACGATCTCCACGCCGGAGCTGTCCTCGGGCGGAGCGATGAAGCCGCTCTCGCCTGCGGTGAACCCCTGGTCGGGGAGCTCTTCGCCGACCGGGACGGCGAGGAGGACCTCATCGCCGGCTTCGTTGGTGAGGGTGTCGGTGAGCGGGTTGAAGTCCAGCGTGCCGGCGAGGGCCAACGCCACCACCGTCTCGGGTGAGGTCACGAACGCGAGGGTGGTGGAGAAGCCGTCGTTGCGCTTGGGGAAGTTGCGGTTGTAGGAGGTGACGATGGTGTTGACGTCGCCCTCGGACACGTCCGAGCGCGACCACTGGCCGATGCAGGGGCCGCAGGCGTTGGCGAGCACGGTGGCACCGATGCGTTCGAAGTCGGCGAGCAGGCCGTCGCGCTCGATGGTGGCGCGCACCTGCTCCGATCCCGGGGTGATCATCAGGTCGGTCTTGCAGGTGATGCCCTCGGCCGCCGCCTGACGGGCGATGCTCGCGGCACGGGTGATGTCCTCGTAGGACGAGTTGGTGCACGAACCCACCAGGGCGTAGCTGATCTCGGTGGGCCAGTCGTTGAGCCTGGCGTCGCCGCCGACACGGGAGACGGGGCGGGACAGATCGGGGGTGTGCGGCCCGTTGATCAGCGGTTCGAGCGTGTCGAGATCGATCTCGATGACCTGGTCGTAGAACTGCTCGGGGTCGGCGAGCACCTCGTCGTCGGCCCGCAGGTGGTGGGCCACCGCGTTGGCCGCGTCGGCCACCTGCTCGCGGCCGGTGGACTTGAGGTAGCGGGCCATGGCGTCGTCGTAGCCGAACATGGAGGTGGTGGCGCCGATCTCGGCGCCCATGTTGCAGATCGTGGCCTTACCGGTGGCGCTGATCGACTCGGCGCCGGGTCCGAAGTACTCGACGATGGCGCCGGTGCCGCCCTTGACCGTGAGGATGCGGGCGACCTCGAGGATGATGTCCTTCGGCGCGGTCCAGCCGTTGAGCGAGCCGGTGAGCTTCACGCCGATGAGCTTTGGCCAGCGCACGTTGAACGGGAAGCCGGTCATGACGTCGACCGCGTCGGCCCCGCCAACGCCGATGGCCACCATGCCCAGGCCTCCGGCGTTGGGCGTGTGGCTGTCGGTGCCGATCATCATCCCACCGGGGAAGGCGTACTGCTCGAGCACGACCTGGTGGATGATCCCCGAGCCGGGCTTCCAGAACCCGATGCCGTACTTGGCCGACACCGATTCGAGGAACTCGTAGACCTCGCTGTTGTTGTCCAGGGCGGCGAGGAGATCGACCTTGCCGTCCTCCTTGGCCTGGATCAGGTGGTCGCAGTGCACCGTGGAGGGCACCTGGACCTCGGGCAGGCCCGCGGTCATGAACTGCAGCAGGGCCATCTGTGCGGTCGCGTCCTGCATGGCGACGCGGTCGGGACGCAGGTCGGTGTAGGAGACACCCCGATCGAGGCCACCGGTCTCGGGGTCGTCGAGGTGGTTGACCAGGACCTTCTCGGCGAGGGTGAGCGGTCGACCGAGGCGGCGGCGACCGGTGGCCAGGCGTTCGTCGAGGGTGCTGTACACGCGCTCGATGAGCTCGATGGGGGTGTTGGCGGCGACAGCCATGGCGGGCGACCTCTGGTTCGACTCGACGGACGGGTGGCGATGCTCGGTTCGGATCGTTTGCCCGAACCGCGAAACGATACAAGTATAGGACAAGTGAGAACGATCCGCTATCGAGCCATCGCCGACGAGATCCGGCGCCAGATCGCGACCGGCGAGCTCGCCGGCGGTCGCCTGCTGCCCAGCGAGGCAACGCTGTCGGCGACCCACGAGGTGAGCCGGGTCACGATCCGCAAGGCGCTCGAACTGTTGCGCCAGGAGGGCCTGGTCGACTCGCGCCAGGGCTTCGGGTGGTTCGTCGCGGTCGATCCGGTCAGCCAGAGCCTCGGCCGGCTCGGCACCATCGAGGCCCAGCTGGCCGAATCCGGAGCGGCCCCGGTCCGCAAGATCCTCGACTTCGGGTTCATGGCGCCTCCGCCGTCGGTGAGCGAGGTGCTGGGGTCCGGATCGGTGCTGCGGGTGCGCCGGATCAATCTCGCTGACGGTGCGCCCTTCGCCCGCGTCACCGTGTGGTGCCCCGAGCACCTCGCGTCCGAGCTGTCGCGTGCCGACGTCGAACGCAGCTCGTTCTACGACCTCATCGGCGTGCCGCTCGGCGGGGCGACCCAGACGATCGGCGCGGGCGCGGCGAGCGAGGCCGACGCCGCCGTCCTCGACATCCCCTTGGGATCGCCGGTGCTGGTCTGCGACCGGGTCACCCGCGACACCGAGGGCGCAGCGGTCCTGGTGAGCGAACACGTCTTCCCGGCCCACCTCACCGAGTTCGTGGTCGACCTGCCGCTCGTGGCGGGCTCCATCAGTCCCACCGGCCTCCGGTTGGTCGACTAGCCACGACACTGAGCCACGAGGCGTGTCGAAGGGACGAGCGGGGGTGCTTGACACCAGAACGTGTGTTCGATAGGCTGTGGTTCTTCCCCATCGGAGCCGGGTTGCGGCTCCCTCTCGTTGGTCGAGCGTGTCGAGGCATCCGATGGGACAGACCACAGTGGTCACAGAGCCAATCGAGGCGATGGTGTTGTCGCCCAACGCGGCTCGCTACGCCGAGTCCAGCGCCGATGAGCGGCTGGTGGCGATCGAACAACTGTCGGCGATGATGGCGGCCACCCATGCCGAGTTGTTGGATGTGGTCGCTGCCGCCAGCTCCTGTGGCGACTACGAACTCGACGGCGCCACCGGCACCACCCCGTGGCTGGTGGGTCGCCTGGGCCTGGCCCGCGAACACGCCAGCGAATGCCAACGTGTCGCCGCCGGGTTGCAGGTGCTGCCCGCTCTGCGCCAGGCCTACGCGGCCGGGGCGATGTCATGGGACCAGATACGGCCTGCCACCAAGTTCGCCACCGCCGAGGACGACACCGACCTCGCGGCTGAGCTGCCCGGGCGTTCTGCCCGCCAGATCGCGCTCATGGCCCGCCAGGCCCGACCCCTCTCCGACGATGAGGCGAACGACGCGCACACCGCCCGGTCGTTTCGGTGGCGACGCGACCACCGCCGCGGCGGATGGGTCTATGGCGGGTTCTTGCCCTTCGACCAGGGTGAGGCGATCAACCAGGCACTCGATTCGATCGCCGAGGGTTGGGGACCCGATCCCACCACGGGCTCCTGGGCACCGATCGCCACCCGGCGTGCTGACGCACTCCATGACCTGGCCACCCGCAAACTCGGCTCCGCCTCTGCTCCCGACCGGGCCACGGTGGTCATCCACGCCGAGTCCGCGGTCGTCGACCAAGACCGGCCCGGCAACGGCTTCATCGGCGACCTCGCCCTCTGCCACTCAGGGGTCATGCGCTCCATGTGTGACGCCCGCGTCGAGGTCGCCCTGCACGGCCCCGACGGCGCCACCGTCGGCGTCGCCCGCGCCTCCCAGCAGGTCCCGTGGTGGCAACGCCGCCAGGTCCACGGGCGCGACATCTGCTGCCGCGGGTTCGGCTGCGAGCGCAAGATCCGCCAGATCCACCACATCGCGCACTGGTCCAACGGCGGACCCACCAACCTCGACAACCTGGTCGGCTTGTGCTGGGAACACCACCGCCTGGTCCACGAAGGCAACTGGACCATCCAAGGCAACCCCAACGGCGAGATCACCTTCGTCTCACCAAACGGCCGGCGCCGCCTCCCCAGCCGACCCCCACCCGCCGACGCCAAAGTCCGAACCCAACTACGCCGCATCAACAACGGACACCTCCGACCACCCCGCGCAGACCCGAGCGGTCCCAGCGGATAGACACTCAGGGATGGCGCCCAACAGGCGGCACACGTTGCCGACGCTGCCCGACGACTGGGAGAACACCAGCCAGCCACCCAACGGCCAGGCGACCATCCCGCTCGAGGCCTGGGGAGCCGACGCCACCTCGCCCGACCACGTCATCGGCAACGGCACCGCCGAGAGCTGCACCTCCCGAGCGGTCGTCGACACCGTGGCCAAGGGTGGGGTCATCGCCTTCGGCTGCGGTCCCGATCCGGTCACCATCGTCATGGACGAGACCGCCAAGATCCGCAACGACACCGGACCCGAGATCGTCATCGAAGCCATCTTCTTCGTGAGCAACAACCGCACCGGGACGATGCGTCTGGAGCAGACCTCGATGCGCCGCAACCACGGCGCCCTGACCGCGGGCCACGCTCACCGGGTCAGGCGTTGGTGACCCGGTGGGCGATTCCCGACGCGATGCGGCTCGTGCGGTCGCGCGGGACCACGTGCCAGATCTGGTTCTCGATCCGGTCCCAGTCGTCGAGCAGCTCAGCGGCACGGGCCGAACCGGTGAGCTCGGCATGGCGCTCGAGCAGCAGCTTGGCGTCGTCGAGCGCCACCACATCGGGACGGATCGCCTCGACCAGATCGGCGTTGAGCCGCCGGATGAGCCGCTCGAGCTGGGGATCCCAGACGAAGGCCTGACCGCCGGTCATGCCGGCACCGAAGTTGAAGCCCATCCGCCCGATGACCACCACGGTGCCGCCGGTCATGTACTCACAACCGTGGTCGCCGACCCCCTCGACGACGGCCACCGCGCCGCTGTTGCGGACCGCGAAGCGCTCGCCTGCGGCACCGGCCACGAACAGCTCGCCGCCGGTGGCCCCGTAGAGGCAGGTGTTGCCCACCAGCGCGGGCGTGTGGTCGACGTGGGTGCCCCGGGACAGCGAGGCGTCGTCGGCGGGCGGGCGAACCGTGATGCGGCCACCGCCCATGCCCTTGCCGACGTAGTCGTTGGCCTCGCCCGTCAGGTCGAGCTCGAGCCCGGAACCGAGGAACACCCCGAAGCTCTGCCCGGCAGAGCCACTCAGCTTGACCCTGGCCCGCCCGCGGGGCGGGGTCGTGCCGAACTCGAGGGCGACCGCACCCGACAGCGCGGCGCCGAGGGACCGATCCCGGTTGCGGATCGTGTACTCGAGGTCGATCTCGTCGCCGTCCCAGATGGGGCGGAACCCATCGGCCAGCAACTGGTCGCCGAGGTCGGCTCGTGGGTCCTGCAGGTCGACGCGCTCGACGAAGCGGCGGGGCGCGTCGCCGTCGGCCGCGTCGATGAGCAAGGGCGAGAGGTCGACCGAGTCGGTTCTGGGGTCGCCGGTGCTGCGCTGGCGCAGCAGGTCGACCCGGCCGACTGCCTCGTCGAGCGACCGCAGGCCGAGCTGGGCGAGAAATCCCCGGACCTCGTCGGCGATGAACATGAAGTAGGTGGCGACGCCCTCGGGGGTGCCCACGAAGTTGGCCCGCAAGTGGGGGCGCTGGGTGGCGACGCCGGGCTTGCAGGTGTCGCGGTGGCAGGCCCGCAACATGATGCAACCCTCGGCGATCATGGCCGCGGTGCCGAACGAGTACTCGTCAGCGCCGAGCAGCGCGGCGGTGATGACCTGGCGCCCGTTCTTGAAGCCACCGTCGACGCGCAACGTGGTGCGGCTGCGCAGGCCGTTCTCGACCAGCGACTGCTGACAGTCGGCCAGGCCCAGCTCCCAGGGCATGCCGGCGTGCTTGATCGACGACAGCGGGCTGGCGCCGGTGCCACCGTTGGCGCCCGACAGGTGCACGACGTCGGCCAGCGCCTTCACCACACCGGCGGCGATGGTTCCCACGCCGTCCTCGGCGACGAGCTTCACCGACACATGGGCGGCGTTGACCTGCTTGAGGTCGTAGATGAGCTGCGCCAGATCCTCGATGGAGTAGATGTCGTGGTGGGGTGGCGGCGAGATGAGCCCCACGCCCTCCTGGGTGTGGCGGAGGCGGGCGATCTCGGCGGAGACCTTGTGGCCAGGAAGCTGGCCCCCCTCGCCGGGCTTGGAACCCTGCGCCACCTTGATCTGGATCTCGTCGGCGAAGGCCAGGTACTCGGGGGTCACCCCGAACCGACCCGAGGCCACCTGCTTGATGCGCGAGTTCTTGTCGTCGCGGCCCATGCCGCGGGTCCGGTACCGGTACGGGTCTTCACCGCCCTCGCCGCAGTTGGCCTTGCCCCCGATGATGTTCATGGCCTGGGCCAGGTTCTCGTGCGCCTCCTTGGAGAGCGCGCCGTGGGACATCGCGCCAGTGCTGAACCGCTTGGCGATCTCGGTCGCGGGCTCGACCTCGTCGATGGGGATGGGATCGGAGGCGGGAACCAGCTCGAGCAGGTCGTGCAGCTCGGTGACGGGACGTTCGTTCACGGTGCGGGTGAACGCGTCGTAGAGGTCGCGCGACTCCCCGCGAATGGCGGCTTGGAGCAGGTGGGCCTCGGTCATGTCGGCGAGCTGCTCGGGTGTGGCTTCCATGCCGGCCTCGGTGGCGGCTGCCGCAGCGTCGCGCTCGGCGCCCTGTTCGGCCGCGGCGACCTCGTCGGTGCCGCCGCCGTTGGGCGAGTCGTCGCCGTCGGACGAATCGGCGGTGGCGGTGAGATCGGGGTTGCGCGTGGCTCTGGCCGGGCGCTCGCGCACCGGTTGGGCAGCTCCGGTGAAGGCGTGCATGGTCTCGACCATGTCCTTGGAGTTGGAGTGGTACTCGCCGCCCTTGCGGTCGCGGATCCAACCGGGCGAGGGGATCGACGGCTCGTCCTCGTCGTCGGGCCAGGCCGTGTCGTGCAACCACAGGACGTCCTCGCCGAGGGCCTCCCACCCGACACCGCCGACCAGCGAGGTCGAGCCGGTGAAGCAGGTGTCGACCACCTCGGCGCCGAGGCCGATGACCTCGAAGATCTGTGCCCCCCGGTAGCTGTCGACGGTGGAGATGCCCATCTTGGACAGGATCTTGAGCACTCCGGCCTCGGTGGCGGCCTGGAAGTTGTACTGGGCCTCGGGACTGACGTCGTCGCTGTCGTCGTCGTCGGCCTCGGCGCCGACGGTGTGCAACGCGAGGCGCGGACAGATCGCGTCGGCTCCGAAGCCGAGCAGCGAGGCGACGTGGTGCACGTCGCGGGCGTCGTCGGCCACGACGATGAGGCTGGTGTCGGAGCGGAGGTGGTCGGCGACGAGACGCTGGTGGATGGCTCCGGCTGACAGCAACGACGGGACCGGTGCCCGTTGTGGCGAGATGTTGCCGTGGTCGATGACGATCACGCCGGTGCCTCCGGCCACCGCGGTGCTGGCCTCGTCGGCGAGGCGCTCGATGGTCTCGCGCAGCCCCGCTGGACCGCGTTCGGCGGAGAAGGTGGCGTCGAGGTAGGAGACCGGGAACGGGTTGCGGCTGGGATCGTGCAGCACCTCGACCGCCGAGGGGTACACGAAGAACGAGGGCAGGGTGAGCACCCGGGTGGCGGCCGGTGTCTCGGTCAGGATCGGGGCCCGGGGCCCGATCTGGGTCTGCAGGCTCATGACCGCCCGCTCGCGGATGGGGTCGATGGCCGGGTTGGTGACCTGCGCGAAACGCTGGCGGAGATAGTGGTGGATGGGTCGCGGCCGGTCGGCGAACTGTGGGAGCGGCGTGTCGTCGCCCATGGCAAAGGTGGGCTCGTAGGCATCGGCGGCCATGGGCTTGATGACCATGGCCAGCTCTTCCTTGTTGTATCCGTGGACGGCCTGGCGCGAGGCGAGGTCGGCGGGTGGGGTGAGCACCGGTTCACCCGGGGGGAGCCGGCGGAAGCCATCGGCCGCCCAACGGCTGTAGGGCTTGCGGGTGGCGAGGCGCTCCTTGACCTCGTTGTCGAAGCGCACCCCTCCGTCCTCGGGTGTGACCAGCATCATCTGCCCGGGCCCGAGTCGACCACGCTGCACCGGGCCTCGCCCCGAGACGTCGACCGCGCCGACCTCGGAGGCGCACACGATCAGGCCGTCGTCGCACACCAGGTAGCGCAGGGGACGAAGCCCGTTGCGGTCGAGGGCGGCGCCGACGTTGAGGCCATCGGTGAAGATGACGCCGGCGGGCCCGTCCCACGGCTCCATCAGTGCCGAGTGGTACCGGTAGAAGCCCTGGACCTCGGCCGACAGGTCGCGACCGGCCTCCCACGCGTCGGGGATGAGCATGGCCATGGCGTGGTCGAGGTGGCGACCGCCGCGCACCAGCAGCTCGAGCGCCTCGTCGAGCTTGCCCGAGTCCGAGGTGGTGGGGTCGAGGACCGGCCGGAACAGCTCCTCGGGTCCGAGCCCGGCGTCGTCGGTGCCCAGGCGTGAGCGAGCGATCATCCGCCGCTCGTTCCCCCACAAGGCGTTGATCTCGCCGTTGTGGCACAGCATCCGGAAGGGCTGGGCGCGCTCCCATGTGGGCAGTGTGTTGGTGGAGAACCGCTGGTGGAAGATGGCGAAGTGAGCTTCGAACGCCTCGTCGGCCAGGTCGGGGTAGAAGTGTCCCAGCTCGTCGGCTGCGGCGAGTCCCTTGTAGACGATGGTCTGGAACGAGCAGGACGCCACGTACACGTCGGCGCAGGTGGCCGCCACCCGTCGACGGAGCCGGTAGGCGCTGCGTTCGTCGTCGTGTCCCTCGGGGCCGGCGAACACGACCTGGACGATGTTGGGCTTGGAGTCGCGGGCCAGGTCGCCGAGGTGGTCGTCGTCGGTGGGCGGCACCCGCCAGTCGACCAGCTTCAGCCCTTCCTCGGCCAGGGCCGCTTCGACCCCAGGCCGGGGGTCCTCGCCGCGGAAGAACAGGGTCATCACCCCGTTGCCGGCACCGAAGATCTTGGCGGGGATGGGTGTGAGCAGACCGGCGCCGTCGCCGGAGCGGGCGTCGGCGGCGACCGCGCCCCGGTGCTTCACGTTGGCCAGCCCGCTGAGGGCGGCGGCGACGATCGAGCGGGAGGTGGTGCCGTTCGCGTCGGCCGCAAAGCCGATGCCGCAGGCGTCGAGTTCTCGTTTGGGCGCGTGCATCCGTACCTCGTGGTGGTCGACCGGCTCGTGTGACGCCGGGGCGGGGTGCGGTGATCGGAGCGGCCAGCCTCGACACGTCACTGTGTCGAGCAAACCGTGAGTGCCGACGTCGTCGTCAGCAGAGGCGCCGTTGCCAATGCCCCGATCCGGGGTTGGAGCATCGTAGCGGGTGAGCCGCAACGATCCGAATCAGCACGTTCCCACGGCTCGGATGTCCGGTCACGCACAGTGGTGGGGTGCTAGCCTGCGCAGCCAGCCGAACGACGTGGAGGGTCCGAGTGAGCGAACAGTCCGGATCGTGGCAGCCCGATCCCTTCGGGCGTCACCAGTACCGCTACTGGGACGGTTCCCAGTGGTCCGATCATGTGTCCAACGACGGGGCGCTCTCCACCGATCCGCCCAGCGCGGATCCGGGTGGAGCCGCGGCTGGAACCGAGCCCGCCGGTTGGGGCGCGGCCGGCGCGTCGGATCCCACTGCGGCGATGCCGGCATCACCGTCGCCGCCTCCACCGGGTGGTGGCGGGCCCGGCGGACCCGCCGGTCCACCTCCCGAACAGCCCAACGGCTCGGGTGGCAACATGGCGGCGATCATCGGCGGCATCGTGATCCTGGCCCTCATCATCGGCGCCCTGGTCTGGTTCCTCGTGCTCTCCGACGATGACGGCGTCGACGAGGAGTTGCGTGGCGAGGTCATCTCCAGCCTGCGCTCCGAGATGGGGCTCAGCGCCGCCCAGGCCGGATGCGTGGCCGACGAGCTCACCGACTCGGGAGACATCGCCGACATCGCCGATGCGATCGAGCGCGGTGACGATCCCACCGACGAGCAGCTGCTGGTCATCTTCGACGCCTTCGACGAGTGCGACGTCGACCCGACCTCGGGTGACGACACCACCGACACCACCGAGGACGACACCACCGACACCACCGAGGACGACACCACCGACACCACCGAGGACGCCGGTGGTAGCAGCGGGAACATGGAGTTCCCGCCGGCGATGATGGAGATGATGGCCTCGGAGATGGCCGCCGAGATGGGCATCACCCCCGACCAGGCCGAGTGCTTCCTCACGGGCATGTTCGAAGGGTTCTCCGACGAGCAGTTCGAGGACATGCTCTCCGATCCCGACTCCTTCACCGACCCCGACTCGATGGGGATGGCCTTCGAGCTGTTCGAAGAGTGCGACATCGACCCCACCCAGCTCGATGAGGGCTCCGGCGGTGGTGGCGGCGACTTCGGACTTCTGCCCGGCGACACCTACGGCGACAATCCCGAGCTCGACGTCCTGTGGGACGCCTGCGATGCCGGTGACGACGAGGCCTGCGACGAGCTCTACCGCAGCTCCGAGTTCGGTTCGGAGTACGAGGAGTTCGGCGACACCTGCGCCGGGCGCGGTCGCGACGGCGTGTGGTGCGTCGACTAGTCCGCTCGCTCCACCAAGGTTGGTGATCGAGGCGGTTCCCGCGCCACGGGAGCCGCCTCGATCGCGTCCGAGCCAGGTTCCGCGGCGTGGCCGTCTCGAGCGCGGTCAGTCCAAGCGTGGCCACCGGCGCCGCGTGCGTCGGCGATCCGGGTCGCGCTCGCCGAGAGCCCAGGCCCGGCGCCATCCTGCGGCCTGGGGGCCGGAGAGCGCCGGTGTGGCGCCGGCGGCGGCCCGGCGCCGCGCCTGCCACCAGTCGGTGGTGGTCTCGTCGGCCAGCTCGGCCACGGCCTGTTCGAGTCGAGCGGCCAGTCTGCGGGTGTCGTCGCTGTCGGTGGGAACGATGGGCGGTCCGAAGGTGACCGTCGTCGCCGACCTCGTGGGGCGGTTGTCTCCCTTGGCCAGCACCCGACCGGTGCCCGCCAGGTGCACGGGGACGATCGGCACGCCACAGCGCAGGGCCAGGTAGGCGGCGCCGCCGCGGTAGTCCTGGCCCCAGCCGTCGGGGCTCCTCCCGCCCTCGGGGAAGATCACCAGGCTCCATCCGTCCTCGATCAGCGCGGCGGCGCGGTCCGCGCTGTCGCGGGAGATCCTGGTCCGTTCGATGGGTACCGCGTTCAGGGCCAGGGCCGAGAACGTGCCGCTCACCCGGTTGCCGAAGAAGTAGTCGGCCGCCGCGCCGACGAACGTGCGGTGGCGCCAGGGCTCGGGGATCGAGGTGAGCATGAGCGGCGTGTCGATGTGGCTGTGGTGGTTGGCGGCGAAGATGAGCGGTCCCTCGAGACGGTCGAGGTGGTCGAGGCCCCGCCGCTGGGGTGGGGCCATCCCGGCGATCATCGGGCGCATCACGGCTTCGAGCAGCGCCAGGCGGGTCAGCCGGGCGGGGTACCGGCGGGCCCACTCGGTGGGGAAGTCGGATCCGGTGCGTCGACGCTGGGGTGGGGGCTCGACCCCCCGCGGGGTGGTGGGGGCGCGATAGGGAAACGGCACGCGACGGACCACGCGGGCCAGGGTGCGTGCGCTCGCGCTCATCGGCGAGCCCCCCGGGTCGATGCCGCCGGGCTCATGTCACGTCGGCCATGAGGATCGGTGGGTTGTGGAAGTGGGTGATCGTGGGTCGGGGGCCGACCACGTCGGTGGCCATCTCGAGCGCGTCCTGCAGCGTCGACGCCGAGCTGAAGCCCATGCGTCGCACCGCTCGCACGTCGCCGCCCACGATGATGACCCGGCCAAGATGCTCGAGCGCGTGTGCTCCCCAGTACCACATGTAGAACGGGTGCACGCCGTGGTAGGCGTAGCTGGTGCGGTACAGGTGGCGGTACCACTCGTCCTCGGCGTACTGCTTCTCGTACTTCGCCTCGATCTCCACCGGATCGGTGGTGTCGGCCAGGACCTGTTCGAAGAAGTCGATGTAGCTCGGGTGGTGGACCGGGTGGAACTCCCACGGGGTGGGGTGGCTCATGATCAACACGCCGCCCTCGCGCACCAGCGGGCGCCCCTTGTAGAGGTTGAAGAAGTACCCCAGCCCCAGACACATGACCAGGATGGGGTTCATGATCGAGTCGACGTTGTAGGGGCAGATGTAGGGCAGCCCCATGGTGAGCACGTCGGTCTGGCCCTCGACCGGCACCAGGTGTTGGCGGTAGACGTTCTCGGTGGTCACCCGGTGGACCGCCTCGACCTCGCCCGCCTGCACCGAGGTCATCTCGTAGGGCGCCTCCCACGAGTGGAAGATCTGGCGGCGGCGACGGGCGGGGAGGACGCCGAGCCCGTTCTGCATGGCGATGAACGCCGCCCGGTCGCGGGTCGTCCACTCCCACTCGCGCTTCTGCAGCATCGACATCGGGCCGGTGCGGCCGAAGGTGTTGTTGTTGATCGTGGTCTCGATCTGGAAGATCTTGACCCCGGCGTCGCGGATGACGTCGCCCTGGCGCCAGTTGCTCTTGTGCAGCTCCGAGCTGGTCTGGTCCATGAACGACTTGGACTGGGTCATGGTCTTCGGGTTGTGGTGCGGGCGCACACCCGCGTAGCCGGCCAGACCCGTCGCGGTGCTCTTGTGGCCGCCGTCCATGGCCACGATGTTGATGTTCACGTACACCACCAGGTCGCTCTCGGCGGCCCGGCGGTTCATCTCGACGTCTTCACCGTGGCCGGTCTGGCCGAGGATCACCATGCCGTCGGGGTCCTCGGCGTCGTGGTTGTAGAGCAGGTTCCGCGGCGCGAAGGCGTCATAGACCCGATCGCCCACGGCGTGTCGCAGCTCACCTTCGGTCATGCGTCGGTGCAGGGCGAGCGCGGCGATGAGGTGCACGTCGTCGACCCCGGCCTCGGCCGCCAGGTCGAGGACCGCCTCGATGATCCGCTGGCGGATGTCGGGCCGGCGCATGGGCGGCAGCGGCAGGGAGACGTCGTCGAAGGCGATGGTGAGCTTCATCCCCGGAAACAGCAGGGCCGGCAGTGGCTCGGACTCGCCGTGAGGGTTCAACAGCGCGTGGCGGATGGCGGCCTCGGGATCGTCGAGCCCGCGCAGTGGCTCGGCCGGGTAGACGACCCGGGACCGGCCAGGGGGCAGCTTCTCGAGCCGGAAGCCCTCGCCGTGATGGAACACGATGGGCGGGGTCGAACGGTCGACGTCGAGGACGAAGCCCGGGCGTGGGCTGCGGCGGGTCATAGGCGGTTGCGCTCCTTTTCGTCGCGCAGGTCGAAGGCGACCTTCGCGGCACCTCGGGGCCCGGCGTTGGCCGCGTGCTCGATGGCGTCGCGGTAGCGAGCGAGGGGGTAGGTGGCCGACACCAGTCGGCCGAGGTCGGCGTGGCGCACCAGTTCGAAGGCGAGGTCGAAGGTGCGGCGGGGGCCGTCGGCGGTGAGCTCGGTGCCGTAGGCGTAGGCGCCGACGAGTTCGATCTCGCGGTGCCACAGGCCGGTGAGGTCGACGGTGACCGCACCGGGCATCCCCACCATCACCACGCGGCCACGGGGCCGGACCACCGCCAGGCTCTCGGTGAGACTGTGGCTCGATCCGACGCAGTCGAACACGGCGTGCGCGCCGCCGGTGAGCCGGTCGATCGAGCCGTCGCCCACGGCGTGGCTGCCGGTGACGCGGCGCACCGCGCGCCGCCACTCGTCGGAGCCCACGACCACGTCGGCGCCGAGGAGCCGGGCGAGGTTCGCCTGATCGGGATAGCGGGCAGCCACGATGATGGTGCCTGCATCGGTGTGGCGTCGCAGCGCCGCAACGGTGAGCAGGCCGAGGGTGCCGGCGCCGAGCACCGCCACGGTGTCGCCTGCCGCCACCGCACCCCGGAGGGCCGCGTGGACAGCGCAGGCCGTTGGTTCGACCAGCACCGCGGCGTCGTCGTCGAGCTCGTCGGGGATCGGGTGCAGCTGCGACCGGTGGGCAACCATGAGGGTCGACCAACCACCGCCGGTGTCGCAGCAGAAGCCCGATTGCAGTCCCGGCTCGATCCGTCCGTGATTGATGCGTTCGCAGTTGCCGAGGTCGCCACGGGAGCAGGCATCGCACGGCGGCTCGATGCCACGGGTGACACAGCCGAGCACCGGTTCGATCACCACGCGCGTGCCGTCGTCCAGATCGCCGACGACCTCGTGTCCTGGCACGAACGGGAACGATACGATCGGCTCGAAGTAGGCCGAGCTGCGCCCGTCGATCGTGGCCAGGTCCGAGCCGCAGATGCCGGCCAGGCGGGGGCGCACCCGGACCCAGTCCGGTCCAGGGAGCCCGGGGGGATCGACGTCGACCAACGACAGGGGTCCGGGCCCCGCCCCACGGCCGGCGATGATCGAGCCGGCGACCCGGGCCGCGGCGTACCGGGGGAGGTTGCGGGAGAACTCCAGGGCCTTCACCGTCTCACCCCCGCTCGGGTCGGGGCGAGGGGCAGCAGTGGGGCGGTCGCGCTGGCCTTCGGGAACTGCTCGACGAGCCAACCCCGCCTGCGGGCCAGCGACGCCAGGCGGGTCTCGGGGTTGACCGCGACCGGGAACCCCACCGCTTCGAGCATGGGCAGATCCGAGGCCGAGTCGGCGTAGGCGACCGAATCGGCCAGGTCGAGTCCCTCGGCGGTGGCATAGTCGGCCATGGCCTGGGCTCGCGCCTCGCCGGTGGGCGGCACCTTGACCAGTTCGCCGGTGTAGCGGCCGTCGCGGACGGTCATCTCGGCGGCGACGATGTCGTCGAACAGGGGGCGCAGCGGTTCGACCACGAAGTCGAGGGCGCCGGTGATCAACACCGTGCGATGTCCGAGCGCACGGTGCTCACGGACCCTGCGGATTCCGGCGGGGAACGACTTGGCCAAGATGACGGCGCTGAGCAGCTCGGTGGAGTCCTCGGCCATCTGGTCCACGGAGGCTCCCTGGTAGCGGCGGTAGAAGTAGCGCAGGAAGTCGGTCCGGTCCTTGCGGTCGAGGGTCAGCAGCTGCGGCGCCTCGCGGAGCAGCTTGGCGGCGAGGCGCACCTTGTCCTCGTTGGGCAGGCGGCGCGAGGCGAGCCAGGCGTAGGAGGTGACGACGTTGGAGGCGATGAGGGTGTTCTCGAGGTCGAACGCCGCCATGTGCCGCTCGGGCGACAGAACCTGCTTGCGGAGCCGGTCGGTGCGGGTGGGTCCGGTCTTGGCGCCCGGGGTGGTCTTGACCCGGGCGTGTTCGACCACCGACGGGAGATGGATGTCGGTGGCGTAGTGGTCCCAGTCGATGATGCGCGGATCGAAGGCGAACTCGCGGCGATCGGTGTCGTCGAGTCGTTCCCACATCGAGAGGAGCTCGTCGACGGTGTAGATGGCCTCGCACTCGGCGTAGGCGCCGTAGAGCTCGACATAGGTGAAGGCGCGCTCGACCTCTTCCTTGCGCGACTCGAGCGTGGCCGACAGCTCTGCCTGCTTGCCGCGGAGCGGGAAGGCCTCGAGCACCCGCTCGGCCTTGTCGATGACCACCTTGGCCCGTCCCAGCTGCGATTCGACCTTGCCACGGACCGGGAACCGCCACTCGGGCACCGCGATCGGCTGGCCGGTCGTGTCATAGACCGGGTGCTCGGTGAAGTACGACTCGATGAGGTTGATGAGGCGCCGGTACCGCATCGGGTTGGTGGAGCCCGAGGCGACCTGGACGACCGGGGGCGTGGACTCGGGGGGCTGGGCGGCGCAGCTGATGATGGCCGCCACCACCAGGTCGACGGGGATCACGTCGACGATGCCCTCGGGCACACCGGGGAACTGGGTGAGCAGTCCCCGCGCGTAGGAGATGATGACCGGCTCGGCCATGCGGAACCCCCGGATCCACCCGGGAGTGGGCTCGGCCAGTGCTGACTCGATGATCGACGGGCGCACCACCGTGACCGGTACGTCGCCCTTGGACTCGGCGAGGGCACGTTCTCCCAACGCCTTGGTGTAGGAGTAGACGTCGGGGAACCCCAACGACCGGGCACGGGAGCGGCCGGCGTCGACCATCTGGTCGGTGACCCAGCGGGTGCGGTACTGCTCGGCTTTGGCCGACAGGAGCGGGATGCCGGCCGCACCGAGCTCGCCGCGCGCATCGTCGTGGAAGCGGGCCAGGCGGTCGGGGCGCCGGCTCCGCGCCTCGAGGTCGGAGCGGTTGCGGCGGGCGGCGTCGACCTCGCGCCGCCAGGGGATGTCGACGAAGAACGGCGACTCCTCGACCGGAACCTCGTGGGCGTCGCCCCGGTGGTTGCCCGCCACATAGCAGGTGGAGACCGTCACCATGTGGGGGGCGACGCCGAGATCGTGCAGGGTCTCGGCGATGCGGGTGGGGCCGAGCAGGTTCACCTCGACCGCGCCGTCGAGCGGGGAGTCGAAGGCGACGGTTGCCGCCGAGTGGATGACGATGTCGCAGCTGGCCAGGGTCGCGCGACCGTCGTCGTCGAGTCCGAGCCCGTCGGTGCCGACGTCGCCGCGGATCACCGTCACCCGGGACCCGATCATCTCGTCGAAGCCGGCGGGGCCGAGGTCGCCTCGAAGCCGGTCGAAGGCGTCGTTCTTGAAGATCTCCCGCTGCGCCCGCTGCTCGACGGTGCGCATGCGGCCGGGGCGCAGCAACAGCACGAGCTCGCACCCGGGCACCGATCGCAGGAGGCGTTCGACCAGGGCGGTGCCGAGGAATCCGGTGGAGCCGGTGACGGCGATGCGGCGCCCGGTGAGCTGGTCGGCGATCACAGCCCTATTGTCTACCAGATGGTAGAGAGCCCGCTATCGTCGGGCCCCGTGCGCACCGCCGACCGGGTCCTCGACGCTGCCGCGCAGTCGTTCGGGACACGCGGCTATGACGCTACCTCACTCGACGCGCTCGCCACCGAGCTGGGGATCCGCAAGCAGACCATCCTGTACTGGTACCCATCCAAGGAGGTGCTCCTCGAGGCGGTCATCGACCGCTCGGCCGCCGAGCTGTCCGGTGCACTCGAGTCGGCGCTGTCGCGGGCGGGGCCGGGGTGGAACCGGGTCGAGTCCGTGGTGCGGGCGGTGTTTCGCATCGCCCTTCGGCGTCCGGCCCTGCTCGGCCTGCTGCGGGAGGTCAGCCGATTGGGCCCGCCGTGGTCGGTTCGCCTCACCGAGGCCCTCGACCCGCTGGTGCAGCGGGCCCGGGAGTTCCTCGAGGCCGAGATGGGCGCCGGCACCATGCGCACGACCGACCCGCGGCTGGTGCTGCTGTCGGCCTACTCGACGGTGATCGGCGTGGCCACCGAGGTCGAGGTGCAACGGGCGCTGGGTGTCGATCCCTCGCTGCGGGCGATGGTCGTTCGTCGCCGCGAGCTGCTGGCCTTCTTGCGGTCCGCCCTCGCCCCCGCCTGACGTCGCCCCCGCCTGACAGTGCATCGCCGCGGCTCGCATCGCGAGTGCGCGGCCTCGTCCCGCGACACAACATCCCGTTGGGCAGGACGGATCCGCGCAATCGCTGGCGGAGACCGCTCGAGGGGTCCGCTCTGGGAGGAGGCGAGCCGCCTACGGTGGCGGCCATGGACCGCCCTGCACCCGTCGCCTGCCGCGATCCGCGCGGCACCTTCCCTCAATGCCCCAACTGCGACTCGGTCGACGGGTGGCAGCCCGAGCACGCTCACTTCCGGTGTGTGCGATGTGGGTTCCGCGACTCCTGTTGCGACTGAGGCCGGCCCTACCCTTGACCCATCGCGCGATCCCACTACGAGGTGCTGGGCGTCGACCCCGAGGCGGGGATCGACCAGATCAGGCTCCGCTACCGCGCCCTGGCTCGCGAGCTGCACCCGGACCATCGGCACGGGGACCCGGCCCGCTCCGCTGACCGGCGATCGGCGGAGATGGCGAGGGTGAACGAGGCGTGGGCGGTGCTCAGCGACCCCGATCGCAGGGCAGCCCACGATCGGGAGCTGGCCGGTCGATCGCGCCAGGGGTACGCGAGTCCGGCCACGTCATACGGTGCGGAGCGCCCGCCCCCGCTGCATCAGCACCCGCCTCCGATCGGGTGCCTGGCTTCGGTCGCAGGGATCGTCCCGTGGATCGCGCTGCTGGTGGTGCTGGCAGCGATCTTCGTGTTCACCGCCTATGCCGGCTCGGGCCGCGACGACGGCGACGGGACCGGGGGCGACGCGCCGATGGTGACGGTGCGGGACCTGCGGGGTTCGTGCATCCAGCAGGCGGGCGGTGCCACCATCGTCGTGGACTGCTTCACGGTGCCGCACGAGGGCGTGATCGTGGCCCAGGCCTCAACCGGCGCCGCCTGCCCCGACGGGACGGTCGAATGGCTCATTCGTCACCAGGAGGTGCTGGCCTGCACCGAACCCGGCACCGAGGTACGGGCAACGCCGTGACCGTCGCCCGGGGGTGCTGGCCCGCCGCCGGCGGGCGCACCGGGGAGGGAGGCCCTACCCTGCGGCGTCATGGACTTCCGACGTGAGACCGTTGCCGAGCTCGCCACCCAGGTGCAGTCACGCGAGGTGTCCGCCCGCGAGCTGGTGAGCCACGCCCTCGAGCGCATCGAGGCCCTCAACCCCGAGCTCGGAGCGTTCTGTGCGGTGGACGACGAGCGGGCCCTGGCCGACGCGGCTCGGCTCGACGAGTGGATCGTGTCGGGCGAGCAGGTGGGTCCACTGGCGGGCATCCCGATCGGGGTGAAGGACCTCGAGCACGCGGCGGGGTTCGTCACCACCTTCGGGTCTGGTGTCCACGCCCACGATCCGCCGGCGGTCGAGGACTCGTTGCTGGTCGCTCGGTTGCGGGCCGCCGGTGCGGTGGTGGTCGGCAAGACCAACACTCCTGAGCACGGGTTCGCGGGGATCACCGACAACCTGACGTTCGGCCCGACCCGCAATCCCTGGGACCCGGCCCGCAACGCGGGTGGGTCCTCGGGCGGGTCCGCGGCCGCGATCGCGAGCGGAATGGTGCCCCTGGCCACCGGCTCCGATGCCGGTGGCTCGATCCGGATCCCCTCGGCGCTGTGCGGGCTGAGTGGCATCAAGACCTCACAGGGTCGTGTCCCCAACGGTGGCCCGACACCGCCTGCGGCCACGGTGCTGAGCTCCCGTGGACCGATGACCCGCACCATCCGCGACGCCGTCCTGGCCCTCGATGCCTGCGTCGGTCCCGACCACACCGACCTGTTCAGCTTCCCCGGGTTGCACGATCCCTGGCATCCCCAGCTCGAGGAGGTCGAACGTCCCGAGCGGGTGGTGTTCTCGCGGACGCTCGGGTTCGCGTCGGTCGATGACGAGGTGGCGGGTGCGGTCGAGGCTGCGGTGCAGGAGCTCGCCGAGGCGGGCACCGAGGTCATCGAGCTCGAGGAGATCTTCGACGAGGATCCCACGCTGCACTGGTTCCAGCTGTGGTGTGCCGCCCGTGCCCGATCCCAGGGTCACCTCCGTGGCACCCCGCAATGGGATCTGATCGATCCCCAACTGCGATCGCTGATCGACTACGGGGAGCGCCTCACCGCGGTCGACGTCGTCCGGGCGATCGATGCCTGCCACCTGGTCAACCACCGCCTCGAGACCGTGGCCTTCCCCCACGCCCCGGTGCTGCTCTGTCCCACCGTGGCGGGCCAGGCACCGGTGATCGACCACCAGGGGACGGTGAACGGCGAGGAGACCGCCGGCTGGGTCACCTTCACCCCGTTCGTGAACCTGTCCCGCAACCCTGCCGGCACGGTGAACTGCGGGTTCACCCGCGGCGGGCTGCCGATCGGGCTCCAGGTGATCGGCCGCCAGCGCGAGGACCTCACCGTGCTGCAGGCCCTGGCCTCGATCGAGGACCTCCTGGCGATGGACCAGCTCGCACCCATCGGGTGACCGTCCGACCGCTTCGGCATCGGAGGGGTAGGGTCAGCCACCAGCGCCGCAGGAGGGGATCCATGGACACGCGCCAGATCGGACAGCTCGAGGTGTCGGTGATCGGCCTCGGCTGCAACAACTTCGGGATGCGCATCGGCCAGGACGACACCACCGCGGTGGTGGACGCCGCCCTCGACGCCGGGATCACCTACTTCGACACCGCCGACGTCTATGGCGACACCCGGTCCGAGGAGCTGCTCGGGATCGCCCTCGGCAACCGCCGCGACGAGGTGGTCATCGCCACCAAGTTCGGCGCCATGGGGAGCCCCGACGGGTTGTTGTCGGGCGGCCATCCCGACTGGATGGCCCAGGCGGTCGAGAACTCGCTCGGGCGGCTGGGCACCGACCGGATCGACCACTACCAGTACCACCGTCCCGACCCCGATGTGCCCCTGGCCGAGACCATGGGGGCGCTCAACGAGCTGGTGGTCCAGGGCAAGGTGGTCGAGATCGGTTGTTCGAACTTCGATGCGTCCCAGCTCGACCAGAGCGCCAGCATCGCTGCCAACGAGGGATGGGCCAGCTTCGCTTCGGTGCAGAACCGCTTCAGCGTGCTGCATCGCGAGCCCGAGGTCGGCGTCATCGACGCCTGTCGCCGCCACGACATCGCGCTCGTGCCCTACTTCCCGCTCGAGTCCGGACTGCTCACCGGCAAGGTGTCGGCAACGGGCGACGCGCCCGACGACAGCCGGCTGGCGATGATGCCGGCCGACCGGCGCGAGCGGTTCCTCAACGACAAGCGTCTCGAGGCGGTCGAACGGCTGCGTGCCTACGCGGCCGACCACGATCGGTCCTTGCTCGAGCTGGCGATCGGATGGTTGCTGTCCGAGGAGGTCGTCGCGTCGGTCATCGCCGGAGCCACCAAGCCCGAACAGGTCAACAGCAACGCGGCCGCCGGATCGTGGCGTCTCACCCCGGAGCAGCGGACCGAGGTGGCGGCGCTCGCCGGGTGACCCGGTTCGGTCGCGCCCGCCGCTCGCGCTAGAGTCAGTGCCTCGCACGGGCGATTAGCTCAGTGGGAGAGCGCTGCCTTCACACGGCAGAGGCCAGTGGTTCGAAACCACTATCGCCCACCACGACGGCGCATGGAGAGGGTGCGAGCTGCACCCTCCCGGCGTCGCGTTCAACGTCGGATGTGCAGCCCCATCAGACCCGCGAGCACCGCCTGGGGCACCTGGTTCGACAGTCCTGCAGCGCGGCCGGCGGCGACCGCTGCACGGATGTGACGTGAGGCGATGTGGCCGAGGCCCGCTGCGGGCGCAACCATCACGGTCTCGACGTCGGCGAGGCGCTCGTCGGCGGCCGTCATCGACAGCTCGTCGGTCCCCTCACCCAGTCCCCTGATCAGCATCTCTGCCCCCAGATCGGTCACGAGGTCGGCGACGAGGCCCTCGAAGGCGATGGCGTCGACGTTGGGGAGGTGATCGACCGAACGAGCGATGAGCACGGCCCGGGTGTCGAGGTCGAGCAGTCCGGTCTTGGTCGGGTTGGCGACCGCAGCCACCACGAGGTGCTCGACGCGGGGTGCGACCTGCTCGACGACGCTGAGGTGTCCGAGGTGGAACGGGTCGAACGACCCCGGGTACAACGCCGTGCTCATGTCCAGACTGTAGAACGGCACCGCCCGAGATGACTCGGGTGACCGGTGCGGTGCCCGTACGATGCACGGCTGTGACCCCGTCGTCCGACGACCAGCGCGATGCCGCGAGCGGCGCGTCCCGACCCCCGGTGCCCTCCGGGTGGGGGAGCGAGCGCGACCAGGACGCGGCCCGGCCACCCGATCCCGACGACCCCCAGCCGGCTGGTCCCGACCCCGACGGCGCGTCCGAGCGCGAGCTCGCCACGGCCCCGCGTCAGTACTTCGTGCCTGCCGATGCCGTTGCTCCCCCCGCGCCTCGGACGGATCCTCCCGCCGCTCCGCCGGATGGGCCCAAGCGGCCGGTTGGGCCCAAGCGGCGTCGCCGACGCATCACCCCGTTGCGGGTCGTCACCATCGCCGGGCTGGGTCTCGTCTCACTGGTGCTGGTGTTCGTGCTCTACGGGGTCTGGCAGTTCCAACGCATGGAGCGGATCGACGTCGCGCACGTGCTGTCGTCGACCGGTGGAAGCGGCACCAACTACCTGATCGTCGGCTCCGACACCCGGGACGGGTTCGATCCCGACGATCCGACGGCCGGAGCGGTGCTCGGTGACGGCACGACGGCCGACACCGCCGAGCGGTCCGACACGATGCTGGTCCTCCGGACGACCGGCGACGGCGCCCGCATGGTCTCGATCCCCCGCGACCTGTGGGTGACCAGGGTCGATGGGAGCCAGGGCCGGATCAACGCCGCCTACCGCGACGGCCCGGCGTCGCTGATCGAGACCGTGCAGGGTCTGGGGATCCCCGTCCACCACTACGTCGAGGTCGACTTCGTGACCTTTGCCGGGATGGTCGACGCCGTCGGTGGGGTCACCATCGAGATCCCCCACCCGGCCCGGGACCCCAACTCGGGGTTCGACCAGCCCGAGGCGGGTGAGGTCGTCCTCGATGGCAGCCAGGCGCTGGCCTATGTCCGATCACGTCGATACACCGAGCTGATCGACGGGGCCTGGCGCGTCGACCCGACCGCCGACCTGGGGCGGGTGCAGCGTCAGCAGCGCTTCCTCCGCGCCGTGATGAGCGACGTCGGCTCCACCCGCAACCCCGTCGAGCTCATGCGGGTGAGCAGCGCCGTGGCGGGGGGTCTGCGGATCGACGACCGCATGGGCCTGTTCGACGCGCTGGGCTTCGCCCGTCGGATGCGCGGGCTCGAGCCCGAGTCGGTCGAGCTCCCCGTCTACGGCTACACCACCAGCAGGGGCGCATCGGTGCTGGGACTGGTCCAGCCCGAGGCCGAGGCGGTCATCGCCGGGTTCCGCCGGTGAGCAGCGAGCTGATCGACGTCTACGACGAGGCGGGCCGCCACCGAGGCGTCCTCGACCGGGCGACCGCCCACGCCGAGGGATGGTGGCACCGTGTGTTCCATCTGCTCATCATCGCTCCCCGGCCGGAGGGGCCGGCGGCGATCCTGCAACGGAGGGCACACGACAAGGTGACCTTCCCCGGGCTGTTCGATCTGAGCGCGACCGGGCACCTGGAGGCCGGCGAATCTCCGGTGGAGGGGCTCCGGGAATTGCATGAGGAGCTGGGTGTGGAGATCGATGCGTCGGCGCTGGTGAGCCTCGGGGTGCGCCGGATGGTCGACCACACACCCGAGGGTCTCAACCGCGAGCTGTGCCACGTGCACCTCGCCGTCGATGACCGGCCGGTGACCGAGTACGCACCCGATCGGGCCGAGGTCGCGTCGGTGGCCGAGCTCCGCATCGCCGACGGGGTGGAGCTGTTCGCGGGAAGGCGTGTGACAGTGGACCTGATGGAGTTGTCGAGATCCGGTCAGCTGGTTCGCACGGCCGTGTCGGTCGACTCGTTCGTGCCCGAGCCCTCCTCGACTGGTGCTGGCGACGGCAGCGGGTCCGGGTACTGGGCCACGGTGCTCGGCCTGGCCCAGCGGTGCGCCGCGGGCGAGGTGCACTTGTCGATCTGAGTCGGTCGGGCCACGGCGGGGCTCGCACCGGGTCGTCCCCCTACTGATGGTTCGGATGGCCCTGGTTCGATCGCATCATTGCGCGGACCTGGTGCGGGTGAGTCGTCACGCCACCCCGGTGGCTGCCGATGAAGAGGATGTGAGTGACCCATCGCTCTTCGACTCCCGCCAACTCGAGACCGCGCTGCTCGCGGTCCTCGAGCAGAACCCGGACGCGCTGATCTCGGCGATCAACTCCGAGGGGATCTTCGTGCCCATGCCGCCCGACCTGGGAGGCGCCGGCCACCGCGTGATGCGGTTCCGGTCGGCGATCGACATCGTCGTCCCCGCCGACCGAGTCGTGATCCTCGACGCCTGGGAGCGGGTCCGCAAGGTCGGCGCGGCGCGTGGCCAGGTCCATCTGGCGGGTACGCCCGACGAGACCGTGACGATCCAGTTCTTCGACGTACGCGAACGCTGGGGCGTGTTCATGTGCGTGGTGCTGGCCCCGAAGGGGACCGAGGTCATGGAGGCGATCGCCGAGGCGCCGCCGCTGGTGCCCCGTGTCACCTGGACCCGCAAGTCCGAGGCGGCCGAGTTCATCGAGGTCGACCCCGACATCACCAAGATCCTGGGATGGGAGCCCGAGGAGCTCGTCGGCAAGCGGGGGCTCGACGTGATCCACCCCGACGACCAGGACCGGGCGATCGAGAACTGGATGTCGATGCTCGCCTCGACCGGCGACGGTCAGCGCACGCGCCTGCGCCACCTCCGCAAGGACGGCTCCTACGTCTGGATGGAGTTCCTCAACACCAACCGGCTCGACGAACCCGATCACCACGACGTGTACGGCCAGATGATCGACATCTCCGACGAGATGGCGGCTCACGAGGCGTTGCGTGCCCGTGAGCAGCTGCTCAACCGCCTGGCCGAGGCGCTCCCCACCGGGCTGTTGCACATCAATGCGCCACGCCAGGTGCTCTACACCAACGAGCGCTTGCACGAGATCCTCGGCGTGGACGCGGCATCGACCATCGAGGACCAGTTCCGGACCGTGGCACGACCCGACTGGGATGACCTCCGCATCGCCATCGACGACGCCCTCGAGGGGACCGACGGCGAGATCGAGGTGAGCCTGCGCCTGCCCGGCACCGGCGAGTCCCGCCTGTGCCACGTCAGCCTGCGGTCCCTCACCGAAGACGACGGGACCGTCAACGCCGCCATCCTCACGATCGCGGATGTGACCGAGAGCGTCCGTCTGCGCACCCAGCTGGAGGAGCGGGCCACCTACGACGCGCTCACCCGCTGCTACAACCGCTCGTCGGTGATGCGCATCCTCGAGGAGACCATCGTCGGTCCGGGCGAGCGGATCGGCGTGGTGTTCATCGACCTGGACCGTTTCAAGGCGATCAACGACGAGCTCGGTCACGCCGCGGGCGACGAGCTGTTGGTCATCGCCGCCGACCGGATCCGCAGCGCGGTGCGGGGCGACGACCTGGTGGGACGCATCGGCGGGGACGAGTTCCTCGTCGTGTGCCCCAGCGTCTCGAACCCCGAGGAGGTGGTCGAGATCGCCGACCGGGTGGCTGCGGTCGTGAGGCGAGAGGTCACCCTGAAGGGCAGGACCGTCGATCTGCGAGCCAGCGTCGGCGTCGCCTGGTCGGGCCACGACGCCATCGACGCCGATGAGATCGTCGCCCGGGCCGACGCGGCCATGTACGAGTCGAAGCGCCGGGGCATCGGACACCCGGTGGTGTTCGCTTCAGCGCTACGGCGCACCGAGAACATCCACCTCGACGACGAGCGGGCCCTGCACCATGCGCTGGAACGGGGCGACCTTGCGGTCCACTTCCAGCCGATCGTGGAGTTGGCCTCGGGGCGCCCAGTCGGCTTCGAGAGCCTGGTGCGGTGGACACGTGGCTCGCGAGGGCTCCCGGCTGCGGAGTTCATCGACATGGCGGAACAGACGGGCTTGATCCACGACCTTGGTACCCATGTGCGGGCCGAGGTCGTGCGCGGCGCCGTTCAGACCCGAGAGGCGACCGGTCGTGATCGTCTGTGGTTTCTCAACCTGTCCACCCACGAGCTGGCGATGCCCGGCATCGTGGATTCGGTGCTCGACCTGATCGAGTCGAGCGGACTCTCCCCGAGCTCGCTGGTGGTCGAGTTCAACGGGACCCAGGTCGACGACGATGTCGAGACCGTCGGCCGCACCGCCCAGGCCCTCCACCACGCGGGGGTGGGGCTGGCGCTGGACGATTTCGGGGCGAGGGGCTCGTCGCTCGATCTGTTGCGGGACCTGCCGCTGAGCTGGGTGAAGACCTGCCCGACCTTCACCGCGACCATGACCTTCGACTCCACCTCGGCCCGCATCGTCGAGCACCTGTTGGCACTGACCGATCAGCTGGGCATCAACGCCGTGGTGAAGGGGGTCGAGACGCCGCAACAGCACGAGTTGCTGTTGCAGCTGGGCGCCCGATTCGGGCAGGGACACCTGTTCGCCGTCGCCGGGCCGTTGCCGGAGATCCTTCGCGACGTGCTCGACACCTGACCGCCGGCAGGGACCGGCAGCAGGTGCGGTCAGCGGTCCCGGCTGAACCCGATCAGGTTCATGGCCTCGGCCCGGGTGGCCTGATCCTCGCGGAACAGGCCGCGGACCGCGGAGGTGACCGTCACCGAGCCGGGCTTGCGGATGCCGCGCATCGTCATGCAGAGATGCTCGGCCTCGACCACGACCAGGGTGCCGCGTGGTGCCAACCGCTCCATGAGGCAGTCGGCCACCTGGGAGGTCAGCCGCTCCTGGACCTGCGGACGGCGGGCGAACCCGTCGACCAGGCGAGCCAGCTTGGACAGCCCGGTGATGCGACCGTCGTCGCCGGGCACATAGGCGACGTGGGCCCTGCCGATGAAGGGTATGAGGTGGTGCTCGCAGATCGAGGAGAAGCTGATGTCGCGGACCATGATCATCTCGTCGTGGTCGGCCTCGAACATGACCTCGAGGTGCCGGGACGGATCGTCGTGGATGCCCGACAGGATCTCGGCGTACATCTCCGCGACCCGGTCCGGCGTGCGGATCAGCCCGTCGCGGTCGGGGTCCTCGCCGACGGCGAGCAGCAGCTCGCGGACCGCCGCGGCGACGCGTGGCCGGTCGATCGGGTCGGATCCGTTCGGGCTCGTCGGGCTGCGAAGGGGCCCCGCTGTTGTGGGGCGCCCAGATGGTGTCGATGTGCCGGTCACGGCGTTTCCTCCTGTGGGCATCGACGGTATCTCCCCGACAGCCGCGAAGCGATATCGTCGACCCATGACCGAGACTCCACATCTGACCCGGGTCGGCGGCGACGATCCGCACGATTTCCTGGTGCTCGACGATCTGCTCGCCGACGAGGAGCGCCAGATCCGCGACACCGTGCGCCAGTTCGTCGCCGACCGGATCCTGCCCGCGGTGGGCGAGTGGTACGACCAGGGGACCTTCCCCGCCCGCGAGCTGGCTCCGGTCATGGGCGAGCTCGGGCTGTTGGGGATGCACCTGCAGGGCTACGGCTGCGCAGGTACCAACGCCGTGTCCTACGGCTTGGCGTGCCTCGAGCTCGAAGCCGGAGACAGCGGGCTGCGCAGCTTCGTGTCGGTGCAGGGGTCGCTGGCCATGTTCCCCATCTGGGCCTACGGCTCCGACGAGCAGAAGCAGACCTGGCTGCCCCGCATGGCCTCGGGCGAGGCCATCGGGTGCTTCGGGCTCACCGAGCCGGACTCGGGTAGCGACCCCGCGAGCATGCGCACCCACGCCAAACAGGACGCCGGTGGCGACTGGATCCTCAACGGCTCGAAGATGTGGATCACCAACGGCAGCATCGCCGACGTGGCGGTCGTGTGGGCCCGCACCGACGATGGGGTTCGTGGGTTCGTGGTCCCGACCGACACCCCGGGGTTCAGCGCCAACGACATCCACCTCAAGGCGTCACTGAGGGCATCGGTCACCTCCGAGCTGGTGTTCGACGATCTGCGTCTGCCCGCCGACGCCGTCCTGCCCGGGGTCGCGGGCATGAAGGGCCCGCTGTCGTGTTTGAACGAGGCGCGGTTCGGCATCCTCTTCGGTGCCGCCGGTTCGGCGCGGGCCTGCTACGAGGCCGCTCTGGAGTACTCGAAGGAGCGGATCCAGTTCGGGACGCCGATCGCGGGGTTCCAGCTCACCCAGCGCAAGCTGGTCGAGATGATGGTGGCGGTCAACCGTTCCACGCTGGTGGCGATCCACCTCGGGCGCCTCAAGGACCAGGGCCTGCTCACCTCGGCCCAGGTGAGCTTCGGCAAGATGGACAACGTGCGCCAGGCGCTCGAGATCGCCCGTGAAGCGCGCAGCGTGCTGGGCGCCAACGGCATCACGCTCGAGTACCCGGTCATCCGCCACATGAACAACCTCGAGTCGGTCTACACCTACGAGGGCACCAACGAGATCCACACCCTCGTGCTCGGCCAGGCCATCACCGGCATCGCCGCGTTCAGCTAGCCAGCCGCTACACTCACCATCACCACGGGAGCCCGAAGCGTCGGGCTGAGAGGGAGGTCAAGGCCTCCGACCGTCTGAACCTGAACCGGGTCATGCCGGCGCAGGGAGGCACTCAGTTCACGTTCCGTCGTTCCCTGTCACCCGACCGACTGGACCACGACGTGAGCAGACCCGCAGTTGCCGATGGCGCCGGCGTGCGCAGGGCACTGATCGTGCTCGGAGGCGACGCCGTCGCCATCGAGCACGCCGCGGGCATCCCCGCCCACGATGTGGTCATCGCCGCCGACTCCGGTGTCGACCAGGCCCACCGGTTGGGACTGGTGGTCGATCTCGCCATCGGCGACTTCGACTCGGTCACCGCCGACGGTCTCGAGCGGGCGGAACGACAGGGGGCGCAGGTCCATCGTCATCCCATCGCCAAGGACGCCACCGACTTCGAGCTGGCGCTCGACGCGGCACGTTCGCTCGGCGCCTCGAGCGCGGCGGTGATCGGCGGCGGAGGTGGTCGCCTCGACCACCTGCTCGCCAACGCCTTGGTGATGGCCTCACCCAGGTACCAGTCGCTCGATCTGGTGGCCTATGACGCCCTGGCCCGGCTCCACGTGGTTCGCCGGCACGCTCGCATCCGCGGCGAACCCGGCGAGACCGTGACGCTGCTGGCGGTGAACGGTCCGGCGACGGGCATCACCACCACGGGACTGCTCTACCCGTTGGCCGGCGAGCAGCTCGATCCGGGCTCCAGCCGAGGTGTGAGCAACGCGCTCGTCGACCCCGAGGCCGAGATCACCGTCGAGGCCGGGGTGCTGCTCGCCGTGCTCCCCGGACCCGCCATCAGCGTCGCACCTCCACCCGAACGACCACCAGAAGGAACACCGACGTGACCTCTCCCATCCATCCATCCCCACGGCTGCTTCGCCGGGCCCCGATGCTCGCGCTCGCCCTGCTCGTCGGGGTGCTCGCCGGTTGCACCTCGGACCCCGACCCCGGCGAGGTGGTCCTGGTCTCCCACGACTCGTTCCAGATCAGCGACGAGCTGGTCGCCGAGTTCGAGGACGAGACCGGTCTGACCCTCACCGTCCGGCCCGGAGGCGACGCCGTCGAGGCGCTGAACCAGGCCATCCTCACCGTCGACAACCCCCAGGGCGACGTGTTCTTCGGTGTCGACGACGCCACGCTGTCGCGCGCGCTCGACGCCGACCTGTTCGAGCCTCATGAGGCGGAGGGGCTCGACCGCGTGCCCGCGGAGCTGCGGCTCGACGACGAGCACCGGGTCACCCCGATCGACCACGGTCCGGTGTGTGTCAACTACGACGCCGAGTGGTTCGAGTCCGAGGGCCTCGAGGTCCCCACCTCGCTCGACGACCTGACCGACCCGGCCTACGAGGGACTGTTCGTCACCCAGAACCCGGCATCGTCAACCCCTGGCCTCAAGTTCCTGACCGCCACCATCGCCGAGTACGGAGAGGACGGCTGGCTCGACTACTGGGCCGCGCTTCGCGACAACGGGGTCGAGGTCACCGACGGGTGGACCGACGCCTACTACAGCTGGTTCTCGGGACCCTCGAGCGAGGGCGACCGGCCACTGGTCAACTCCTATGGCACCAGCCCACCCTTCGAGGTCCCCGACGAGGATCCGCTGCCCGAACAAGGTCCGACCGGCACCATCGAATCGACCTGCACCCGCCAGATCGAGTTCGCCGGCGTGCTGGCCAACGCCGAGAACCCCGACGGCGGCGGTGAGCTGATCGACTTTCTCCTGAGCGACGAGTTCCAGGCCGAGATCCCGCTGTCGATGTTCGTGTTCCCCGCGGTCGACACCGTGGAGCTTCCCGAGCTGTTCGACCGCTACGCCACCTCCCCGTCCGATCCCTACCAGCTCGATCCCGAGCTGATCGAGGCCGAGCGCGAGGAGTGGATCCGGGAGTGGACCGACGTGGTGCTGCGCTGAACGGGTCGCCGCGACTCAGGACGCGGGCACCGCGGCTCGGGACCGCCGCCAGTCTCAGCCTGGCGGCGGTCCCCGCCGCGTTCCTCGCCATCTTCTTCGTCGTGCCCGTCGCCTCGATCGTCACCATGGGTCTACGGCCCGGGGGTCGGTGGGAGCTCGGCGTCGTCGCCGACGTGCTGGGCGATCCCGCCCTCCGGGGCGTGGTGTGGTTCACCCTCTGGCAGGCGGTGGTGTCGACGGTGTTGACCCTGGTGGTGGCGCTCCCCGTCGCCTACGCGTTGGCGCGCTTCGAGTTCCGGGGGCGTCGGCTGCTGCAGGCCGCCATCATGGTTCCCTTCGTGCTGCCGACCGTGGTGGTGGCCACCGCGTTCCTCGCCCTGCTGGGCCCGGGCGGTCCGGTCAGTGGCCCCGTCGGGAACCTGTTCGGCTCGGCGCCGATGGACCTGCGCGCTTCGTTGGCGGCCATCTTCATCGCCCACGTGTTCTTCAACGTGTCGGTGGTGGTGCGGGTGGTCGGTGGCTTGCTCGAACAGCTCGATCCCCATCTCGAGGATGCTGCTGCCAGCCTCGGGGCGGGTCGGGTGCGCAGTGCCATCGAGGTCCTGTGGCCACTTGCACGGTCGGCGGTGATGTCCGCCGCGGGCATCGTGTTCCTCTTCACCTTCACCTCGTTCGGGGTGGTGCTGCTGCTCGGTGGACCCCGGTACTCCACGCTCGAGGTCGAGATCCACCGCCAGACCGCCCTGTTGTTGAACCTTCCGGTGGCTGCGGTCCTGGCCCTCATCCAGCTCGCGATCGTGGCAACGCTGCTGGCCTTCGGGGCGCGCCGCCAGCAGGGGGCGGCGGTGCAACAGCCCCTCACCGCACCCAGCGGGGCGGCCCGCCCTCCAGAGGCCGTGTCGCACCGTCTGTTCCTGGCCGCCTCGCTGACGGTCCTCGCGGTGCTGCTCGGTTCGCCGCTGGCGATGCTGGTGAGCCGGTCGCTGCGCACGCCCGACGGGTGGAGCGCCCGCTGGTACGACATGTTGTTCGACCCCGACGCGTCGGTCCTCGGCGTCGCCGGGATCGAGGCCGTGCGCAACTCGCTGCTGTTCGCGGTGATCGCCACCGCGGTGGCGATCACCGTGGGGGGATTGGCGTCGGTCGTGGTGGCCCGCGGCAGGGGAGCGGTGTCGAGAGCGTTCGACGTGGTGTTGCTGCTCCCGCTCGGGGTGTCGGCGGTCACCGTCGGATTCGGGTTCCTCATCTCGCTCGACTCGCCGCCGCTCGACTTTCGAGACTCCCGTCTGCTGGTCCCCATGGCCCAGGCGCTGGTGGCGGTGCCGTTCGTGGTGAGGGTCATCCTGCCGGTGCTGTTGTCGATCGATCAACGGCTGCGCGAGGCCGCCGCCGCCCTCGGTGCGTCGCCGGCCAGGGTGTGGCGTGAGGTCGACCTGCCGCTGGTGGGTCGGGCGCTCGGCGTGGCGGCGGGGTTCGCGTTCGCCATCTCCCTCGGCGAGTTCGGGGCGACCATCTTCCTCGCCCGGGCCGACATGCCGACGGTGCCGGTCGCGATCGTCCGTTTGCTGGGACGACCGGGTGCGGCGAGCATCGGCCAGGCCATGGCCTTGTCGACGATCCTGATGGTGCTGACCACCGCTTCGCTGCTCGCCATCTCGCGTCTGCGCCCGAGGTCGGTCGGGTCGTGAGCCTGCGTGTCGAGTCGGTGAGCGTCGACATCGCGGGAGCCTCCATCCTGTCCGAGGTCGACCTCGAGTTGGCCGACCACGAGGTGGTGGCGGTGCTGGGGCCCAGTGGCAGCGGCAAGACGACGTTGTTGCGGGTGATCGCCGGCCTGGCGGCCCCGAGCAGTGGTCGGGTGGTGGTCGACGGGGTCGACATCACCGGTGTCGCGCCCCACAAGCGCGGGATCGGGCTGATGTTCCAGGACCACGCCCTGTTCCCGCACCGCGACGTCGGCGGCAACGTGGCGTTCGGGTTGCGCATGGCGCACTGGTCCAAGTCCGAGATCTCCACCCGTGTGGCCGAGGTGCTCGATCTGGTGGGTTTGGCCGGGTTCGACCGCCGGGAGATCGACGGGCTCTCCGGCGGTGAGCGCCAGCGCGTGGCGCTGGCTCGTGCGCTGGCTCCCCGACCGTCGGTGCTCCTGCTCGACGAGCCGCTGGGGTCGCTCGACCGCGCGCTCCGGGACCGTCTCCTCGAGGATCTGGCCGGGGTCCTGCGACGCAGCGGAGCGTCGGTTGTGCACGTGACCCACGACCAAGCCGAGGCCTTCGCCACCGGCGACCGCATCGTGGTCATGCGCGAAGGGGAGATCGCCCAGGTCGGTCCGGCCGAAGAGGTGTGGAGGCGCCCGACCGACGCGGCGGTGGCTCGCATCGTCGGGCCCGTCGCGCTCGTTCGCGTGTCGGTGGACGGTGACGGAACGGTGCTGGCCCCGTGGGGGCCGGTGGCGGCCGATCCCGGTGGGGTGACCGGAGCCGGAGAGCTGGTGGTGCGACCCGACACGCTCACCGTTGCCGACGACGGGAACGACGGCATCGACGGCATCGGTGGAGTCGTGGTCGGGCGCACCTTCCGGGGAGACCACCTCCTGGCCCGGGTGGCGATCGACGACTCGGGTGACCCACCGGTCGAGGTCAGCGTGGCCGATCGAGCCGGCGCGGTTCCCGCGGTGGGAGCGCCGATCACGCTGGTCATGGTCGGGCGACCGGTGGTGGTGCCGCCCGCGTCGTGAGCCACCGCACTGCGGCACAATGGAGCCACCACGACGAGAGGGGGCCCATGGACGGGGCACAGGCATTGATGCGGGCGGCGGCCGACGCAGGGATCACGGCGTGCTTCGCCAATCCCGGCACCACCGAGATGCAGCTGGTCGGGGCCCTCGACCACGAGCCGCGGATCCGGGCGGTGCTCGGCCTGTTCGAGGGCGTGGTCACCGGCGCGGCCGACGGCTACGGGCGGATGGCGGACCTTCCCGCGCTGACCATCTTGCACCTGGGGCCCGGCCTGGCCAACGGTCTGGCCAACCTGCACAACGCCCGCCGGGCCAACAGCGCGGTGGTGAACCTGGTGGGCGACCACGCCACCTGGCACCGCGACGCCGATCCCCCGCTCGCCACCGACATCGTCTCGCTGGCCGAGCCGATGTCGGGTTGGGTGCGCACCGCTCGCCACCCCTCCGATGTCGCGGCCGATGGAGCCGAGGCCATCGCCGCCTCGATCGAGCCGCCCGGTCAGGTCGCCACCCTCGTCGTGCCCCAGGACGTGGCGTGGGGCGAGATCGAGCAGCAGCCCTCGCCTGCGGTCGAACCCGCTCCCCGGGCGCTGGTGCCGCCGGCGCGGGTCGACGCCATCGCCCAGACGCTGCGGGCAGCGGGCGACTCGGGGATCCTGCTGGTCGGTGGCACCGGAAATCGCCGCGACGGCCTGTTCGCCGCGGCCCGCATCGGCTCGGCCACCGGGTGTCGGGTGCTGACCGAGTCGAATCCCGCCCGTCTCGAGCGGGGAGCGGGGATCCCCAGCTTCGGGCGGGTGCCGTACTTCCCCGAGCAGGCGGTCGAGGTGTTCGAGTCGGCTTCGGTGCTGGTGCTGGCGGGTGCGACCGATCCGGTGGCCTTCTTCGGCTACCCGGGTCAGCGGAGCCACCCCCGCTCGGAATCCTGCGAGCTGGCGCGCCTGGCCGAGCCAGGCGACGACGTCGTCCACGCCCTCGACGCTCTGGCCGCCGCCCTCGACGCACCTTCGGTGTCGACCCCTGGTGGGTCGGTGCCTCCTGTGCCGACCGGCGCCGAGCTGGGTCCCGCCGAGCTCGGCGCCGCCCTCGCGTCGCTGCAACCCGAAGGCGCCATCGTGGTCGACGAGGCCATCACCTCGGGCGGGCCCTACGCCTCGGCGGCCCGCATGGCTCCGCCCCACGACGTGTTGGCGCTCACCGGGGGGGCGATCGGCTATGGCCTGCCCGCCGCGGTCGGTGCCGCGGTGGCGTGCCCGGACCGGCGGGTGATCGCGCTGGAGGCCGACGGCAGTGGCATGTACACGCTCCAGGCGTTGTGGACGATGGCCCGCGAGGGCCTCGACGTCACCGTGGTGGTGTGCGCGAATCGCACCTATCGCATTCTCGAGATCGAGCTGCTGCGAGCCGGGGTGACCGACCCAGGGCCCGCCGCGGCCTCGCTCACCGGCCTCGGCTCGCCCGATCTCGACTGGGTGTCGCTGGCGCGGGGGATGGGCGTCGAGGCGGTCGCGGCCGACACCGCCGACGGACTGGTCGACGGGTTGCGACGGTCCTTCGGCACCGATGGCCCGATGCTCATCGAGGCCCGGCTCTGAGGTTTGGTGTCGACGACCACCGGGTAAACTGGATCTTGTCCAGAAAAGCCCCCTATCCGGACATCCAGGAGCACCTCATGACCTCCAGCACCGCATCCAAGCCCACCCGTTCACCGCTCGTGCCCGCTGTCCAGGATCGGGTCGGCACCGTGCTGCAACCGATCCTCGTCGACCTCATCGAACTGTCCCAGATCGCCAAGCAGGCGCACTGGACCGTCACCGGACGGGCCTTCCGCTCGGTGCACCTCCAGCTCGACGAGGTGGTCGACACCGCCCGCACCTCCACCGATCAGGTGGCCGAGCGTCTGGCCATCGTCGGTGTGATCCCCGACGGACGCTCGAGCACCGTGGCCTCGAGCACCGAGGTCCCGTCGATCACCAGCGAGTGGCTCAGCACCGAGGCCGCCGTCGCTGCGGCCGCCGATGCCGTGCAGGCCGTCGCCGCCCGCACCCGCACCGCGATCACCGACCTCGACGGGGGCGACCCCATCACCGAGGATCTGCTCATCTCCATCACCACCCAGCTCGAGGAGCACCTGTGGATGCTCAGCGCCCAGGAGGAGTGACAGCGGTCGACGACCTCGACGGTCGCCTGCGCGGCGCGGGGCTGCGAAGCACCCGCCAGCGGGCGACGGTCCTGTCGTTGCTCGACACCGTCGACGGCCACCTGAGCGCCGACGAGCTGGTCGGGGCGCTCGCCGATCACGGCACCGCCCTGCCCCGTTCCACCGTCTTCAAGGTCCTCGACGACCTCGTCGGTGCGGGCTTGGTGCTGCGCGCCGAGCTCGGGCCGGGAGCGGCCCGCTTCGAGAGCGCCGCCGCCGCCGGACCCCACCACCACTTCGTGTGCCGGGTCTGTGGCGCCATCGAGGACGTGCCCCACGAGGTCGTGCCGGTCGACACCCGGCGGATCGTTGCCGAGCACGAGGTCCATCGGATCGAGATCGTGCTTCGGGGCCGATGCTCGGCCTGCCGGTCCCGGGATCGCTCGCCCGGGTCCCAGCGGCCAGACTGACCACGTGGAGCTGCTCGCCGAACTCGATGCCCCCTGTTCACCCGAGCACCTGTTCGGGTGGCTCGACGACCTCGACCGCTACCCCGAGTGGCTCGGAATCATCCGCCGCACCCGACGCGACGACCAGGTCGACCACGACCAACCGCCAGCGTGGACCGTCGACCTCGAAGCCCAGCTGGGCCCGCTGTCGCGGGCCAAGCGGCTGCGGATGGAGCGCACCACCTGCGACCACCCCCGGCTCGTGGTGTTCGAGCGCCGCGAGCTCGACGGGCGCGACCACGGTGGGTGGGTGCTGCGGGCCGAGGTGGCCCCCACGAATCTCGGCAGCCATCTGGCCGTGTCGCTGCGCTACGACGGGCGGCTCTGGGGTCCGGCGGTGGCGGCGGTGCTCAACCAGGAGATCGAACGGTCGCGGCAGCGGTTGCTCGCCCTCGTCTCCTCCTGACCGACCCCGGCGGGGGGCTGTCGCCTTGGCTGCTGGTCGCCGACCCGCTACAACCGTGACATGGCATCGACGCGTTCGGCCTCTGCGCTGTATCTCACCCGGCTCCGCCAGCTGCTCGGTCGGGCACCGATCGACCTGCCACCGCCGGTCGCCCCGCCCCTGCCGCCGGGCCGGGTGCTGAGCCTTCCGGGCCGCGGCGACACCTTCATCCGCGAGCTCGAGGGGCCTACCGACCGGCCACCGCTGCTGTTCCTGCACGGCTGGACCGCCAGCGCCGACCTGAACTGGTACGGCGCCTTCGACCGCTTCGACGGGGTCCGCCGGGTCATCGCCGTCGATCATCGTGGCCACGGCCGCGGGATGCGCACGCCAGAGCCGTTCCGGCTCACCGACTGCGCCGACGACGCGGCCGCGGTGCTCGACGTGCTCGGGATCGACCAGGCGATCGCCGTCGGGTACTCGATGGGTGGACCGATCTCGTTGCTGCTCGCCCGGCGCCATCGAGCCCGGGTCTCTGGCCTGGTGCTGGCTGCCACCGGGTTGCAGTTCAGCAGCACCCGAGCCGAACGTCTCCGCTGGAAGGGGATCGCCCTGTTGGAGCTGGGTGTCCGCGCCGGATGGGGTGACCGCCTGGTTGCCAGGCTCGCCGACGATCTCGCCCGGGTCGACGACGCCTTCGCGCCGCACTCGGCGTGGCTGGCATCCGAGTTCACCAGGACCCACCCCCGATTGCTGCGCCAGGCCGGCGCGGAGCTGGGGCGCTTCGACGCCCGACCGTGGGCGGGCCAACTCGCTGTCCCCGCCGCGGTGGTCATCACCGAGGGCGACTCGTTGGTGCCCTACGCGCGCCAACGCGCCCTCGCCGCCCTGCTCGGCGCGCACCTTCAGCCGCTGCCAGGGGCGGACCACGACGTTCCCATCACCGATGTCGATGCGTTCTCGGGCGCGCTGGCGGCGGGGGTGGAAGCGGTCGATCCGCGCGTCGCAGCGGGGGAGCGCGACGGGGAACCTGTGGCGGGTGAGGCCCGGCTGCGCGAGGTGGGTTGAGTCAGGCTCGGGCCCGTGCCCACCATCGCCCGTCTGCCCTCGAGACCTCCAGGTCGACCCCGAAGCACCCGCTCAGTGCGGCACCGGTGAGGGTCTGGTCGAGGGGCCCCCGGGCGTGGATCCGTCCGTCGCGCATCAACAGGAGGTGGGTGAACCCGGTCGGGATCTCCTCGACGTGGTGGGTGACGAGGAGGGTCGGCGGGGTGTCGGCATCACGAGCCAGTCTCCCCAGGTCACCGAGGAGCTCCTCGCGGCTACCCAGGTCGAGCCCGGCGGCGGGTTCGTCGAGCACGAGGAGTCGGGGCGAGGCCATCAGCGCCCGGGCCATCAGCGCTCGCTGACGCTCACCCGACGACATCGTCGCGAACTGGTGGTCGGCCAGCTCGACGATCCCGAAGCGGTCGAGCAGCTCCAGCGCTCGATCCCGGTCCTCGGTGGTGTAGTCGTGCCACCACGGTTCGAGCGCCCCGTGGCGGGCGGTCATCACCACGTCGAGTGCCGGCAGGGTGGGGCGCAGCGCGTCGGCCACCGCCGCGCTGACCACCCCGATCGGTTGCCGGTGCTGCCGGACGTCGACGGCGCCCAGCTGTCCGCCCAGCACCGTCACCGAGCCACGCGACGGGTGGAGGGTCATCGCCACGACCCGCATCAACGTCGTCTTGCCACAGCCGTTGGGGCCGAGCACCACCCATCGTTGGTCGGGGGTCACGTCCCAGTCGATGCCGGTGAGGATGGGGCGCCGGTCGACTCGGACCTCCACGTCGCGCAGGCTCACCACCGGCGCCGGAGTGGAGTCCTGAGGGCCGGGAGCAGAGGTCCCCTCGGTCACCGCTGCTGGAGCCTGGCTTCGCGTTCGGCGTCCATCGCTGCTAGCCAGTGCCCGAGGCCGGCATAGGCCTCGGCCCGGTCGGCGTCGTCGTCGATCCCGCGGGCGAGATCGGCCAGGCGGGCCTCGACGGCGTCGTCGGCGCGGGCCAGCACCTTCCGGCCGGCGGGGGTGACCGTGTGGGTGACCCGGCGGCGATCGAGTGGGTCGGCGCAGCGCTCGGCCCAGCCTCGGGCCACGAGACCGTCGACCAGTGCGGTCACGCTCGGGCGGCTGACGCCGAGCTTGCCGGCGAGCCCCGACGCCGCCTCCGAACCGCTCTCGGCGAGAAAGATGAGCATCCGGTACTGGGGCAGCGAGAGGTCGACGTGGCCGAGCGCGTTCTCGACCACCCGGGCCATGCGGGCGGCGACCCGTCCGGGCCGGAGCGGGGGCGCGGGCGCATCGGGGTCGTCCGGGGTGCCGCCGGCGGCGGGCTGGCCAGGGGGGAGCGGCGCACCACCGCTGATCGGGCTCACAGGACAGTTAGTGTGTCGAACCATCGCGGTGACGACAAGCCACCTGTTCGTTGCCGCCCCGTGTGCCGGTGCTTCGTCACGCGATCGCAATGTGGCGGCGGGAGGCGGTAGGGTTGCTGCTCGTGCGCCTCCTCCTCGGTCTCTGTGCAGCGATGGCGCTGGTGCTGGCGAGCGTCCACACCGCGGACGCCCAGGTCGACACCTCCGATCTGGGCCCGTCGCTGGCGCCAGAGATCCGGGCGACGCAGGAGCGCGCCAACGAGGCGACCCAGCGCTTCGCCCAGGCCGAGACCGAGCTGGGCGAGCTCGAAGCCGAGATCGACCGCACCGCGAGCCGCAACGCCGAGACCCAAGCCCGTCTCGAGCGGCTCCGGCAACGGTTGCGCGACAGCGCGGTCTCCCAGTACGTGCGAGCCGGCACCACCACCCCGTCGATCTTCGACGAGGACATCAACCTGCAGGTGCGGGCCAACGCCATGGCCGAGTTCGTCACCGAGACCGAGACCGACTCGCTCGACGACTACCGCGCCGCCATCGAGGACCTCGAACGAGACCAAGCCGAGCTCGACCGTCTGCGCACCCGCCAGCGCGAGCTGGTCGCCGAGCTCGAACAGACCCGGTCCGAGATGCTCGGCGAGCTCGAGGAGCTCCAGCGCCTCGAGGCCGAGCGCCAGGCCGAGATCGACCGGCGTGAGGAGGCCGAACGGCAGCGCCAAGCAGAGATCCGGCGCCGAGAGGAGGCCGCCGCCGCGGCGGCCGCGGCTCGTTCGTCGGCCTCGAGCGGCTCGAGCAGCGGTGGCAGCACCCGCAGCGCCCCGTCGACCAGCCGTAGTGCTCCGTCGACGCCGATCGCGTCGGGGGCGTGGGTCTGCCCGGTGCAGGGATCGCACTCGTTCGTCGACACCTGGGGAGCGCCCCGCTCCGGTGGTCGGCGACACAAGGGCGTCGACATGATGGCTTCGCGGGGAACGCCGGTCGTCGCACCGGTGTCGGGTTCGGTGTCGCACCGCGGCAACCGGATCGGCGGTCTGTCGTTTCACCTCAACGGCGACGACGGCAACTACTACTACGGCACGCACCTGTCGGGCTATGCCAACTCGGGTCGGGTCGAGGCGGGCACCGTGGTCGGCTACGTCGGCGACACCGGCAACGCGCGTGGAATCCCTCACCTGCACTTCGAGATCCATCCCAACGGCGGCAGCGCGGTGAACCCCACGCCCACGGTGCGGGCCAACTGTCCCTGACTCACGGGCACTGGCGGAGCGCCGCGATCAGGCTCCGATGGCGTGATAGCCGCCGTCGACGTGGAGCATCTCGCCGGTGGTGGCCGGGAACCAGTCGGTCATCAGCGCCACCACCGAGCGCGCGACCGGCTCGCTGTCCCTGACGTCCCAGCCGAGGGGCGCGCGGTCGCTCCAGACGTCCTCGAACGCCTCGAACCCGGGGATCGAGCGCGCGGCCATCGTCTTGATGGGCCCCGCCGCGACGAGGTTGACCCGGATCCCGTCGGGCCCCAGTTCGCGAGCCAGGTAGCGGGAGGTCGACTCGAGCGCTGCCTTGGCGACCCCCATCCAGTCGTAGGCGGGCCAGGCGACGGTGGCGTCGAAGGTGAGCCCGACGATCGATCCGCCCTGTTCCTGCATCACCGGGCGCACCGCACCGGCGAGGGCCTTGAGCGAGTAGGCCGACACGTTGAGCGCCACCGCCACGTCGTCCCACGGCGCATCCATGAAGTTGCCACCGAGACAGGATTCGGGGGCGAAGCCGATCGAGTGGAGCACCCCGTCGACCGAACCCCACCGCGTCCGGAGCTCGTCGGTGAGGGCGTCGAGGTGGGCGGGGTCCGAGACGTCGAGCTCGAGGACCTCCGGTGGTGACGGGAGCTTCTTGGCGGTGCGCTCGGTGATCGACAGTCCCCGACCGAACCCGGTGAGGAGCACCTCGGCGCCCTCCTCCTGGGCGAGGCGGGCCACGCCGTAGGCGAGCGATGCGTCGGTCAGGACACCGGTGATGAGCAGGCGTGAGCCGTCGAGGATTCCCATGTGCGGTTCGACATCGGTTGGGGCTGGGGCGTTACTCATCCGGTTGCCTGATGAGCGAAGTGGCAGCGGATGCACCAACCGGGCCTATGGTGGCCGGGTGCGAATCGGAGTGCTTGGAGCCACAGGTCCGGCCGGGAGCGGGCTCGCCGCCCGCCTCGCGTCGGTGGGATACGACGTCATCGTGGGGTCACGATCGCTGGAACGCGCCGGCGAGGTCCGCGACGAGATCATCGGACGATGGCCTGATCATCAGCTCGGCATCGAACCGGCCGAGAACGCCGGCGCCGCCGAGGCCGACATCGTGGTGGTCGCCACGCCGTGGGACGGCGCGTCGACCACCGTCGAGTCGCTCGCCGCCCAGCTCGAGGGCAAGGTGGTGATCTCGATGGCCAACGCGCTGACCAAGATCGGTCGCGACTTCCAGCCGCTGATGCCGCCCCGCGGCTCGGTGGCCGCCAACGTCCAGGCGGCCATCCCCGCCAGCCGGGTCGTCGCCGCCATGCACCATCTCCCTGCCAAGGAGCTGGGCGATCTCGCCCATCCGATCGAGAGCGACGTGCTCGTGTGCTCGGACCATCGGTCCGCCACCGAAGCCGCCAGCGAGCTGATCGCAGCCATGCCGGACCTGCGCCCGCTCGACGCCGGGTCACTCTCGTCGGCGGCTCCCATCGAGGCGTTCACAGCGGTGTTGCTGCAGCTCAACGTCCGCTACAAGACCCGTGCGGCGGTCAAGCTCACCGGCATCGATCTGTGAGCACCGGGGCCTCCGGCCTCCCACCCATGCGGCTCCACGACACGGCTCGTGACGCCGTCGTTGCCTTCGAGCCGGGCGAGGTCGTCACCATGTACACGTGTGGCATCACGCCCTATGACGCCACCCACATCGGCCATGCCGCGGTGTATGTCACCTATGACGTGCTCCAACGGCGCCTGCGCGACCGGGGGCACCAGACGCGGTGTGTGCGCAACATCACCGACGTCGACGACTCGATCCTCGGCAAGGCCGCAGAGCTGGGGGTGCACTACCTCGATCTCGCGGCGGGCGAGATCGCGCGCTTCGACGACGACATGGCTGCGCTCGGGATCCTGCCGTGCTGGAGCGAGCCCCGCGCCACCTCCGCGATCGCCGACATCCGCGGGTTCATCGGCATGGTGCTGGACCAGGGCCACGCCTATCAAGCGGGCGGTGCGGTGTACTTCGACATCTCGACCTTCGACCGGTTCGGTCAGGTGAGCCACCTGCCCCGCGAGACCATGCTCGAATATGCGGCCGAGCGGGGCGGCAAGGTCGAGGACCCCAACAAGCGCGATCCGCTCGACTTCGTGCTCTGGCAGCCCTCCGAACCGGGTGAGCCGGCTTGGGAGTCGCTCTGGGGTCCGGGCCGGCCCGGCTGGCACATCGAGTGCTCGGCACTGGCCCTGCGTGAGCTGGGGACCACGATCGACCTCCACGGCGGGGGATCCGACCTGATCTACCCCCATCACGAGTGCGAGGCCGCGCAGTCCGAGGCGGCGACCGGCGAGCCGTTCGTGCGCCACTGGATGCACCAGGCGATGGTTCACAAGGATGGCGAGAAGATGTCCAAGTCGTTGGGCAACCTGGTGTTCGTGAACGACCTGCGCGCCGAGTGGGATCCGCGGGTGATCCGTCTCGCGCTGGTCGCGAACCACTACCGCGACCCGTGGGAGTGGACCGACGACCTCATGCCTGCCGCCCAGGCCCGTCTCGAGAGGTGGATGGCCGCCGGTGAGGGCGACGGCGCGCTCGACGAGGTGCGAGCCGCGCTCGACGACGACCTCGACACCCCCACCGCGGTGGCCGCGATCGACGCCGCGGCCGAACGGGGCGAGGGGGTGTCGGCGGCGGCGACCCTGTTGGGGGTCGACGTGGGCCAGCCGCCCGAGCGCCGCGTCGGCTGACCCACCTACCGCCCGGACCACCGATCCGAGCCCCGGGCCGGTCCGGCCACACGAACGTGCTCCGGTCCACGTAGGCTTCGCGGGTGTCCCAACGTGTGCTCGTCACCGGGGCGACCGGCTACATCGGTGGCCGCCTCGTCCCCGAACTGCTGGCGGCCGGCCACGACGTCGTCTGTCTGGCCCGCACCCCTGAACGGCTGAGCGAGGTGCCCTGGGCCGACCAGGTCACCATCGTGCAGGGCGATCTCGCCGACCCGTCGACCCTGCCCGCCGCCTTCGACGGGGTCGATGCCGCCTACTACCTGGTGCACTCGATCGGCACCGGCGCCGGGTTCGACGACCGCGAGCGCGAGGCCGCGGAGACCTTCGTGTCGGCCGCCGCCGAAGCGGGCGTCTCCCGGATCGTGTACCTCGGCGGGCTCCGCCCGGCGACCGGCGAGGTGGCCTCACCGCACCTGGCCTCACGGGCCGAGGTCGGACGGGTCTTTCTCGACGGTCCGATCCCGTCGGTGGTGTGCCAGGCGGGCGTGGTGATCGGCTCGGGCTCGGCATCGTTCGAGATGCTCCGCTACCTCACCGAACGGCTGCCGGTCATGGTCACGCCCCGATGGGTGTCGTCGCGGGTCCAACCCATCGCGGTCCGAGACGTGTTGCGCTATCTCGTCGGAGTCCTCGACCTCGACCCTGCAACCAACCGCACCTTCGACGTCGGCGGCCCCGACGTCGTGACCTACCAGGAGATGATGCAGCGCTACGCGGCCGTGGCCGGACTGCGGCGGCGACTCATCGTCCCCGTTCCAGTGCTCAGCCCACGTCTGTCGAGCCACTGGATCAACATCGTGACGCCCATCCCGAAGGCGTTGGCCGCCCCGCTCATCGAGTCGCTCCGCAACTCGGTGGTGATGGCCGAGCGCGACATCGAGACCCTGTTGCCGGGCCCGCTACTCGGCTTCGACGACGCGGTCCGGCTGGCCCTGCACCGCACCGTCGAAGGAGAGGTGCCAACGCGCTGGGCCGACGCAAGCTGGCCGGGAGCGCCGTCCGATCCGTTGCCGTCGGACCCGGACTGGGCCGGGGGCGACGTCGAGGTCGACGAACGCTCCCGCGCGGTCGACGCGCCGCCCGCGGTCCTGTGGGAGGTCGTCGAGGGGATCGGCGGCGAGCGGGGTTGGTACTCGTTTCCCCTGGCCTGGGCGATGCGCGGCCTGCTCGACCGCCTCGTCGGCGGGGTCGGGCTGCGTCGAGGACGACGCCACCCGGATCGCCTCACCGTCGGCGAGCCGCTCGACTTCTGGCGGGTCGAGGCGCTCGACCGCCCCCGGCTGCTGAGACTGCGGGCCGAGATGCGCCTGCCGGGCCACGCGTGGCTCGAGTTTCGCGTCGATGCGACCGAGAGCGGGGGAGCGGTGCTGCACCAGCGGGCGGTGTTCCGTCCGCGTGGCATGGCCGGACGGGTCTACTGGTGGGCGGTGTGGCCCTTCCACGGCATCGTCTTCGAGGGGATGCTGCGCAACATCTCGCGAGCCGCGGAGCGCGCCGTCGACGCGTAGGGCAGACTTGGGACAGATGTCACAGGGGACCCGACAGCTCGAAATCGATCTCACCGAGCGCACGTTCGCGGGCAACGGCGGCCCCGTTCACCCCGACAGCGCCGAGTCCGGTCCCCTGCCGGTCGAGGACGAGATCAAGGTCGGTCAGCTCTACACCGCTGCCCGGGCGGTGATTCGTCCGGCCCTGAAGCTGTTCTGGCGGCTCCGGGTCGAAGGGCTCGAGCACGTCCCCGCCGAGGGACCGGCGATCATCGCCCCCAACCACAGCGCCGCCATCGACTCGTTCTTCGTCCCGTGCTGCTTGCCCCGACGCATCACCTATGTGGGCAAGGCCGAGTACCTCGACGACTGGAAGACCGCCAAGCTGTTCCCCGCCATGGGCATGATCCCCCTCGACCGCTCGGGTGGCAGCGCCAGCGAACGGGCGCTCAACACCGCGGCCCGCGTGCTCGACCGAGGCGAGCTCTTCGGCATCTACCCCGAGGGCACCCGGTCACGTACCGGCAAGCTCCACAAGGGACACACCGGGGTCGCCCGTCTGGCCCTGCGGTGCAACGCACCGATCGTCCCGGTCGGCGTGATCGGGACCCGCGAGGTCCAACCGCCCGAGGTCAAGGTCCCGCGTCCGTTCCGCACCATCACGGTGCGGTTCGGCACACCCATCGACGTGACCCGCTACCGGGAACGGGCCCACGACCGCTACGCGTTGCGCCAGATCACCGATGAGGTCATGTTCGAGATCCGGGCCCTCACCGGCCTCGAGTACGACCCCACCTACGCCACCAGATCCGCCGCCGAGACCGAGTCGGCCAAGCCCGACGCCGACGCGCTGACGATCCCGCGTCGCTCCTCGGCCGAGCTGCTGTCGGGAGCCTCCGGCCCGGCCTGAGCATCGGCTGGTCCGATACCGCTTCGAGTCCGGTTGGGCCAGACCGGTATCCTCGCCCGTGCATGGCTGACACGATCTCGATCACGCTTCCCGATGGCTCCGACAAGGAGCTGTCCGAGGGAGCCACCGCCGCCGACCTCGCCGCGTCGATCGGCCCCCGCCTCGCCAAGGCCGCGGTCATCGCGGTCGTCGACGGTACCGAGCGCGACCTGGTCCACCCGCTCCACGACGGAGCCGAGGTCCAGATCGTCACCCCCGAGACCGACCGGGGCCTCTACACGATCCGCCACTCCACCGCCCACGTGCTCGCCCAGGCGGTGCTCGACCTGTTCCCCGGTGCGACCTTCGCCATCGGCCCACCGGTGCAGGACGGCTTCTACTACGACTTCGAGCTGCCCGGTGGCGCCACCTTCAGCGAGTCGGACCTCGAGCGCATCGAGGAGCGCATGCGGGAGATCATCAAGGAGAAGCAGCCCTTCATCCGCGACGAGATCCCCGAGGACCAGGCGCTCGATCTGTTCAAGGACCACCGCTACAAGTGCGAGATCATCCGTGGCGCCGTCGACGACCCCATGTCGGCCACCGACACCGGGCTGGTCCGCACCTACGAGAACCCGCCCAACTTCATCGATCTCTGCCGTGGCCCGCACGTGGCCCACACCGGCCGGCTCGGCCACTTCAAGCTGATGAGGGTCGCCGGCGCCTACTGGCGGGGCGACGAGAACGAGCCGATGCTCCAGCGCATCTACGGCACCGCCTGGCACACCAAGGAGGCCCTCGACGAGCACCTCCACCGCCTCGAGGAAGCCGAGAAGCGCGACCATCGCAAGCTCGGCGCCGAGCTCGACCTGTTCAGCTTCCCCGACGAGATCGGCTCGGGCCTGGCGGTCTTTCATCCCAAGGGTGGGATCGTGCGCCGCATCATGGAGGACTACTCCCGCAAGCGCCACGAAGAGGGCGGGTACGAGTTCGTCTACACGCCCCACATCACCAAGAGCGGGCTGTTCGAGACCTCGGGCCACCTCGAGTGGTACGCCGATGGCATGTTCCCGCCGATGCACCTCGACGATCACGGCGGCGACGAGGGCATCGACTACTACCTCAAGCCGATGAACTGCCCGTTCCACATCCTCATCTTCCGGGATCGCACGCGTTCGTACCGCGAGCTGCCCCTACGGATGTTCGAGTTCGGGGCGGTCTATCGCTACGAGAAGTCGGGGGTGGTCCACGGGCTCACCCGGGTGCGGGGCATGACCCAGGACGACGCCCACATCTTCTGCACCCGCGACCAGATGGCCGACGAGCTCGACTCGCTGCTCACCTTCGTGCTCGGCCTGCTGCGCGACTACGGGCTCGACGACTTCTACCTCGAACTGTCGACCCGGCCCGAGGAGAAGGCGGTGGGGTCGGTCGAGGAGTGGGACGAAGCCACCGAGGTGCTTCGCCAGGTCGGCTCCAAGCGGGGCCTCGAACTGGTGCTCGACGAGGGCGGCGGAGCGTTCTACGGGCCCAAGATCTCGGTGCAGGCGCGCGACGCCATCGGCCGCACCTGGCAGATGTCCACGCTCCAGCTCGACTTCCAGCTCCCGCAGCGCTTCGACCTCCACTACACCGGCACCGACGGTCAGCGGCACCGCCCGATCATGATCCACCGGGCGCTGTTCGGGTCGATCGAGCGGTTCTTCGCCGTGCTCACCGAGCACTACGCCGGAGCGTTCCCCGCCTGGCTCGCCCCCGTGCAGGTTCGGGTGCTCGGCGTGCGAGACGACCACGACGACCACGCCTTCGCCGTGGCCGAGCGGCTCCGGTCCGCCGGGTTCCGGGCCGAAGCCGTCGAAGCGAGCGAGCCGCTCGGCAACCGCATCCGCCGGGCCAAGACCGAGAAGCTGCCCTATGTGTTGGTGGTGGGCGACGACGACATCGCCGCCGACACCGCCGGGGTCAACCCGCGCGGGGGAGAGGTCGAGCGAGGCGTCGCCATCGACGCCTTCGTCGACCGGCTGTCGGCCGAGGTCGCCGAGCACCGCTGATGTCGCTGGAACGACTGTGGGCCGGGTGGCGCATCTCCTATGTGGAGACCGCCGACCTCGCCGAGAACCCCGCACCCGCCGGCGAAGGCACCCTCTTCGAGCGGATCCTCCACAGTGGACTGCCCGACGACGAGTCGCTCATCGTGTGGCGGGGCGAGCACTGCTTCGCTCTGCTCAACCTCTACCCCTACAACAACGGTCACCTGATGGTCCTGCCCAAGCGTCCGGTCCGGGCCCTCGACGAGCTCGACGACGCGGAGCACGCCGAGCTCTGGGACGGGGTGCGCGACGCCACGGTGGCGCTCAAGGCCGCCTACGACCCCGACGGCATCAACGTCGGGGTCAACCAGGGGGCGGGTTCGGGGGCAGGGGTTCCCGACCATCTGCACGTGCACGTGCTGCCGCGGTGGGGCGGCGACACCAACTTCATGACCACCGTCGCCGAGACCCGGGTCCTGCCCGAGGCCCTGTCGGCCACCTGGGCCAAGCTGCGCGCCGCCTGGCCCGATTCATCGCCGACCTGAGCCGGCCGGTACCCTCCAGCCCGATGACCGACGAGGACCACGACCACGACGATCCCGATACCGACGAGGTCGACCCGTCCCAGGTCCGCGACGAACTGCCCGAGGACCTCGACGCTGCAGGCTTCGTCGGTCCCTACGTCTTTCCCGACAACAACCGGCGCCGCATCCCCGGCTCGCTCTACCTGGTCGTCGCGGCCGGCTGTGCCGCGCTGTGGGTCTTCGCGGAGGAGTCCGTCCTGGTCAACGACGGCTACCTGTTCGCCGCGGCGGTGCTGGCCCTGGTCGGGGCGTATCACCTGATCGCCGGCTGGAACCTCGATGTCGACGAGCGCGACGCCCTCGTCGCGGCCACCGCAGCGGTCGGGATTCCCGGTGGGGCACGCGTCGGCCCAGCTCGGGTGGCGGGGACTGCGCAGCCGCCCCACCTGGCGCATCCTCGTCTACAGCGCCGACACCCCACCGGCGCAGCGGGGTCTTGTGCTGGTGGACGGCGTCGACGGCGAGGTGCTCGAGTTCTTCTCCGAGGCCAACCCCGAAGACTGGTCCGACCTGGAGTAAGAGCCGTCAGCCGAGCCGCTGACGGGCCCTGGCCAGGTGTCCAGCATGGTGCGACCGGTCAGGGTGATCTATTGGGGTGCGGGACAGTAGTGGACCGGCGGTCCGGACATCCCGTTCTCGTCGACGACGTCGGCGATCCATTCCTGGCCGTGTCCGACAAGGACGTAGCGGGTCGCGTCAGCGCCGTAGTGATCATCGTTGGCCTCGGAGGTGAACTCCCAGCCCCCGTCGGTGGCGGCGGCCTCGAACCAGGCCAGTGCCCCCTCGTAGGTGTAGGGCTCTTCGGCCTCGTTGTCCCATGGCCGGTGGATGAGCCAGGTGTCGGCCACGCACACTCCCTCCCACGTGGAACCAGTGCTCGTGCCGATCGAGATCCGGTCGTCGACGAGGGGTCCCATGCGCATCTGGCTGTAGGGGAGCGACCGGGGGAGCAGCTCGAAGTGGGCGTCGATGTTCTCGGGATGGCCGATTGGTCCGTCGACCACCTCTTGCCAGGCTTCGGCGAGCGCCGCCGCGTCGCGTGACGGGACGGCCTCGCGGGGATCGGCTGCCCCGTCGGGCGTCTCGGATCCGTCCGGATCGGGCTCGGTCGGCATCGTGGACGTCGGCTCCGCTCGAGAGCCGTCGTCGGGAGTCCCCGCGGACGGGGACGACGAGTCGTCACCGCACGCAGCGGCCATGAGGGCGAGCGCACCAACCAGCGCAAGCGATCGACGGAGCGGGCGACGGCGCATGAGGATCATCCCCTTCGGGGTGAAGTCTTGTCTCCTTCTACTATCGACGATCAGGGCTCGCGCTGCCGGGGCCAGAGGTCCCGTTCGCGAGGGCGCAAGGTCCTGTGTCGGGTCCCGGTCAAGTCCGTGGCCGGCCCCGGACCTCGCGCAGTACCCGTTCGAGCGAGTGCAGGTGGTCGAGGGTGACCCCGACGGTGGCCTGGACCACCTCGAGGGGGTTGGCGGCCCCCGATCCGGTCGTGGGCCGGGTCACCAGCCACTGGTCGGCATCGGCCGACTCGATCTGGTCGGCCACCCCCGAACATGCCCGGTCGAGGTGATCGAGCTCGTGCTCGAGGTTCCCTGTGTGGGTGGGTGGCTCACCGTCGTCGTCGGTGACCAGCGCCTCGTCGATCGGTCGGGTCGGGCTCACCAGCACCGAGCGCAGCGTGCGGCCGGCGGCATCGACGCGAGCTGCGGCCGCCGCCACGTGATCGATCCCAGACCGGCCGTCGGTCCCGGGCCGGTTGGCGACCTCGTCGATCTGGTCCTGGTCCACCTCGTCATCGAGATCGACCACCGCGGCCGACGACGCCTCGCGGAAGCGCCGGGGGAACGAGCGCAGGGCGACGGCCGCGTCGCTGGGCGACAATGAGGAGAACGAGGTGGGCATGGAGCGAACGGTACCAACGTGGCGGTGCGGTGCATGCCCAACCCGCGCTGGTACCCTTGCTCGCGACTGCAAGCACAAGGAGTCGTCCATGTTCGATGGACACTGGCGGACCAATATCGAAGCGGGCCTGCGGCCCATCGGTACCAGCCTCCGCCGCACCGGCCTCTCGGCCGACCACCTGACCGCGACCGGCATCGCCATGGCCATCGCGGCCGCGGTGGCCATCGGCGCCGGGCACTTCCGGTTGGGCCTGGTCCTGCTGACCCTCACCGGTATCTGCGACTTCCTCGACGGCGCGTTGGCCAAGGCGGCGGGAATCACCAACTCCCGCAGGGGCGCCTTCTTCGACTCGGTCACCGACCGGCTCACCGACGCCCTGCTCTTCGGCGGTGTCGCCTGGTACTTCGCCGCCAACCGCCCGGGTCTGCTGGTGATGTTGCCCATGGCTCTGCTCGGCGCCGCCTCGCTCGTGTCCTACCAACGGGCCAAGGCCGAGTCGCTCGGCTTCGATGCTCGTGGCGGGCTCATGGAACGAGCCGAGCGGTTCATCGTCCTCGGCTTCGGTCTGCTGTTCTTCGAGGTCCTCGTCGGGGTCCTCTGGGTCATGCTGGCGCTCACCGCCATCACCGCCGTGCAACGGTTCGTGAAGGTCTGGCGCCAAGCCGAACGGCCCGAGCCGATGCCGCTGCCCGAACGTCGGGCTCGCACCCGGTACCGCCGCCGAGCCGCGCGACCGCTGAGCCAGAACTGGCGAGAGCGAACCCGCAACCGCCGGTAGTCGTCGTGCAGCTGCCCATCGACCCCGTCACCGGGGTCTACAAGCTCGGCTCGGTCGTGGCCCGGTCCCTCCCGTGGCCGTGGGTGATCCCCGCCGCCGACGCCGCGGGCACCGTCGCCGCCCAACTCCTCCGCGACCGCCGTGGACTGATCGCCAAGAACCTGCGACGGGCGGATCCAGAGCTGTGCGGTCGCGAGCTGGACGCCGCGATCGACGCGGCGTTCGACTCCTATGCGCGCTACTGGGTCGAGTCGTTCCGCCTCCCGATGCTGTCGGCCGACGAGCTCGACGCCACCTTCTCCTACGAGGGCTACGACCACATCGTCACCGCACGCGAGCAGGGACACGGAGCAATCATCGCCCTGCCGCACCTCGGGGGCTGGGAGTGGGCGGCCTTCTGGTTGGCGACCATCGAAGACGTCCCCATCTCCGCAGTGGTCGAAGCGATCGAGCCGCCCGAGCTCTTCGACTGGTTCGTCGAGCTCCGGAGCTCGCTCGGGATGAACATCATCGGCCTCGGACCCAGGGCCGGCTCGGCGTCCCTGCGGGCGCTCCGCGACGGCCATGTGCTGTGCCTGCTCTGCGACCGCGACATCGGTGGCCAGGGCGTCGAGGTCGAGTTCTTCGGCGAGACCACCACGCTGCCGCCGGGACCGGCGACCCTGGCGTTTCGCACCGGCTCACCCCTGCTCCCCACCGCCATCTACTTCGACGGCTCCGGCCACCGTGCTCGGGTCGATCCACCCCTTCCGGTCGAGCGCCGGGGATCGCTGCGTGAGGACGTGGCCCGGGTCACCCAGGACCTCGCCTACGCCCTCGAGGACCTCATCCGCGCCGCGCCCGAGCAGTGGCACCTGCTGCAACCCAACTGGCCCAGCGACCTCGAGGTGGTCACCCCCGCGTAGACAGTGGTGGCGCCCGGACGACGCGACCCGTAGCGTGGGGCCGGTGCGCATCGGTCTGATCTGTCCCTACAGTCTCACCGTGCCGGGGGGTGTGCAGTACCAGGTGCTCGGTCTGGCGCGAGCGCTGCGAGGGCTCGGCCACGAGGCGCGGGTGCTCGCGCCCTGCGACGGGCCACCACCCGACGCCGGGGTCACACCGCTGGGCATGAGCGTTCCGACCGCGGCCAACGGCTCGGTCGCGCCGATCGCCCCCGACCCTGCGGCCCAGCTTCGGCTCTTCCGTGCGCTGCGCGACGAGGAGTTCGACGTGCTCAACCTGCACGAGCCGCTGGTTCCCGGGGCCACGATGACCGCGTGCGTGGTGAAGTCCGCGCCGCTGGTCGGCACCTTCCATGCCGCGGGCCACGTCGGTCCCTACACCTGGGGGCGGTTGCCGTTGCGCTCCTTCGCCCGCCGACTCGATCATCGCATCGCCGTGTCCGAGGACGCGCGGGCTCTGGCCACCCGCTACATCAAGGGCGACTACGAGGTTCTGTTCAACGGCATCGAGATCGACCGGTTCGCCAAGGCGACGCCGTGGCCGACCGAGGGGCCGACGATCTTCTTCATCGGCAGGCACGAGCCCCGCAAGGGCCTGGCTGTTCTCCTCGAGGCCATGGCCGAGCTGCCCGACGAGGTGCGGCTGTGGGTCGGAGGCACCGGACCCGAGACCGAGGTGCTGCGGGAGCGTCACGCCGACGACCACCGGGTCGAGTGGCTGGGGCGGATCAGCGACGAGGAGAAGGCCCAACGGACACGGGGTGCCGACGTGTTCTGTGCCCCGTCCCTGGGCGGCGAGTCCTTCGGCATCGTGCTGCTCGAGGGAATGGCGGCCCAGACCCCGACCGTGGCGTCGGACCTGCCCGGCTACTCCAACGTTGCCAGGGCCGGACTCGATGCCCTGCTGGTCCCCCCTGGCGATGCCACCGCGCTGGCCGGGGCCATCCGCCGGGTCCTCGACGACTCGTCGTGTGCCTCGGCCCTGGTCGAAGCCGGCACCGACCGGGCGCTGGAGTTCTCGATGGACTCGCTCGCCGAGCACTACCTCGACCGCTTCGACGAGATCCTCGCCCGGTGAGGTCTCGCCGGGTCGGTGGTCCGACAACCGTTGTCTGGCACCCTATGATCGAACACCACGACATCTCGTCCCAGGTCTCTGTGCCAGAGGCCACCCGGACGCCGAGAGGAGCCTCATGGTCCCCCTGCTGATCATCCTGGCCATCATCGCCGCACTCGTGATCTTCGTGATCATGCTGTACAACTCGCTGGTCTCGTTGCGCAACCGCATCGAGAACGCGTGGGCGCAGATCGATGTGCAGCTCAAGCGGCGCTACGACCTGATCCCCAACCTGGTCGAGACCGTCAAGGGCTACGCGACCCACGAGCAGGAGACGCTCGAGAAGGTCATCCAGGCCCGCAACATGGCGGTGTCGGCCACCGGGGTCGAGGGCCAGGCCGAAGCCGAGAACATGTTGACCGGCGCCCTCAAGTCGCTGTTCGCGGTGTCCGAGGCCTACCCCGATCTCAAGGCCAACCAGAGCTTCTTGCAGCTGCAGGAGGAGCTCACCGGCACCGAAGGCCGCATCGCCTATGCGCGGCAGTTCTACAACGACAGCGTCTACAAGTACAACACCAAGATCCAGTCGTTCCCCGCGGTCGTCCTCGCCGGCATGTTCCGCTTCACCGAGCGCGAGTACTTCGAGACCGACGACGAGTCACGCGGCCCGGTGCAGGTCGAGTTCTGAGCTCCACCGTTGCTCCGTTGACCCACCAGGATTCGACACTGTCCACTCCCACCTCGGCCGAGCTCGCCCGCACCCGCCGCACGCTCACCTTCGCGTTCGGCGCGAGCCTCGCCGCGCTCGGTGCGTTGGTGCTGGGCCTCGCCGGCGCCCTCATCGGCGTCGGCTGGTGGCCTGCGATCCTCGGCGCTGTGCTCGGTGCGGGGGTCGGACGTCTGCTGGTGCAACGGGGCGTCGACCACATCACCGCGGGTGTGGGGGCGGTTCCGCTCCTCGATGCCCCCCGTCTCGAGAACCTGGTCGAGGGCCTCTGTGTCACCAACGGCATCGCGCGACCGCGCCTCTATGTGATCGAGACCCCATCGCGCAACGCCCTCGCCATTGGTCTCACCCCGCGCCACGCTCGTCTCATCGTCACCAGGGGCGTGCTCGACGACCTCAGCCGGATCGAGCTGGAGGGGGTCGTGGCCCGCCAGCTGGCGCTGGTCAAGAGCGGCCAAGCGGCCCTGGCCTCGGTGATGGCGGTCATCGCCCGGATGTGGCCCGGTGCCCCGCAACGGTTGCTGCCCGCCCGCGCCGACGTCATCGCCGACATCGAAGGGGTTGGCTTCACCCGCTACCCGCCTGGCCTGTTGGAGGCGCTCGCCAAGATCCAGGCCGACCCGGTGGTGCCCGATGTTCCCCGTTGGACACAACATCTGTGGATCGAGGATCCTGTTGCGCCGGCAGTCGGGCGGCCCGGCCCGTTCCATTCATCGATCGACGAGCGCATCGCGACGCTTCGGGAGCTCTGAACAGCGTTGTCCCACTTCACCGTCGGTTCGCCGCGGCCGGGCGCCCCCCGCCTGGGGGCTCTGCTGGTGATCGGCGCCGCTCTGTTGCTGGCCGCGTGCGGCAGCGACGACAGCGACGCAGCCGAACCCACGACCACCACCAGCTCCACCACGACCACCACCAGCTCGACCACGACCACGACCGAGCCCCCGACCCTGTCCCAGCTCACCGGGCTGCCCGTCGAGGACGAGTCGGTCAACGAACGCCCGGTGGTGGCGGTCAAGATCGCCAGCGACCGATCCGCCCAGCCCCAGGTCGGCCTCTCGGTCGCCGATGTCGTCGTCGAGGAACTGGTCGAGGGCGGGATCAGCCGGTTCCTGGCGGTGTTCCAGTCGACCGACTCCGATCCGGTCGGCCCGATCAGAAGCGCCCGCACCTCCGAGGTCGAGCTGCTCCCGCTCTTCGGACGGCCCGTCTTCGGCCACTCGGGTGGAAACCGGGGAACCATCCGGGCGCTGGCCAACTCGAACACGCTCTCGGCCGGTCACAACTCGGCCTGGGGCCACCTCTACTTCCGTGACCGCTCACGACCGAGCGGCACCAACAACCTGTTCACCAACACCTCGGAGCTGCGTGACGCCGCCGGCGACGGTGCTGCACCTCCCGACGGGTGGTTCGGCTTCCTCGACGAGGATGTCGAACCGCCCCTGCACGCCCTGCCAGTCGTGGGTGTCGACGTGTCCTTCGGCACCACCCGGGTCCGCTGGGTGTGGGACGACGACCAGGAGATGTTCCTGCGCTGGCAGGACGGCCGCGAGCACCTCGACCCCGACAACCTCCAGCTCGCCTTCCCGAACGTGGTGGTCCTCAGCACCTCGTATCGCACCAGTCCGGCCGATCCCGGCTCGCCCGAGGCGGCAACGGTGGGTTCCGGTGACGCCTGGATCCTGTCCGACGGGTGGGTGGTGTCGGGCACCTGGCAACGACCTGCGGCCGACGCCCCCTACGAGCTGTTCGACCCCGACGGCAACGAGATCAGCCTGTCTCCGGGACGCATCTGGATCGAGCTGCCCCGCGCCGGTTCCGGGAGCGTCTCGTTCCTCGACGCCGATCCCCGCGACGCGGAGTGAACCCACCGATCTCGCTACGGGCGGGGCCCCCAGCACCCCTACACTGGTGACCATGGAGAACGCGCACCCCACCCCCGGCCGCGAGACCGGCACCCAGCTGGTCAAGCGGGGTCTGGCCGAGATGCTCAAGGGCGGCGTCATCATGGATGTCGTCGACTCGGAGCAGGCCCGCATCGCCGAAGACGCGGGGGCGGTGGCGGTGATGGCGCTCGAGCGCGTCCCTTCCGACATTCGCCGCGACGGCGGCGTGGCCCGCATGAGCGACCCCGAGATGATCGAGGGCATCAAGGACGCGGTCACCATCCCGGTGATGGCCAAGGCCCGCATCGGACACTTCGTCGAGGCCCAGGTCCTCGAAGCGCTCGGGGTCGACTACGTCGACGAGTCCGAGGTCCTCACCCCGGCCGACGAGGTCCACCACATCGACAAGTGGGCCTTCACGGTGCCCTTCGTGTGCGGCGCCACCAACCTGGGCGAGGCGCTGCGCCGCATCTCCGAGGGCGCGTGCATGATCCGTTCCAAGGGCGAGGCCGGCACCGGCAACATCGTCGAAGCGGTCCGGCACCTTCGGTCCATCCTCGGCGACATCGCCAAGATCACCCAGGCCGACCCCGCCGAGCAGTTCGAGTGGGCCAAGCAGTTGCAGGCCCCGTTGCCGCTGGTGCAGGAGATCCACCAGACCGGACGTCTCCCGGTCCCCATGTTCTGCGCCGGCGGCATCGCCACCCCCGCCGATGCCGCCTTGGTCATGCAGCTCGGGGCCGAGGCCGTCTTCGTCGGGTCGGGCATCTTCAAGAGCTCGGACCCGGCGGGCATGTCCAAGGCCATCGTCGAGGCCACGCTCAACTACCGCGACCCGCAGATCCTCGCCAAGGTCAGCCGTGGCCTGGGCAAGGCCATGCCCGGCCTCGAGATCGCCAGCCTCGAGACCACCTATGCCGACCGGGGGTGGTAGCCACCGTGTCGTCACGGTCCACCGAATCGAGGCCTCCGGGGGCTCATGAACGTCGGGATCCTCGCGCTCCAGGGCGCCGTCGAACCACACGCTCGTAGCCTGACGCGCCTGGGCGCGACTCCGGTCGAGGTGCGGCGCCCTGGCGACCTCGCCGGGCTCGACGCCATCGTGATGCCCGGCGGCGAGTCCACCACCATCTCGATGTTGCTCCAGCGCCAGGAGCTGTTCGATCCGCTCGCCACCCGGCTTGCTGAGGGGCTGCCGGTGCTCGGCACCTGCGCGGGGATGATCCTGCTGGCGGTCGAGGTGCTCGATGGCCGGCCCGACCAGCGGTGCTTCGCGGCGATCGATCTGTCGGTGCGGCGCAACGCCTTCGGTCGCCAGGTCGACTCCTTCGAGGCCGACCTCGACATCGCCGGACTCGACGACGCCGGGCTCGATCCCGCCCCGTTCCACGCGGTGTTCATCCGGGCGCCGGTCGTCGACCGGGTCGGTCCCGACGTCGAGGTCCTGGCCACCGTGGACGACGCGCCTGTGCTGTGTCGGCAGGGGTGTGTCATCGTGTCGTCGTTCCACCCGGAACTGAGCGACGACCTTCGCATCCACCAGTTGCTGCTGTCGGCGGTCGCCGACAGCGACCGAACCGCGATCAACGAGGTCACCTGATGTCCGGACACTCCAAGTGGGCCACCATCAAGCACAAGAAGGGCGCGGCCGACAAGGCCAGGGGCAAGCTCTTCGCCAAGCTCATCCGCCAGGTCGAGGTCGCGGCCCGCGAAGGCGGGGGAGACCCCGACACCAACCCCACGTTGCGCACCATGTTCCAGAAGGCCCGCGACAACTCGGTGCCGCTCGACACCATCGAACGGGCCATCAAGCGGGGCACCGGCGAGCTCGAGGGCGTCACCTACGAGTCCATCACCTACGAGGGCTATGCCCCTCACGGCGTCGCCATGTTGGTCGAGGTCCTCACCGACAACCGCAACCGCGCCGGGGCCGAGGTCAAGACGATCTTCACCCGGGCAGGCGGTTCCCTGGCCGAACCGGGGGCGGTGGCCTGGCAGTTCGACCGGCGAGGAGTGATCATCGTGCCCGGACACGTCGGCGAGGAGGACGTCATGCTGGTCGCGCTCGAGCACGGCGCCGACGACATCATCGACGACGGCGACAGCTGGCGGGTCACCTCCGAGCCCAGCGCGCTCGCCGATCTCCGCGAGGCGCTGGACGCGGCCGGCATCCCCGTCGACTCGTCCGAGGTCTCGATGGTGCCGACGGTGACCGTTCCGCTCGAGGACGCTCAGTCGGCGAGCGCCGTGCTCCGGGTCCTCGAAGCGCTCGACGACCACGACGACGTCCAGGCCGTGCACGCCAACTTCGACATCCCCGACGACGTGCTCCGCTCGGTCGAGGTGTGAACGACCCCGGCGGCCGTGGCGGGCAAGGTGACCCGGGGGACCCCTCCCACCGACCGGTGGCCCGTGGGTTGAGCCAAGCCCAGTTGGCCGCGGTGCTGCGGCGATCGAGGCCCAGGTCGGGCGGTACCTGCGACGGCAGCTGTTCGACCAGCAGCGGGTCTTCGCCGACGGGTCGCGGTGGGCGCCGCGGCGAGGATGGCTCGCCAGTGTGCGCAAGAGCGCCGATCCCGGAGCGCGGTTCGTCCTCAACCAGGTCCGCAGCGTGCAGGTGACGCTCACGCCGGTGGCAACCTCGGCCCCGTCTCCAGAGCGTGCCGTCGCCAAGGGGCGCGGGCGCCGGCATCCCACGCGCTCGCAACGAGACGAGCACGACGATCGTGCTCGCGGCCAGGAGGACGACCGGTGACCGTCGGCATCGGCGACGTCGCCCCGGCCTTCGAGCTGGAGGGCACCGACGGTACCGAGGCCGGTACCCGGTCCTACCGTCTCGATGAGTACGCCGGCCGGCCCGTGGTGTTGGTGTTCTACCCGGCTGACAACAGTCGCGTCTGCACTCGCCAGCTCAACTCCTACACCGCCGAGTTCGATCGGTTCGCCGCGGTCGATGCCGCCGTGCTCGGCATCAGTCCCCAGGATGTGGCCAGCCACGCCGCCTTCGCCCGCGAACAGGGAGGCTTTGCCTTCCCGCTGCTGTCGGACATGGACAAGGAGGTGGGCTCGGCGTATGGGGTGCTGGGCCCCATCGGCTTCTACAAGCGGAGCGTGTTCGTGGTCGACGAATCCGGGGTTGTCCGCTACCTGCACCGCGCCACGGCGGGACTCACCTTTCGGTCCACCGATGAGATCGTCGACGCCGTTCGCTCCCTGTCGGCCTGACCGGGTCCGGTTCCGGCCCTCGCCATAGGCTTGGTGGCGTGACCCACTACGACGTGCTCGGCGTCGCCCGCACGGCCACCGACGAAGAGCTGCGGACGGCATATCTCGGGATGGTGCGCGCCCACCACCCCGACCGCCACTCGCGGTCCACCCCCGAGGCTCGTGCGCAGGCCGAGGACCGGATGCGCGTGGTGAACCAGGCCTGGTGGGAGCTGCGCGACCCCGACCGTCGGCGTCGCTACGACGACCTGCTCGACCGCCGGCCCCGAGCGGTGGTGGTCGAGCCCGAGGAGACAGGCTGGTACCCGTTCGACGACGGGTTCGACGACGGGTTCGACGACCGCCTCGACGACTCCGACCGGCCGCCGCCCCGTGGTGGCCGACTCCTCACCATGGCGCCCCCGGTCGTCCTCGTCGTCGGGGTCATCCTGGCGGTGGTCGGGTTCGCCGTCGGGCTCCGGGAGGTGCTGGCGATCGGGGTCATGGCGATCCTGCTGGGGGCGGGCCTGTTCGTCGTGGTTCCCCTCAGCATCATCCTCGAGAGCCGCCACCACGACCTTGGGTAGACGGAGGGGTCGAGCGCAGGGCGATGGCACTAGGGTGCGCCCATGTCAAAGGTTGCCCTCCTCGCCAAGTTGCCCGTCCAGCCCGACAAGCGCGCTGAGTTCATCGACGCGTTCTCCACGATGTTTCCCGTGGTCGAGCAGGAACCGGGCACCCTCGTCTATGCGCTGCACACCGACGACGCCGACGAGAACCTCTTCTGGGTCTACGAGCTGTACACGGACGAGGACGCCCTCACCACTCACGGGGCCAGCGACGGGATGAAGGCAGCGATGGCCGCCTTCGGCCCATTGCTGTCGGGTCGCCCCGAGCTGATCCGCCTCACCCCTGTCCAGGGCGTCGGCATCGACGTCTGAGGTCCACTCGTGGCCACCTACCTCGACGCGATCCTGGCGGTGCACCGGGCTCGGGCGGCCGACGACGACCGCGACCTCGAGTGGCTGCGCGAGCAGGCGCTGTCCACCCCCGAACCGCGCGACTTCCGGGGTGCCATCGTCGAGTCGCAGGGCTTGGCCGTCATCGCCGAGGTCAAGCGCCGGTCACCGTCGAAGGGCGACCTCCACCCCGGTCTCGACCCAGCCGCCATCGCCGGGAGCTACGCCAAGGGGGGTGCGACGTGCCTGTCGGTGCTCACCGACTTCGAGCACTTCGGCGGCACCGCCAGCGACCTGGGTTCGGCCCGCGAGGCGTCGAGCCTGCCCGTGCTGCGCAAGGACTTCACCGTCTCGATGCTCGACGTGTGCGACGCTCGGCTCATGGGGGCCGACGCCGTGCTGCTCATCGTCGCCGCCCTCGACGACGCCGAGCTGGCCGCCTACGCCCGGTTCGCCGCCGACCTCGGGCTGGCGGCACTGGTCGAGGTCCACGACGAGGCCGAGGTCGAACGGGCCCTCGCGATCGAAGCCGACCTGATCGGGGTCAACCAGCGAGACCTCGTCACCTTCGAGGTCGACAGCGAGCGTGCGATGCGGCTCGCGCCGACGATCCCTCCCGACGTGGTGCGGGTCGCCGAGTCGGGGATCGCCGGACCCGACGACGCCCGCCCCCTGGCCGATGCCGGCTACGACGCGGTGCTGGTGGGCGAGTCGCTCGTCATCGCCGACGATCCGCAGGCCGCCGTGGCGGCACTGCGGTCGATTCCCGCCCGCCCCCTGGAAGGATGAGCGCGGCGGCGCGGCTGCTCGGCGGATTCCGGCTCGGTTCCCGCCACCGACACCGGGTAGGTTCGCCGCCGTGTTCGTGAAGATCTGCGGCATCACCACCGAGGACGACGCACTGCTGGCGGTGGCCATGGGTGCCGACGCCATCAGCTTCGTGTTCGCGCCCTCGCCCCGACAGGTCGCCGCGGGGCACGTTCGTGACATCGTGCGGCGGCTCCCGCCCGAGATCCTCACCGTCGGCGTGTTCCGCGACGAGGCCCCACAACGTGTGGTCGAGGTGGTCCGCTCGTCCGGGTTGCGCGGCGCCCAGCTCCACGGGCACGAGTCGCCCGACGATGCGCGCCACGTCCGACGCAACGTCGATGTGCTCATCCAGGCGTTCCCCGCCGGAAGCGAGTCGCTGCGCCACTCCGATGACTGGGGCGCCGACATCGTCCTCATCGACTCTCCCACCCCGGGGTCGGGCCAGGTGTTCGACTGGTCGCTGGCCGAGGGGGCGCCGTCGGGGCGGCGGATCCTGCTCGCCGGTGGCCTCACGCCGGACAACGTGGCCGATGCCATTTCCCGGGTGCAGCCGTGGGGCGTCGACGTGTCGACCGGGGTCGAGGCCGAGCCCGGCCGCAAGGACCCACGCAAGGTGCGCGCCTTCGTCGCCAACGCCAAGGCGGCCGTCACCGACCCCGCCGAGGAGTTCGACCCGCTCGAGGTCGGGACCGCCCAGCTCTACGACTGGCAGGAGGACGAATGACCGACCCGAACACCGATGGTGCGTCGCTGATGGGCACTCCGGGTTCCGACGGTCGCTTCGGCGACTTTGGCGGTCGGTTCGTCCCCGAGACGATCGTGCCCGCGTGCGAAGAGCTGGCCGCGGGCTTCGCCGACGCCTGGGCCGATCCCGCCTTCCGGACCGAGCTCGACGGCCTCCTCGCCGACTACGCGGGACGCCCGTCGCCGCTCACCGAGTGCCACCGCCTGTCCGAAGAGCTCGGCCTGCGGCTGCTGCTCAAGCGAGAGGACCTCAACCACACCGGCTCTCACAAGATCAACAACGTGCTGGGCCAGGCCCTGTTGGCCAGGCGGATGGGCAAGCGCCGGCTCCTCGCCGAGACCGGTGCCGGACAGCACGGGGTCGCCACCGCCACCGCGGCCGCGCTGTTCGGCATGGACTGCACCGTCTACATGGGCGAGGTCGACATGGTCCGCCAGCAGCTCAACGTGTTCCGCATGGAGCTGCTGGGCGCCGAGGTGCGGCCCGCGTCGTCGGGGAGCCGCACGCTCAAGGACGCGGTGAACGAGGCGCTGCGCGACTGGGTCGCGACCGTCGAGGAGAGCCACTACTGCCTCGGGTCGGCCATGGGCCCGCACCCCTATCCGTGGATCGTGCGCGAGCTGCAGCGGGTCATCGGCACCGAGGCCCGCGAGCAGTGCCGGCGCCTGCTGGGCGGCCACCCCGACATCGTGACCGCCTGCGTCGGCGGTGGGTCCAACGCCATCGGCATCTTCTCGGGCTTCGTCGACACCGATGCCGAGCTGGTGGGGGTCGAGCCGGCCGGGGGAGCGGCGGTGGCTCGGGCCGTCCCCGGCGTGGTCCATGGGTCGAAGTCGTATCTGCTCCAGGACGAGTGGGGCCAGGTCACCGAGGCCGAGTCGATCTCGGCCGGTCTCGACTACCCGGGGGTCGGACCCGAACACGCCCATCTCGCCGACATCGGCCGTGCCCGCTACGAGCAGGTCACCGACGCCGAGGTCATCGAGGCCTTCCAGCTCCTGTCCCGCACCGAAGGCATCATCCCCGCCCTCGAGCCGGCTCACGCCCTGGCCTGGGTGAGTCGGGCCAGAGCCGACCTGGCGGGCCGAACCGTGCTGTTGAACCTGTCGGGTCGGGGCGACAAGGACGTCGGCCAGATGATGGAGATCCTCCGATGAGCGCGGCCGACGTCCCGACCACCACCGGGATCGGCCCGCTCGAGGCCCATCTGCGCGCACGACGCGATGCCGGGCACAAGCTCCTGTTGCCCTATGTCACCGGCGGCTACCCCGACGACTGGCCCCGCATGGTCGAGGCCTTCGGACAGGCGGGGGCCGATGCCATCGAGGTGAGCATCCCGTTCTCCGACCCGATGATGGACGGTCCCACGATCCAGCAGGCGTCGAGCCTCGCCCTCGGGTCCGGGGTCACCCCTGCGAGCATCCTCGATGCGGTCGAGGGCATCGAGTCGGCTGTGCCGCTCATCGCCATGACCTACTACAACGTGGCGTTCCACATGGGGCACCGACGCTTCGCCCAGGACCTGGCCCGAGCCGGCATCGCCGGTGCGATCCTGCCCGACCTCCCCCTCGAGGAGGTCGGTCCGTGGGCGGAGTGCGCCGACCAGGCAGGGGTCGAGACGGTCCTGCTGGCCGCGCCGACCGGCTCCGACGAGCGCCTGGTCCGGGTGTGCGAGCGGGCCCGCGGCTTCGTCTACGCGGTCGGTGTCGTCGGCACCACCGGCGAACGGGCCGAACTGGCCACGAGCGCGGTGCAGATCGCTCGTCGGCTCAAGGCGATCACCGACAAGCCGGTCATCGTCGGGCTCGGCATCTCCACGCCCGATCACGCGGCCGAGGTGGCCGAGGTGGCCGACGGCGTGGTCGTGGCATCGGCGATCATCCGCAAGCTCCTCGACGGCGAGGGCTTCGACGCGGCGGTGGAGTTCGTGGCCGCGCTGCGTGCCGGGCTCGACCGTGGCTGAGGCACCACCCCCGAAGGATCCCGACTGCGAGCTGTGCGAAGCCGCCCGGTTCACCCACTGGTACCACGAGGATCACCGCTGCTGGGTGGCCGACTGCGAGGTCTGCTCGGTGCCGATGGTGGTCTGGCACCACCACGGTGTCCTCCCGCCGCCCGAGGATGTCGACGCCATGCTCGCGGTGCTGGGCGAGGTGGCCGCCGAGCGGTTCGGGGCCGACAACTTCGAGATCGACCGCACCATGCGCCAGGTCCCCGACCACTTCCACGCCCACGCCCGCGATCCGCGGTGGTGGGCCGAGCGGATGAGTCGCCCCATGTCCCGCTACACCGGCGTCGGCGGCGAACGGGTCACCCGCTGATCGCCGGTGCGGTTCGCACCCTGCCGAGGAGCCCAAACCCCTGAAACCCCCGAAATACTTGACTCGCGGGCCGGAATCGAGTCGCGTAGGGGCCACCTGGCCCGGAACCATCCGACTCACCGGGCCCTCGAGGAGGACAAAACACATGAACAAATCCGAGCTGGTCGCCGCAGTTGCCGCCCGTACCGGTCAGACCCAGAACGATGTCGACGAAGCCGTCAAGGCGCTGTTCGAGGTCGTTGCAGAAGCAATCGGCAAGGGCGACAAGGTGACGATCCCCGGCTGGATCTCCTTCGAGCAGACCGATCGCTCCGCCCGCACCGGTCGCAACCCCGCCACCGGCGAGACCATCCAGATCCCCGCCAGCAAGGCGGCCAAGGTCAGCGCTGGTTCCAAGCTCAAGGCTGCCGCCAAGGGCTGAGACCGCCAGCAACCACGTTCTCAAGCGTTCGGGGCGGCCTACGGGCCGCCCCGAGTCGCGTACAGTCGCTGCCATGGCAGCTTCGACATCTCCCGCCGTTGGCGCCAAGGCGCCGGCGTTCACCCTCACCGACCAGCACGACGACACGGTGAGGCTCACCGACTTCGCCGGTCGCAAGGTGTTGGTGTACTTCTACCCCAAGGCCGACACGCCTGGTTGCACCAACCAGGCCTGCGGGTTGCGCGATGTCGCCGACGAGGTGGGTGACACGGCGATCATCGGCATCAGTCCCGATGCTCCGGCGAAGCTCAAGAAGTTCGACGACAAGCACTCGCTCGGGTTCACCTTGCTGTCCGACCCCGACCACGAGATCGCCGAGAAGTACGGGGTGTGGGGCGAGAAGTCGATGTATGGCAAGAAGTACATGGGCATCATCCGTTCGGCGTTCCTCATCGACGAGAAGGGCAAGATCGCCGAGGCGTGGCCCAAGATCAGCCCCAAGGACACCCCGACCAAGCTGCTGGCGGCGCTCGGGTCGTGAGCCCGCTGCCGTCACCCGCCGAGGTCATCCCGCACCGGCCGCCGTTCCTGTTCCTCGACGAGGTCACCGAGCTCGAGCCCGGAGCCCGGGCCAGGGGACGGTGGACCCTCACCGGCGACGAGGCGTTCTTCGCCGGCCACTTTCCCGGTCGCCCCACCCTGCCGGGGGTGATCATGGTGGAGGCCATCGCCCAGCTCGGAGCCTACGCGGTGCTCTCCGACGAGCGGTTCGCGGCCAAGCTCCCCCTCTTCGGGGGTGTCGACTCGGCCCGCTTCCGTCGTCAGGCCGTACCCGGCGACGTGCTCGACCTCACGATCGAGCTCGGTCGCATGTCCAGCCGGGCGGGCAAGGGATCGGGACGGGTGGAGGTCGCGGGCGAGGTCGCCTGTCAGGCAGATCTGCTGTTCGTCCTGGTCGACGCCTGACGCGCCGGCGCTGCGTACCCTACGACAGGAGGCCGACCGGTGAGCTACACCCACGAGGAGATCGAGGCCCGCCTCCGGGCGGCGGCGGCCAACCTGGACAGCGGCTTCGACCGGGCGGGGTTCGTGGCTCGTGCCGCGGACGAGGGCCTGGTCGATGTGGCCTGGTGCCGGGTCGATTCGCCGGTCGGCCCGCTGGTGGTGGCCGGAACCGGTGCCGGGCTGCTGGCGGTGTCCTTCGACGAGGCCGATGCCGCGCTCGGACCGATCGCCGAGCACGTGTCCCCCCGCATCCTGGAGATGCCCGACCGTCTCGATCCGGTGCGCCGACAGCTCGACGAGTACTTCGCCGGTCGACGCCATCGCTTCGCGCTCTCCTTGGACCGGCGACTCTCCCGGGGGTTCCGGGCGACGGTGCTGCGAGCGCTCGAGGCGGTCGACTACGGACAGACCGTGAGCTATGCGGAACTGGCAGCCCGGGCCGGGAACCCACAGGCGTTCCGGGCCGTCGGGTCGGCGATGGCGACCAACCCCATCCCGATCGTGGTGCCGTGCCACCGTGTGCTGCGCACCGGAGGTGGACTCGGTGGCTACGCGGGAGGGCTCGAGGTCAAGCGGTGGCTGCTCGACCTCGAGGGGGTGGGGACTCCGCCCGCCTGATCCGGTTCAGCCGGGCGGGGGGCCGAGCACGAGCGTGCCGTTGTGCCCACCGAACCCGAACGAGTTCGACAGCGACGGCCCCGGTTCCCAGCTGAGGGCATCGCCGGTCACCAGGTTGAGCGGGGCCATGTCGGGGTCGGGCTCCTCGTGGCCGATGGTGGGCGGCAGCTGGCGGAGCGCCATGGACAGCACCACGGCCACGGCTTCGATGGCGCCGGCGGCACCCAGGGCATGGCCGGTGACGCCCTTGGTGCTGGTGACCAGGGGACCGGGCGCACCGAACAGCTTGTGGATGGCGTCGGCTTCGGCGGCATCGTTCAAGGGTGTCGACGTGCCGTGGGCGTTGATGTGGACGATGTCGCCGGGCGCCAGGCCGGCGTCGGCCAGGGCCAGCTCCATGCAGTTCACCGCACCGGTTCCGCCCGGGGCGGGAGCGGTGATGTGGTGGGCGTCGGCGGTGGAGGCCGAACCGAGGATCTCGGCCAGGATCGTGGCTCCTCGCTCGACGGCCATGTCCCACTCCTCGAGCACGAGCACCGCGCCGGCTTCGGCGATGACGAAGCCGTCGCGCCGCTGGTCGAACGGACGCGAGTGGCCGGTGCGGGACAGGGCGGTCATGTTGGTGAAGCCGGCGATCGAGGTCGCCGTCAACGGGGCCTCGGAACCACCGGCGAGCACTGCGTCGCACCGGTTGTCCATGATGAGCCGGGCGGCGTTGCCGATGCTGTGGGTGCCGGCGGCGCAGGCGGTGACGGTGGTCTCGCAGGGACCTTGCCAGCCGTAGCGCATCGACACCGTCGCCGACGCCGCGTTGGGCATCATCATCGGCACCATGAACGGCGAGACGCGGTCGAGCCCCTTGGTGTGGCCGGCGATGATCTGGTCCTCGAGGGTGGACACACCACCGATGCCGGTGCCGATGTGGACGCCGGACCGGACCGGGTCGGCGGTGATCCGGCCCGCCTGCTCGAGGGCCATGTCGGCCGCGGCGATGGCGAACTGGGTGAAGCGGTCGGTCCGGCGGGCCTCCTTGCGGTTCTCGAACCAGGGGGTTGGGTCCCACGGTTCGACGTGGCGCTCGCGGCCCTCGGGCGGAGCGGTGAGCAGGCCCTGCCAGTAGTCGTCGCGACCGATGCCGCACGGCGCGACGACGCCGACTCCGGTGACAGCGACGCGACGACGTGGCATCAGAGCTTGGCGACGATCAGGTTGTAGGCGGCGCCGACGGTCTCGATGCCTTCGAGCTCTTCCTCGTCGACGCTGACATCGAACTCTTCCTCGAGGCGCATGACCAGCTCGACCAGGTCGAGGCTGTCGGCGTCGAGGTCATCGGCGAAGCGTGCTTCACGGGTGACCTGGTCGGCCTCGACCGCCAGGACCTCGACTGCGCACTGCTTGAACTTCTCGAAGTTCTCGGCGTCGCTCACTGCTGCTCCGTTTCGTGGTGTGGGTTAGGTGGTTGGGAACGATGGCTGAGCCAGGGCTCTGGCTCGGGGTGAGTTTGGTTCCGGTCAGCTTCCCATGCCCAATCCACCGTCGACGGGGATCACCGCTCCGGTGATGTACCCGGCGTCGTCGGAGGCGAGGAAGCGGATCGTGGCCGCGACCTCGGCGGGGGTGCCGAAGCGGGCCAAGGGAACGGCATCGGACAGGGCCGAGCGCTGGTCGTCGGTGAGCGCCTCGGTCATGTCGGTGCTGATGGGGCCCGGTGCCACCACGTTGACCGTGATGTTGCGGGACGCGAACTCGCGGGCGAGCGACCGGGCCAGGCCGACCAGCCCCGCCTTGGAGGCTGCGTAGTTGGCCTGTCCGGCTTGACCCGCGGTGCCCACGATCGACGAGAGCATCACGATGCGTCCCCAGCGGTTGCGCATCATCGACTTGACGGCGCGGCGGGCGGCGCGGAACGCGCCGGTGAGGTTGGTGTCGAGGACCTCGGTGAAGTCGTCGTCGGACATCCGCAGCACCAGCCCGTCGCGATTGAACCCGGCGTTGGCGACGAGGACCTCGACCGGGCCCAGCTCGGCCTCGACCTTGGCGAAGGCGTCGTCGACCTGTTGGGAGTCGGACACGTCGCAGGGGACGCACAGCAAGCGGTCGTCGTCGGGTGGCGAGGACCGGTAGGTGACCGCCACGCGGTGGCCGGCGTCGGCGAACGCCTCGGCGGTGGCCAGACCGATGCCCCGGTTGCCGCCGGTGATCAGCACGACGCGCCCGCCGGGGCTGGTCATGGCTCCCACCGGATGATGGCCGAGGCCCAGGTCATGCCGGCACCGAACCCGACCAGCATCACCAGGTCGCCGGGATGCAGCCGGTCCTGGTCGGCGGCGTCGGCCAGCGCGAGCGGGATGGACGCGGAGGACGTGTTGCCGGTGTGCTCGAGCACGGTGACGACCTGTTCCATCGGGAATCCGAGCTTGGCGCAGGCCGACTCGATGATGCGGATGTTGGCCTGGTGGGGGACCACCAGGGCGATGTCGTCGGCGCCGACCCCGGCGCGGGCGAGCGCCTCGTTGCCGGACTGCACCATGACCCGTACCGCCCGGCGGAAGACCTCGCGCCCGTCCATCTCGAGGTAGCCGCCGATGTCGGCGTCGAGGATGTGGCGGGCCGAGCCGTCCGAACCCAGGTCCCACCCGAGCAGCTCGCCGGGCCCGTCGACGGCCTCGAGGGTGACCCCGCCGGCTCCGTCGGCGAAGAGGATGGCGGTGCCCCGGTCGTCCCAGTCGGTGATGCGTGACAGCGTCTCGGAGCCGATGAGCAGGACCCGGGACATGCCCGCGTCGATGAACCCGTGGGCGGCCACGAGGCCGTAGACGAAGCCGGAGCAGGCGGCGTTGAGGTCGAACGCGCCGCAGGAGAGCCCGAGCTCGTGCTGGACGGTGGATGCGGTCGCCGGCACCTGCTGGTCGGGGCTGGTGGTGGCGAGGATGAGCAGGTCGACGCTCTCGGGGGCCCAACCCGCCCGGTCGAGGGCGAGGCGACCGGCCTCGATGGCCAGACCGCTGGTGGTGCCGCCGACGTGACGTTCATGGATGCCGGTGCGGTCGACGATCCACTCGTCGCTGGTGTCGAGGGTGGCTTCGAGGTCGTGGTTGGTGACGACCTTCGCGGGCAGCGCGGTGCCCCAGCTGCGGATCGTTGCGCCGCGCACTCAGACCGTCCTCAACCAGGCGATGGGCTGGCTGGTGGCCACCCGTTCACCGTCGACTGCGAGCCATCCCATGAGCGAACCTCCAAATGCTGAGCGGACTTGTTCCGAACCCACCTGGCCGAGCAGGTGGCCGGCGGCGATGGTCGTGCCGGCGTCGAGCCCCGGTTCGGGGGTGAAGACCCCGGCGGCAGGGCTGACCACCAGGCGTTCGGTGGCGAACAGGTGCTCGCCGTCGTGGTGTCCGGTGTCGGCGTGGGTGGCCGCAGGGGTGGCGGCCAGGGCCTCGAGCAACGAGTCGAGGTCGTCGGGGGTGGAGACCGACACGGTGCGGGCGCCCTTGAGGGTGCGCTTGGCCATGCCGGTGAGCACCGAACCGGGACCGACCTCGACCACCGTGTTCACTCCGGCTTCGTCGAAGTGGTGGAGGATCTGGCGCCACCGGACGGGGCTGGTGAGCTGGGCCGCCAGGAGATCGGGCCAGGGGGTGGCATCGGTGTGGGCGTCGGCGTCGACGTTGGCGTGGACCGGGATGGCGGGGGAGCGCCACTCGATGCCGGCGAGCGCCTTGGTCAGGCGGTCGCGGGCGGGAGCCATGAACGGGGTGTGGAACGCCCCGCCGACCGGGAACGCCATGACCCGCTTCGCGCCCAGCTCCTTGGCCGCAACGCCGGCGGCGTCGATGGCGGCGGGATCGCCGGCGATCACGACCTGGCCGGGGGCGTTGTAGTTGGCGACCCACACCTCGCCGTCGGTCGCCTCGCAGGCCACCTCGACCTTGTCGTCGTCGAGCCCGAGCACTGCGGCCATCGAGCCGGTGCGGTCCTCGGCGGCGGTGAGCATGGCTGCACCCCGCTCGCTGACCAGGCGCACCCCGTCGTCGAAGGCCAGCGCCCCCGAGGCGACGAGGGCGGTGTACTCGCCGAGGCTGTGACCGGCGGCTCGGGCCGGTTCGACGCCGGTGCGCTCGATGGCGTCGAGGGTCACCAGGCTCAGCACGAAGGTGGCGAGCTGGGCGTTGCGGGTGGAGACGAGCTCGTCGGCGTCGGCGGTGAGCAGCAGCGCCTCGAGGTCGCTCCCGGCGTGCTCGCTGGCCTCGGCGACCAGCTCCCACGACTCGTGGTCGACCCACGGCTGGCCCATGCCCGGTCGTTGCGAGCCTTGCCCTGGGAAGGTGAACGCGATCATCGGTGTGGGGAGATCCTGTCGGTGTTCGGGGGGATGCTGCGGTCTCGGTGGAAGGGTCTGACCGTGGGGACGGTCATGAGGTTTCAGCCGGCCTGGTGGCGCGGGACCGCCCGGCGATCGTTGTGGCGTATCGCCCAGTCTCGCGCCGCTGCCAGGCCGAGCACCACGGCACCCAGCCAGCCTAGGAGGCGAAGGCGCCGACGCAGTCGTGAGCGGCCGGTCGTGGTCGGTTCGGGCACGGTGGCCAGGCTACGCTTCCGGTGACCACCAGAGGCCCGGGTGGCGGAATGGCAGACGCGGGGGACTCAAAATCCCCTGTCCGAAAGGGCGTGTGGGTTCAAGTCCCACCCCGGGCACCACCACTTCCCACGACACCTGGGCGCTGTGCCGCTGGGTCCCGTAGCGACCATCGGGCACGAAGGCAAGATAGAGCACCACGCAGAGCCCGTTGAAGACGATCATCCGTACCAGGGAGTCGACCGAGGTGGCCATGCCCACCACGATGCCGAGGTGAAGGACCACGCCGAGCATCATCGAGACCACGCGGGTCCGACGCCACCACAAGCCGAAGGCCAGCCAACCCTCGGTAGCCACCACCGCGAACGCCAGCGGCATCCAGGCCTGGTCAGGCACGGGCAGTCGCTCGCCTGCGTGCCAAGCCAGCGTGTCGCCCGAGAGGAACCACGGGTTGAGCTTGGCGAGGGCCCCGAAGCCGTAGACGATCGTGAGCTGAACCCTCAGCACGAGCGCGAGCAGAGGTCCGTCCAGGATCGCGATGAAGATTCCGATCCACGCCATCAGGACAAAGTGCTGGTTGAACAGGTCCATGGAGGACCAGAGGGTGATGGCCACCAGCGCAGCGATCGCAACGCCTGCCTTTCGGACGTGGTGGTCGAGGGTGAGCGCTGCCGCGGCGGGAATCCATGCCGCGAGCAGTAGTGCTGCGACCGGTTCACCCACTGCGTCAGGTGCACGGACGGCGAGGTCGACCGACTTGAGCAGGCAGAGCGCGCCGAACGCTCTGACGAAGAGGGTCACGGGGTCTTCCCCGAGTACATCTGCCACGAGAAGGGCAGGGAGCCCCATCCGTCCTGGTTGACGTTGCGCTCCCACAGGTGTGCACCTGCCACGGCGATCTGCAGCGCGAGCAACACGATCGCGACCCTTGTGGCCAACCACCGCCTGTCCACCGTCATGGCCTCCTGATCGGCCGTTGCGGGCGAGATGTGAGTGGCCTCGAACAGCTATCGATGGCTGGGGTGTCGGGCACTGGTGTCGACCGGCACGGCCCATCCCCCAGCCGTCGTAGACTGTTGCCATGTCGAGATCGCTCATCGAGCGCCGGCTCGTCGATGTGACCGATCGGCTCCGGCAACTCAACGACGACCTCCGGGTCCACGACGAGCAGCTCGCGCACTTCGTCGAGGAGGCCGACGATGCCCGCCTGCGATCGCTGGTGTCGGAGACCCCGCTGGCCGAACAGGAGCATCGCGAGGCGGCGCGCCATGCCGCCGCCATGGAGCGGGGCCGAGACGAGGTCGTGGGCGAGATCGCCAGGCTCGAGTCCCTCCAGGACTCGCTGCTGGACCAACTCCAATCCCTCGCGGCTCCCCGGGAGCCACGCCTGACCGAACCACCGGCTGCTTCCGAGCAGCCCCGCTGATCCGTCTGGAGACCTCTGTGCCAACCCGTGTCGTCATCGCTGAAGACGAGGCCATCATCCGGCTCGATCTCAAGGAGACCCTCGAAGAGGAGGGCTACGAGGTCGTCGGAGAGACCGGTCGCGGCGACGAGGCGGTGCAGATGGTCAAGGAGCTCGAGCCCGAGCTGGCCATCCTCGACATCAAGATGCCGGGTCTCGACGGGCTGTCCGCTGCCCGCGAGATCACCGGCGAGCGTCGTGCCGCGGTGCTCATCCTCACCGCGTTCAGCCAGCGCGACCTGGTCGAACAGGCCCGGGACGCGGGCGCCCTCGCCTACCTGGTCAAGCCCTTCCAACGCAGCCAGCTCATCCCCGCGGTCGAGCTCGCCCTGGGTCGGTTCAACGACATGCGTGAGCTGCACCAGACCGCGGCCAACCTCGAGGACCAGCTCGAGACCCGCAAGGTGGTCGAGCGGGCCAAGGGCAAGCTCATGGACGAGCAGTCGATGCCCGAAGGCGATGCATTCGGGTTCATCCAGCGCACCGCCATGCGCGAGCGCCGTTCGATGAAGGACATCGCCCAGCAGGTCATCGACGGCGCCATCGGCCCTCCCGCCGCCAGCTCCTGAACCGTCCCCGGCTGTCGTCGCGGCTGCCTAGGCTGACGCGGTGACCAGCCTCATGTTGCTCGACGGGAACTCGCTCACCTACCGGGCCTTCTTCGCCCTCCCCACCGATCTGGTCACCGCGTCGGGTCAGGTCACCAACGCGGTGTACGGCTTCACCTCCATGCTGGTCAACCTGGTGCGCGACCACCGGCCCGACGGCATCGTGGTCGCCTTCGACCGCCCCGAGCCGACGTTTCGCCACGAGGCGGTCCCCGAGTACAAGGCCACCCGCGAGGCCGCGCCCGACATCCTTCGCCAGCAGATGGGCCTGGTTCGTCAGGTGCTCGAGGTCCTCGTCATCCCCGCCGTCGAGCAGGTGGGGGTCGAGGCCGACGACATCATCGCCTCGCTGGCCACCCAGGCCCGCGACCGTGGCGACGACGTGCTGATCGTGACCGGCGACCGCGACACCTACCAACTGGTCGAGGACCCCCACATCAAGGTCCTCTACAACCGGCGGGGCGTGTCCGACTACGCCCTCTACGACGAGGCCGGCATCGTCGAGCGCACCGGTGTGCATCCGACCGACTACGTCGACTACGCGGCGTTGCGGGGCGACCCGTCCGACAACCTCGACGGTGTGCCGGGGGTGGGGGAGAAGACCGCGGCCAAGCTCATCAACGCCTACGGGGGCCTCGACGGCATCTTCGCCCACGTCGACGAGCAGACCCCGAAGCTGCGCCAGAACCTGGCGGCCCACGAGGCCCAGGCCCGCCGCAACGCCGAGGTGATGGTGTTGCTCCGCGACCTCGAGGTCGACGTCGAACCCGCACCCCTGTCGGCGGGTCGGGTCGACCCCGAGGCGGTGAGGTCGCTGTTCGACTTCCTCGAGTTCCACAGCCTCGCCGAGCGCCTGGCCGAAGCCATGGGGGGCGAGGTGGCGGCGGCGTCCGGTGGTGGCGAGGAGGTGCTCGAGGCCGAGGTCGCCACCATCGACGAGCCCGACCGCGCCGCCGAGGTGATCTTCGGGCTGGCATCGGGGAGCGAGCCGCTGGCCCTCGCCGGTGCCTGGGACGGCGTCCCCGGCCGGTCGACCCTCGTGGGGATCGCGGTGGTCACCGATGCCGAGGCGGCCGAGGTCGCCTTCCTGCCCGGTGAGACGCTGCACGATCCGCAGGTGCTCGAGCGTCTGGCCGCGCTGGTCGTCCCTGGCGGTCGGCCCTTGGCCATGCACTCGGCCAAGCCGGTGCTGCGGTCGCTGGCCACACTCGGGGTCGAGGTCCGCACCCTGGGGCTCGACACCATGATCGCGGCCTACCTGCTCGACCCGGCCGAGGGGCGCTACCAGCTCGGCGATCTCCTCGCCCGCCACTGCCGGTTGCAGCTGCCCGAATCCGGCGGCGCCGACGCCGGCCAGCTCGACTTCGACGGCACCGACCGCGACGCCGCAGCCCGTGATGCGGCCCGCGACGCGCTGGCGGTCGACCGCGTGGTCGGGCCCATCACCGCCGCCCTCGACGCCCAGGGCCTGCGGGCCCTCAACGACGACATCGAGGTGCCGCTGGTGCGGGTGCTGGCCACCATGGAGGCCACCGGCGTCGGGGTCGACATCGACGTGCTGCGCGACCTCAACGACCAGCTTGCCACCGAGGCCGCCGACCTCACCCGGCAGATCCACCACGACGCCGGCGTCGAGTTCAACGTGAACTCCACCAAGCAGCTCCGCGAGATCCTCTTCGACCGGCTGGGGCTCACCCCCCAGAAGAAGACCAAGACCGGCTTCTCCACCGATGCCGCCTCGCTCGAGAAGCTGCTCGGCCAACACCCCATCGTCGAGCACCTCCTGCGCTACCGCGAGGTCGAGAAGCTGCGCTCCACCTACGGCGAGGGGCTGATGGCCGAGGTCGCCGACGACGGACGCATCCACGCCACGTTCAACCAGACGGTGGCCCGCACCGGGCGGCTCAGCTCCGAGGACCCCAACCTGCACAACATCCCGGTCCGCTCCGACCTGGGGCGCCAGTTCCGGCGGGCGTTCGTTCCCGCCGAGGGGTTCGAGCTGCTCGTGGCCGACTACAACCAGATCGAGCTGCGCTGCATCGCCCACCTCGCCGACGACCCGGGGCTGATCGGTGCCTTCGAATCGGGCCAGGACATCCACAACGCCACCGCCGCACGGATCTTCGGGGTCGACCCCGCCGAGGTCACCCTCGAGCAGCGGTCGAAGGCCAAGATGGTCTCCTACGGCCTGGCCTACGGCATGGAGGCCTACGGGCTGGGCCAGCGGCTCAACATCGCCACCGACGAGGCCTCGGTCATCCTCGACGCCTACTTCGTGGCGTTCCCCGCGGTGAAGGACTACATGGAGCGCACCGTGGCCGAGGCCCGCGAGCGCGGCTACACCGAGACCTTGTTCGGCCGGCGGCGCCAGATCCCCGAACTGGCCTCGTCCAACTACCGCATCCGCCAGGCCGGCGAGCGCCAGGCCATGAACGCCGGCATCCAGGGGCTCGCCGCCGACATCTTCAAGGTGGCACTGGTGCGCCTCGACGCCGCGCTCGACGCCGCCGACACCACCAGCCGGCTCATCCTGCAGGTCCACGACGAGGTGCTGCTCGAGGTCCCCTCCGACGAGCGCGACGCCATCGCCGAGCTCACCGTGGGGGTCATGGCCAACGCCTTCGAGCTGCGGGTGCCGCTCGAGGTCAACCTGTCGTTCGGGGCCAGCTGGGCCGACGCCAAGGGATGACCGGGTGAGCGCTGGCCGCGACCACTGGTTCGAAGACGTCGCCGACCACCTCGGGGCGGCCTACCTCCGCTACTCGTTCACGCGGGGCACCGCCCAAGAGGTCGCCTTCCTGGTCGAGACGCTGGGGCTCGGACCGGGGTCGCGGGTGCTCGACGTCGGCTGCGGGCCTGGCCGACACGCCAACGCCCTCGGCGAGCAAGGGATCGAGGTCGTCGGTGTCGACATCTCCGAACGGTTCCTCGAGGTCGCCCGGTCCGCGGCGCCGGTCGGGGTCACCTACCAGCGCCACGACGCCCGCGAGCTCCCCTTCGTCGCCGAGTTCGACGCCGTCATCTCGCTGTGCCAGGGGGCGTTCGGGCTCTCCGGTGGCCCGGCGTCGTCGTGGGCCCCCAGCGATGGCGGGCCCGTGCTCGATCCCGATCTGCCCGTGCTGTCGGCGATGGCCCGGGCGCTGCGATCGGGCGGACAGGCGGCCTTCACCGCCTTCTCGGCCTACTTCCAGGTCCGCTACCTCGAAGCCCACGATGCCTTCGACGCCGACGCCGGGGTCAACCGTGAGGTCACCTCCATCCGGTCCGAGACCGGCGTGGACGCCGAGACCGAGCTCTGGACAGGCTGCTACACGCCCCGCGAGCTCCGGCTGCTCACGGCGGCGTCGGGTCTGTCCTACGAGCACTGCTGGGCGGTCGCTCCGGGCGACTACGCCCGCCGGCCTCCCGACCTCGACCATCCCGAGCTCCTGGTGATCGCCCGCAAGGCGGGGTGATACCCTGTTGGGCTGCGCGCTCGGGTTCCACTGCCCGCCATCCCGGCGAGCGCCCGACCGCCGGTCGTCCCCGACGACCGCACCGACCCAGACCACTAGAAGGCGATCACGTGTCCGACCAGGCAAGCACCGACGTCGCGGAGACCTCCGCCGAGGTGCCCCCGACCACCCCAGCCCCCTCCACCTCCAACCCGTCCGCCGCCAGCGGCGCCAGCCCCGAGATGGGCACCTTCGACGAGCAGGGCGACTACACGCCCCGCCAGGTCATCGCCAACGACCTCGGCGACATGTCGATCGACGACGCCTACACCGCGAGCATGGTCGACGTCGAGGACGGACAGCTCGTCGAAGGGGTCGTCGTCAAGGTCGACCGCGACGAGGTCCTGCTCGACATCGGCTACAAGTCCGAGGGCGTGATCCCCAGCCGCGAGCTGTCGATCCGCAACGACGTCGATCCCAACGAGATCGTCAACATGGGCGAGCGCATCGAAGCCCTCGTCCTCCAGAAGGAGGACAAGGAAGGTCGGCTGCTGCTGTCCAAGAAGCGGGCCCAGTACGAGCGGGCCTGGGGGACCATCGAGGCCCTCAAGGAAGCCGACGGCGTGGTCTCGGGGCCGGTCATCGAGGTCGTCAAGGGCGGTCTCATCATCGACATCGGCCTGCGCGGCTTCCTGCCGGCATCGCTGGTCGAGCTGCGCCGGGTGCGCGACCTCCAGCCCTATGTCGGCCGCACGCTCGAGGCCAAGATCATCGAGCTCGACAAGAACCGCAACAACGTGGTGCTGTCCCGCCGGGCCTGGCTCGAAGAGACACAGAAGGAACAGCGCGAGGACTTCCTCACCAACCTCAAGCCGGGCGAGATCCGCCAGGGCGTGGTGTCCTCGGTGGTCAACTTCGGTGCCTTCGTCGATCTCGGCGGCATGGACGGGCTGGTCCACGTCTCCGAGCTGTCCTGGAAGCACGTCGACCATCCGGGGTCGGTCGTCGCCGTCGGCGACGAGATCACCGTGCAGGTGCTCGAGGTCGATCTCGACCGTGAGCGCATCAGCCTGTCGCTCAAGGCCACCCAGCAGGACCCCTGGCAGGAGTTCGCCGGCAACCACCGGGTCGGCGAGCTCGTGTACGGCCGGGTCACCAAGCTGGTGCCCTTCGGTTCGTTCGTGCAGGTGGGCGACGGCATCGAGGGCCTGGTCCACATCTCGGAGATGTCGGCGCACCACGTCGAGCTCCCCGAACAGGTCGTGACCCCTGGCGAAGAGCTCTGGGTCAAGATCATCGACCTCGACCTGCAGCGCCGCCGAATCAGCCTGTCGATCAAGCAGGCCGCCGAGGGTGGTGTCGTGGCTGCGGAGTACCAGGAGCACTTCGGCGAGCACGCCTACGACGACGAGGGCAACTACATCGGCGGCCCGACCGTCGATGCCGATCCCGATGCCGCGGTCCCCTCCGACGCCGAGGAGGCGTGGGCCGAGTACTACCACGAGCACCCCGACGGTGCAGTGCCCGGCGGCACCGCGCCCATGGATCCCAACATCGCGGCCGGCAGCGCCGAGGGTGTCGCCGAGGAGCCCACTGGTCTCGCCGAGGAGCCCACTGGAGTCGCCGACGAGGCCGCGGCCCCCGACGCGGCCCCGGACGAGGACTGACCACCGCGCCGTCGCGCGGCGACGACCATCGCGGTTGACGACGATCGCTCGCTGCTGCCACGCGCTCACGCTCGTGGCAGGAGCGGGCGCGCCCGGCGTGGCCCGCGAGGATCCAACCCGGCTTGACAGCGGTGCAGTAGGGTGCCCGACCAGGTCTCTGTGGTGAATTGCTCAGGAATCCGGGGCAATCGGCCGACGGAGAGCGTACGGCGGTGCCAGCCACGACTTCTCCGCAACGGGGCGGAACTGCGAAGCACCTGGACGGCACCCATCCAGCACCAGAACCAGGACGAGTGAGGTCGAATTGAGCTCTCGCAGAACGCTGATCCTGATCGCGGCGATCGCCGTCGGCGCCATCGCCGCGTTCGCCCTCTACAACTACGTGCAGGGGATCGAGGACCGCGCGTACGAAGAGGCCGAGCGCGTCGAGGTGTTCAAGGTCGACCGCAACATCCCACAGGGGTTCCCCGGCGCCGAGGCGGTCGAGGAGCGCTACATCGTCCGCAGCGAGATCCCCCGCGAGTTCCTGCCGGCCAACGCGGTGAACGACCCCGACCAGATCGTCGGTCTGGTGGCGCTCAACGAGCTCTCCGCCAACCAGGTCCTGGTCGACGGCATGTTCGTCGACCCGTCGGTGGCGCTGATCAGCTTCGCCGAGCGCATCGACCCCGAAGAGGCCACCGTCACCATCTCGGTCGACCAGGTCGGTGGCGTGGCCGGTCTGCTGGTGCCCGGCGACAAGGTCAACATGTTGGTCTCCGCCGGCCTCCACGAGTATCCCGAGGACCAGCTCCCGCCGGTCGGGACCGGCCCCGGCACCCCCAACAGCCCTGGTCTCGAGTTCATCGAGATCCCCTACGACTCCCACGCCCGGTACCTGTACCAGGCGGTGGAGATCCTGGCTATCGGCCAGAGCCCGGTACCCCAGCCCGGCGAGACCGTCGATGCGGCCGAGGTGGCGGGCCAGTCCGGCCTCATCACCTTCGCGGTGCCGCCCGAGGCGGTGCAGCGGATCGTCGCCGCCAGCGGGATCTACCTCTCGCTGGTCAACCCCGAGTACGAGCCCCAGGTGCTGCCCATGCCCGATCCCTACGAGGTGCTCCCGGGCGAGGACCCTGCCCGCCTGACCCCATACGGCCCAGGTGGCAGGGAGTAGCATGTCGTTCGCTGAACCGTTCGGCGGAGACGAACCTCGAGCCACAGGGAGTACCCAGATGATGCCCGCCGGAGTTGCGATCGCTGTTGTCGACTTCGATCAGTCGGTCCGCAACCGCTTGGCGATGCAGCTGGGCGAGGGCGCCACCACCTTCGGCAGCGTCGGCGAGCTGACCAGCCGGCTGCTGGGCAGCCCGGTCGTCGCCGTGCTCGGCCCGTCGTGTGCCCACGGCCCCGAGCTCACCGCGGTCGAGGAGCTGGTGCGGGTGCATCGCGAGGTCGGTGCCATCTTGTTGACCGAGGAGCTCACCACCGAGCTGCTCCAACAGGCGCTGCGGGCCGGGGTCCGCGACGTGCTCGCCGCTCCGGTCGAGACCAACCAGCTGCTGGCCACGGTGCAGCGCGTCGCCGACACGATCGCCCCTGTCGGCGGTGGTGGTGGGGCGCCCCAGGGGGCCGGGAGCGAGGTGTTGCCCGAGACCGGCGAGCTCGGCCGGGTCACCACGGTGTTCTCCACCAAGGGCGGTTCCGGCAAGTCGGTCATCGCTGCCAACCTGGCGGTGGTGCTCGCCATGCGCAGCGACCGCCCCGTGGTGCTGGTCGATGCCGATCTGCAGTTCGGCGACGTGGCGGTCATGCTCAAGCTCGCCCCGCAGCACACCATCGTCGACGCCGTCAGCTCCATCCAGAAGCTCGACGCCTCGCTGCTCCAGAGCCTGCTGGTCACCCACGAGGGATCGGGCCTGCTGGTCCTGCCGGCTCCCCTCGAGCCGGCCTTCGCCGACCAGATCGGCGCCGAGGAGATGGTCCGCATCATCGACCTCCTGCGCACCTTCTGCTCCCACGTCGTGGTCGACACCCCCGCCTACTTCAACGACGTGGTGCTGGGCCTCATCGAGGCCAGCGACGACGTGTTGCTGGTGGCGGGCATGGACATCCCCAACATCAAGAACGTCAAGATCGGCCTGCAGACCCTGAAGCTGCTGAACACCCCGATGGAGAAGCTGCACCTCATCCTCAACCGGGCGAACTCCAAGGTGAAGCTCGAGGTCAACGAGGTCGAAAAGACCCTCGGGGTGAAGGCAACGGCGCTGATCCCCTCCGACGTGATCGTCCCCCAAGCGGTCAACAAGGGCACCCCGGTGGTGCTCACCGCCCCCAAGTCCGGGGTCACCAAGGCCATCGAGGAGCTCGCCGGGCATTTCATGGCCCCCGGGGACCGTCGCCGGAAGTGAACGCCGGGTGCTGTGGCACCCTCCAACCACGACTCCAGATCCCACACTCCCAGATCACGACTCCAGCAATCGTCTCCACCAGGTGAGGGCAGGTCACGATGTCGTTGTACAAGCGACTCCACGAACAACAGGGCGGAAGCGCACCGGCAACCGGGATCTCGGCGGCGCGCCGCGATCCGGTGCTCGACGAGCTCCGCCAGCGGATCCACCACCATCTCATCGACGAGCTGGGCCCGATCCTCTACGACAAGCGGCTCAGCGAGGAGGACCTGCGGCGGCGGGTGCACGACCAGCTCCAGACCGCGCTGGCCCAGGAGCGCACGCCGCTCACCGCGGCCGACAAGGCCCAGCTCATCCAGGACGTCTCCGACGACATCCTCGGGTACGGGCCCATCGATCGCCTGCTCAAGGAGGAGGCGGTCACCGAGATCATGGTGAACGGCCCCGACAGCGTCTATGTCGAACGAACGGGCCGCATCGAGAAGGACTCGGCGTCGTTCGTCGACGAGACCCACCTGCGGCGCATCATCGACAAGATCGTCGGCCAGGTCGGTCGCCGCATCGACGAGTCGAACCCGATGGTCGACGCCCGGCTCCCCGACGGCTCACGGGTCAACGCGATCATCCACCCGCTGGCCATCGGCGGTCCGTACCTCACGATCCGCAAGTTCGCGACCGATCCGCTCCAGATCGACGACCTGATCCGCTTCGGCACGCTCAACGCCCAGTCGGCCCGGTTCCTGCAGGCCTGCGTGGTGGGGCGGCTCAACATCATCGTCTCGGGCGGTACCGGCACCGGCAAGACCACCACCTTGAACGTGTTGTCGTCGTTCATCCCCTCCGACGAGCGCATCGTCACCGTCGAGGACGCCAAGGAGCTCCAGCTCCACCAGGACCACGTGTTGTCGCTCGAGGCCCGCCCGCCCAACATCGAGGGCAGGGGACAGGTCACCATCCGCGACCTGGTCAAGAACTGCCTCCGGATGAGGCCCGACCGCATCGTGGTCGGCGAGTGCCGTGCCGGTGAGGCGCTCGACATGCTGCAGGCCATGAACACCGGCCACGACGGCTCGATCACCACGGTGCACTCCAACAGCCCCCGCGACACGCTGTCGCGCATCGAGACCATGACCCTCATGGCCGGGTTCGACCTGCCGATCCGGGCCATCCGCGAACAGATGGCCTCGGCGCTCGATCTGGTCGTGCATCTCTCCCGCCTGCGTGACGGCACCCGCCGCATCACCCACATCACCGAGGTGCAGGGCATGGAGGGCGACGTGATCACCCTCCAGGACATCTTCTTGTTCGACTACCACATGGGCGTCGACGAGCACGGCCGGTTCCGTGGCCACCTCAAGGCCACGGGTGTGCGCCCCAAGTTCGCCGAGAAGCTCTCCGATCTGGGCATCCGCATGGGTGCCGAGGTGTTCCAGCCCGAACCCACCGGACGCAAGGCGGTCGAACGTTGAGACGACGCCTGGCGGGGTTCGTCGTCCTCACCCTCGTCTCGGTCCTGTTGGGCGGCTCGCTGGCCGCCGCCCAGGACAACGGCGACAATGGCGACGACGGTGCCGACGAGGCGCTGCAGTACCTCAGCGTGCAGTCGGTCGACGCACGCGAGCCGGGCACGATCGACCTCCTGGTCGGCTACAGCGGTCCCGCGTCGGCGGTCGAATCCGCCACCATCGTCGAGAACGGCACCGAGGTCAGCCCGTCCGAGGTCGCGCCGGTGCCCGGCAGCGACACCCTGGTGGTGCTGGCCATCGACACCTCTGAGGCCATGGAGCCCGGCGATGCCCTCACCCGCACCAAGCGGGCGCTCGAGGACGTCATCGCCGACCGCCCCGAGGGCCAGCGGATGGGCATCGTCTCCTTGGGCGGCGGCGCCCGGGTGGTGCAGCGGCCCACCAGCGACACCGAAGCCCTGCTTGGCGCCCTCGACGCGCTGGTGTTGTCCTCGGGTTCTCCGTCGACCACCTCGGGCATCGACGCCGCCGCCCGCATGATCGACAGCGAGGGCGAGCTGGCGTCGCACCTCGTGATGGTCGTCGCCGGCTCCAACAGCGGCGGCGTCACGGGGTCCCGTGCCCGCGGAGCCATGACCACCACGGGTGCAGCCAGCTGGGTGGTCGCCCTCGAGGATCGGGGCGCCGGTGCCGACGAGGGGTTCCTGCGGTCGGTGGTCGGCGCCACCGGCGGCACCTACACCGGCACGGTCAACCTCGACGCGGTGCCCGGCTACCTCGACGACTACGCCCAACAGGTCGAGCGCCACTACCTGGTCTCCTATCCCTCCACCACCTCGGGTCCGATCGACCTCACCCTCCAGGTCGACGGCGAGTCGGTCGAGATCTCGTTCATCACCGGTTCGGTGGTGGCGGGAGCGACCGCACTCCAACCGGTCGAGCCCGAGCAGCCGGGCGGGGTGGACTTCCTGCGTGAGAACGGCAAGCTCATCGGCGTGTTCGCGGCGGTGGTGGCGGCGGTGCTCGCCGCCTTCGCCATCGGCATGTTGGTCCTGCCCGACCGCTCGTCGCTCGACACCGCCCTCGAGGTCTACACCGAGGGACCCGCGCTCTCCTCCGACGACGGCGATGACGACGGCTCGGGCTACGCCAAGACCGCGTTCATCCAGCGGGCGGTGGGTCTCACCGAGCAGTTCGCCGAGCGTCGGGGGTTCCTGGCCAAGACCGAGGCGACCCTCGAACGTTCCGACCTTCCGTTGCGCGCCGCGGAGGCCATGTTCTTCTACGCCGCGGGCGTCGTGCTCCTCGCCGGCCTGGCCTTCGCCCTCACCGGCGGCAACATCCTCGGTGCCCTGGTCGTGACGGCGCTGGTCGGGCTGCTGCCGCCGGCGATCATCACCTTCGTCGCCGGGCGCCGCCAGAAGAAGTTCGAGGGGTTGCTGCCCGACACCCTCCAGCTCCTGGCCGGCACGCTGCGGGCCGGCTACTCGCTCATGCAGGGTGTCGAGGCGGTGTCGCGCGAGGTGGGCGAGCCGATGGGCAAGGAGCTGCGGCGCATCATCACCGAAGCCCGGCTCGGCCGTCCCCTCGAGGAGTCGATGGAGGCCTCGGCCACCCGCATGGACAGCGCCGACTTCGCCTGGGCGGTCATGGCCATCCGCATCCAGCGCGAGGTCGGCGGCAACCTGGCCGAGCTGCTGGTCACCGTCGCCGACACCATGACCCAGCGCGAGCGCCTCCGGCGCGACGTCAACGCGCTCACCGCCGAGGGCCGGGTCAGCGCCTTCGTGCTCGGGCTTCTCCCGGTGGGGCTCGGGGTGGTGCTCTACCTGGGCAACCCCGACTACATGGGTGTGCTGTTCGAGGAGACGATCGGCCAGATGATGCTCGGCGGTTCGATCGTCTTGGCGCTGATCGGGTTCGTCTGGATGAAGAAGGTGATCGACGTTGATGTCTGACCTTCCCCTCGAGCTGCTGGTCGGCGGCCTCGGCCTCGGCATCGGTCTGCTCATCTTCTTCATCGGCTCCCGGGTCGAGGACAAGTCGGTGGTGCGCGAGTCGCTGCGGGCGCTCGACGGCTACGAGGTCGAGAACGTCCGCGACCAGGAGCTGTTGGCTCCCCTCGCCGATCGTGCCTTCAAGCCGATCCTCGCCGGGCTCACCGGGCTCGGGCAGCGCTTCACCCCGGTCGGCTACGTCGAGGGAGCCAAGAGGAAGCTTGTCCAGGCCGGCTACCGGAGCCCCGACTCGGCCGACCGATTCCTCGCCGTCCGGGTCGTCACCGTGGTGGCGGCGCCTGTCGCCGCGCTGGCGTTCTACCTCGTCAACCCGCTCGACTGGGAGGGGCTGTTCCTCTTCGCCACGCTCGGGCTCATCCTCTTCGCGTTCATCGCCGGTCCCGACGCGATCCTCAACCGCAAGGTCGAAGAGCGCCAGTACCAGCTACGCCGCACGCTCCCCGACGTCATGGATCTTCTGGTCATCAGCGTCGAGGCCGGTCTGGGCTTCGAGCAGGCCATCGACCGGGTGGTCACCGCCGTGCCGGGTGCGCTGTCCGACGAGTTCACCCGGATGCTCGGCGAGGTCCGGGCCGGCGCCACTCGTGCCGATGCCATGCGGGCCATGGAGAAGCGCACCGACATCCCCGAGATGCGCTCCTTCGTGCTCTCGATCCTCCAGGCCGACACCTTCGGCGTGTCCATCGGCCGGGTCCTTCGATCCCAGGCCGACGAGATGCGCATCAAGCGCCGTCAGCTGGCCCAGGAGCGGGCCCAGAAGGCCCCAGTCAAGATGATGGTGCCCATGGTGTTCTGCATCTTCCCGGCGTTGTTCGTGGTGGTGCTCGGCCCCGCCGCCATCAACATCAGCCGCTCGTTCTGAGGGCATGACGCGCCGCAGCCCGCCCCTGGGGCGGGCTGCGCACATCTAGCCGGCGTCAACTGGCCTGGAAGGATGCGATCAGTCTCACGCGTCGCTGAGCTGGGTGGCGTCGTCCTCGATGCGTTCGTCGAGGGAGGTGCCCAGCACCTGCAGGGCGCCGACGCAGACGACGGCGATGAGGGCGAGCAGGAGGGCGTACTCGACGAGCGACGCTCCCCGGTCCCGCCACGTCCTGGCCGGTGGATGCTCGCCTGCCGCCTGCGTGAGACCGTTCGTCTTGCGCTTGTTCGTTTCGTGGCTCATGTGGAACCTCTCCTTGCCGGAGAACGAAGAAGGGGGAGCGGGCCAGAGGCCTGCTCCCCCTTCCTCATCGCGTCCGGGGTAACGGATCAGGCGCCGGAGATGGCCGACTCGACGCTCTCGAACTTCTCGCTGGCGGCGGTGCCCAGCAGGGTGATGGCGGCGATGCACACCACGGCGATGAGGGCCACGAGGAGGGCGTACTCGACCAGCGACGCACCACGCTCGCTGTCGGCGAAGCGGGCCTGAAGCCAGGTCTTGAGGTAGTTGAACTGCAGCATGGGGTTGGACTCCCTTTGGTTGGTTTGCCGGCCCCATGGACTGGGACCACTTCCTGTCCCTCTCACTATCGGCGTGGGCGTCCAGGTTCTGAATAGTGCGTTCGACCCATTTGGCGCGACCGGGTGTGCCAAGTGTCTCAGTCGAGGCTCACGATGCCCATGCGGACCGCCTGCAGCACCGCCTGGGTGCGGTCGCGGGCGTCGAGCTTCTGGTAGATCGACGCCAGGTGGTTCTTCACCGTCTTCTGGCTGATGTAGAGGCGTTCTGCCACCTCGGGGGTCGAGCACCCGTCGGCGATGAGCTGGAGAACCTCTTCCTCGCGCTTGGTGACGACTCGATCCTCCTCGGCCTGTTCGGGCGGGTCGAGCTTGCGCACCTCGTTGAGCATCGAAGCGGCGAGGGCGGGGGAGAGGGTGGTGTCGCCGGAGATCGCGGCCCGGATGGCGTCGGCGATCTCCTCGGTGGAGCAGTCCTTGACGAGGTAGCCGCTGGCCCCGGAGCGGATGGCGGCGGCCAGCACCTCCTGGTCGGCGTGCATGGTGAGCATGATCACCCGGATGGCCGGGTTGGCGGCCTTGACCAGCCGGGTGGCCTCCACCCCGTCGAGCTCGGGCATGGTGACGTCCATGAGGATCACGTCGGGGTTCAGCTCGCCGGCCAGGTCGACCGCTTCGGCGCCGTCGGCGGCTTCTCCGACGACGTCGAACCCGTGCTCGGTCATCGACCGCCGCAGGCCCTCGCGGAGCATTCGGTGATCGTCGGCCAGCATCAATCGGATGCTCACACGTTCTCCCATCGTCGAGTCGGTCATGACTGGGCGAGATAGCAGCGCACCCTCGTACCCTTGCCCGGCTCTGAGAGCACGTCGAGGGTGGCTCCGATGCTCGCGGCGCGTTCTCGCATCCCCATGATTCCATAGGAGTCGAGGCGTCCGGCGGTTCCCACCGGAAAGCCCTGTCCGTCGTCGGCGACCTCGAGGGCGGCGGCGCTGCCGTTGCAGCGCCACAGGACCCGTACGCGGGTGGCCTTGGCGTGCTTCTCCACGTTGGCCAGGGCTTCCTGGGCGATCCGCCACATCTCGCGCTCCTGCAGGATCGGGAGCCGTTCGCCCCGGTCGGCGTAGAGGGTGATGTCGAGCCCGGTGCGGTCGATGACCCGCTGGATGAACTGGTCGAGGGTGTCGGCCATGTCCTGCACCTCGGAGACGTCGGTGCGCAGGTCATAGAGCGTGTCGCGCACCTCGCCGATCACGCCCCGCACGTCCTCGCGCAGCTGCAGCAGCGACGGGGCGACGTCGTTGCCCTTGTCGTTGGCCGACACGATGCGGTCGAGCTCGAAGGCGAGGTAGGCCAGGGACTGCCCGATCCGGTCGTGCAGCTCCCGGGCGATTCGTGTCCGTTCCTCGTCGGCGCCGACGGTGCGCAGGCGTCCGAACCAGCGGGCGTTGTCGATGGCGAGGGCGACGGGTTCGACGAAGCCGTTCACCAGCTCGACGTCGCGGCGGGTGAAGTGCTGGTCGGACCGGTGTTCCAGCACGAGGAGCCCGATCAGCGAGGAGCGGGCGATCAGCGGGGCGTAGATCCCCGAGCCCATCGACGGGGCGAGCCCGGGGCTCGATGGCACCAGCTCGTTCTGGATGACCAGTTCGGGCCGTTCGGTGACCGAGCGCAGCACCGGTGGAAGGTCGTCGGAGCTGAGATGTTCCTTGAGGCGCAGGCCCTCGCGGCGGGCGACCGACCAGGTGTCGTCGGTGTCGTCGGCCAGCAGGATGGCCAGCGCGTCGAAGTCGATGAGGCCACGGAGGCGCTGCACGGTGGAGTCGAGCACCTCGTCGTAGTCGAGCGAGGCGGGAAGCGTCTGTGCCACCCGATGGAGCGAGAACAGCAGGGCGTTGGCGTCGGCGAGGCGACCGAGGCGGTCGAGCGCCAGGGTGTGCTGGCGGTCGGCCTCGCCGGAGATGCGCCGGGCGTAGCCGGCGATCAGCCCCACCATGAGCAGGATCACGGTCCACTGCAGGGCGATGGCACCGTCGGTCTGGAAGGCGTACTCGGGCCGCTGGGTGTCGGGGAGCCCGATGGCCAGGGCGGCGACGGCGCCGATGCGGATGGCGAAGCCGAAGCCCCGCGCGAAGCCGGCGACCATCACCGCGCTCACCAGGCTGACGACCAGCGGTGAGCTCCAGAACCCGCTGGCGGCGACCGCGAGGGTGAACAGCGCGACCTCGCCGAGGACGGCGAGCAGGCTCGCGGTGTCGCCCAGGTAGCGGATCGGACTGACGGTGCGCAGTGCGGTGTAGGTGAGCACCACCACCGTTGCGATCACCACCGCCAGGTCGTTGTCGGCGAAGCTCGGGTAGGCGAGCGCGAGGCAGACCATGGTGGTCGCCCAGCGGATGGCCAGGATGGCGGAGGAGAAGGGAGCGAGGCGGTCGACGTCTCCGCCCAGGGCCGAGGCGCTGATCAGGGGGACGTTGTCGTCGATGCCGCCGGCGTTGCGCAGACGGGCGGTGGTCAGGCGTGCGCGCCCACGTCGAGGAGCGTCGTCCTCGATCGGGTCGGTTTGGCTGGCGTCGGGGTCGTCCACGTCGTGGTTGGTCACCGTCATAGGGTCGTCCTTGCGGACCCGTCGCTGAGGGGTCCGTCCACCCCTTAGGATCGGCACGCGTCAAGCCGACTTGAAGATCCGGGGTGTGCACACACGGCTGCTAGTTTCGCACGCTGATGATCGTCGTCGGGTTGACCGGAGGGATCGGGAGCGGGAAGTCGTCGGTCGCGGCCCGCTTGGCCGAGCGTGGAGCGGTGGTGATCGACGCCGACGCCATCGTCCGCGAGCTGCAGGAGCCGGGCCTGCCGGTCTTCGAGGCGATGGTCGAGCACTTCGGCACCGAGGTGGTCGGATCCGACGGCCGGCTCGACCGCCAGGCCGTCGCCGATCGCGTGTTCAACGACCCTGACGCGCTGAAGGAGCTCAACGCCATCACCCATCCCCCGGTGCAGGAGGAGATGGCTCGTCGCATGGCCGATGCGGCCAGCAGCGGCGAGATCGTGGTCATGGACATCCCGCTGCTCACCGAACGGCGCGAGGGCATGGGTCAGGTCATCGTGGTCGACACGCCGGTCGATGTGGCGGTCGAACGTCTGGTGACCCAGCGGGGGCTGTCCGAGGCCGACGCCAGGGCCCGCATCGCCAACCAGATCCCGCGCGACGAGCGGTTGGCGCTGGCCGACTTCGTGATCGACAACGGTGGCGACCTCGATCAGCTCGACCGCGAGGTCGATCGCTGCTGGGACTGGTTGCGCAGCCTGCAGGAGGCCGACGCGGCCACCTGAGTGTCGGTGGGCCTCGGTACGATCGGGCCGTGGCCGAGTTCAAGATGGTGTCGGACTTCCAACCGGCGGGCGACCAACCCAAGGCCATCGCCGCGCTCGCCGAGGGGCTCGATACCGGTCAACGGTTCCAGACCCTGCTCGGCATCACCGGCAGCGGCAAGAGCGCCACCATCGCCTGGACCATCGAGGCGGTCCAGCGGCCCACGTTGGTCATCGCCCCCAACAAGTCGCTGGCCGCCCAGTTGGCGAGCGAGTTCCGCGAGTTCTTCCCCGACAACCGGGTCGAGTACTTCGTCAGCTACTACGACTACTACCAGCCCGAGGCCTACATGCCCTCGAGCGACACCTACATCGAGAAGGACTCGTCGGTCAACGACGAGATCGACCGTCTGCGCCACTCGGCCACCTCGGCCCTGCTCACCCGGCGCGACGTCATCGTCGTGGCCTCGGTGTCGTGCATCTACGGCCTCGGCTCGCCCGAGGAGTACCGCGACAAGCTGCTGTTCGTGCAGGTGGGCGAGGAGCACGACCAGCGGGCGATCCTGCGCCGGCTGGTCGACATGAACTACGAGCGCAACGACATGAACCTGGTCCGGGGCAAGTTCCGGGTCCGGGGCGACACCATCGAGATCCACCCCGCCTACGAGGAGACCGCGGTCCGCGTCGAGCTCTTCGGCGACGAGGTCGAGGCCATCACCGTCGTCGACCCTCTCACCGGCGAACGGGTCTCGTCCCAGAACGAGCTGGTGGTGTTCCCCGCCACCCACTACGTGGCCGGCGAAGAGCGGATGCAGGCGGCCATCGGCCGCATCGAGGCCGAGCTGCAGGACCAGCTCGCCACCTTCGAGCGCGAGGGCAAGCTGCTCGAGGCCCAGCGCCTGCGGATGCGCACCCAGTACGACCTCGAGATGATGCAGGAGATGGGGTTCTGCAACGGCATCGAGAACTACTCGGCGCCCATCGACGGCCGCCGGCCCGGCGAGCCGCCCCACACCCTGCTCGACTTCTTCCCCGACGACTTCGTGGTGGTCCTCGACGAGAGTCACGTGAGCGTCCCCCAGCTCCACGGCCAGTACGAGGGCGACCGTTCGCGCAAGGCCACCCTCATCGAGCACGGCTTCCGCCTCCCGTCCGCGGCCGACAACCGCCCCCTGCGGTTCGAGGAGTTCATGGAGCGGATCGGCCAGTGCGTCTTCTTGTCGGCCACGCCCGGCGCCTACGAGCTCGAGCACTCCAGCCAGGTGGTCGAACAGATCGTGCGCCCCACCGGCCTGGTCGACCCCGAGGTGGTGGTCAAGCCCACCAAGGGCCAGATCGACGACCTGATGGAGTCCATCCACCGCACCGTCGCCGACGGCGGGCGGGTGCTGGTCACCACCCTCACCAAGAAGATGGCCGAAGATCTCACCGACTACCTGCTCGAGCTGGGGGTCCGGGTGCGCTACCTGCACAGCGAGGTCGACACCATCGCCCGCATCGAGATCCTGCGCGACCTGCGCCTCGGCGAGTTCGACGTGCTGGTGGGCATCAACCTGTTGCGCGAGGGCCTCGACCTGCCCGAGGTGTCGCTGGTGGCCATCCTCGACGCCGACAAGGAGGGGTTCCTCCGCAGCGAGACGTCGCTCATCCAGACCATCGGCCGGGCGGCCCGCAACGTCGACGGCAGGGTGGTCATGTACGCCGACACCGTCACCAACTCCATGCAGCGGGCCCTCTCCGAGACCAACCGGCGCCGTGGCGTGCAACAGGCCTACAACGCCGAGCACGGCATCGATCCCCAGACCATCCGCAAGGCGGTCACCGACATCCTCGCCTACCTCCGGCCGGCCGAGGGCGCCCCGCTGCCGGACAAGGATCGTCGCAAGCGCCGGCCGGGCGAGGCCGAGAAGGTCCGGTCCGAGCTCGGCGACCTGCCCCACGAGGAGCTCGAGCGTCTCATCCGCACCCTGGAAGACGAGATGCACGAAGCCTCGGCCGATCTGCGGTTCGAGTACGCCGCCCGCCTCCGCGACGAGATCAAGGAGCTCAAGCGCGAGCTGCGCGAGGTGGTCTGAGTCCCGGGTTCAGCGCTCCCGCTGCAGGACCCACAGGTCGAGCTCGGTTCGGATCTGGGGGAGCTCGTTGGGGCCCGACGCGGTCCACTCCGAGTCGGCCGACGAACGCGGCGGCACCTCGTCGTCGGCGGATATCACCACCAGCACCCGGTCGGTCGCCGCGTCCGCCGGTCGATGACGCTCGAGCAGCTCGGGAAGATCGTTCGATCGGCGCGCGAGCCCAGCGCGTAGTCCGCGTCGTCGAGCTGGCCGGTGTCGAAGCGGGGCAGCCAGGCTTGGGTGGTGGCGATCACCGTGTCGCCGTCGACCTGCGAGATCGATGGCCTCGACCAGGCTCGTCGGCCGAGGCGCGGGCGTCGTGCTGGACCCCGAGCGCCACCACGGCGATCACCAGCACCGAGCCGCACGCGGCGGCGCCGACCAGTGCGGGCGCGAGCCGGATCGACAGGCGATCGCAGCGCATCGGTCCAGCCGAGTGCCGGCGAGCACGGCGACCAGCGGGAGCAGCGTGCTGAAGAACCGGCCGCCCCAGTTCCAGCCGGACTCGTACTGGGTGGCCAGCACCGCGAGCGCGATGACCGTGGAGGTGATCGCCAGGAAGCGGTACGGCCCGGTGCTCGCCCGCGCTCGTGGGCACCAGGAAGAGGCCCGCGACCAGGACCGGGGCCGCGAGCAGCAGGCCCGGGACCATCGCGCACCACCTCGGTGTCGATCGCCAGGCGCAGCGGCCGCGGATCCGCTCGCCAGCGCCAGTCCGACCACGAGCGTCCATGGATCGTCGCCGGCCACGGAGCAGCGCGGCGCCGACGAGCACCAGCGACCAGTCCGGCAAGTGCGAGTGAGGTTCAGGATCGCGCTGTCGTCGAAGCTCGGCAGCAGCAGGCTGTGGCGTGTCGCGAGCATCCGACCGACCAGCAGCGACGGACCGTCGCCTCGCAGCGCGGGGACGTTCGGTGCCGTCGAGCGAGCCGTAGGCCCAGCTCATCAGGAGCCGCTCGATGCCGGTGCCCAGCACGGCGCCGAGCCCGCGCACCGCCCCGAGTGCGAGGTCCGAGCGGTCGTCGTGACGCAGTCGCGCGCCAGAGGCTCCAGCAGCAGCAATGCCCGCGGCGAGGAAGACCGTCTCGCGCCGGATGAGGCAGCGCGATCGCGATCAGTAGTGCCGACCGCCGCGCCGCGGGACCGAGCTTCGCGTCGCCAGCTCGTCCATCGACGAGCGGGCGACGAGGTACACGGCCGCGGCGACGGCGGCTGACCCCGTAGGGGTGGCCCTGCAGCACGTAGGCGTGGAACAGCAGCGGCGTGCCGATGCCGCAGAGCCACAGCGCCGGGAGGGCAGCCCGGGAGTCGACGAGGCGGGCGGTCAGCCCGGCGAACAGCGAGGTCGCACGCGCGATCCCGAGGCCGGCCAGCGCCTATCGCGAGCCCAGATCCCGCCGAGCCCGACCAGAACCGACGTGCAGAGCGACATACGCGGGGCGCGACGCGTACGGGAGCCATCTCGCCGTCGGCGTAGCGGCCCCGTCCCAGCGGCACGAACTCGCCGTCGGGGTCGAGCGTCGCTCGAGCGGGTAGGGCGTGCGACCACGCTCCGCTGCTCGTCGACGAGCTCGACCAGCAGCGTCGAGCGCGCCGCCGTCGGGGTTGAGTGGCGCCCGGTCGATCCCGATCAATGGCATGCCGCGAGCACCAGCCAGGAGCCGCCGCATGCCGAGCAGGCGCCGGCGTGGTGGGCGAGGCGGAGGAGTGTCGGTCGCTGGACCAGTGGCGGAGCGGTCGTCGATGTGTCGGGACCTGCACTCCTCATCGGATCGAACCGGCCGAACTTCATCAAACAGGTGTTCGATGGGTTGCCGTGCGCGCTAGCCTTGGGCTGTGTCCAACTCGATCGTCATCCGCGGGGCGCGCGAGCACAACCTCCGCAACGTGTCCATCGACCTGCCCCGCGACAAGCTCATCGTCTTCACCGGCTTGTCGGGGTCGGGCAAGTCGTCGCTCGCCTTCGACACCATCTACGCCGAGGGCCAGCGCCGCTACGTCGAGTCGCTGTCGTCCTATGCCCGGCAGTTCCTCGGCCAGATGGACAAGCCCGACGTCGACTTCATCGAGGGCTTGTCGCCGGCGATCTCCATCGACCAGAAGAGCGCGTCGCGCAACCCCCGGTCGACGGTGGGCACCATCACCGAGGTCTACGACTACCTGCGCCTGCTGTTCGCTCGAGTCGGCATCCCGCACTGCCCGAATGATGGCACGGTCATCAAGCGCCAGACCCCGCAACAGATCGTCGACCGCGTGCTCGAGCTGCCCGAGGGCACCCGGTTCCAGGTGCTGGCGCCGGTGGTGCGGGGCCGCAAGGGCACCTACGAGACCCTGCTCGAGGACCTCTCGACCCAGGGGTTCGCCCGGGCCCGCATCGACGGCGAGGTGCACGAGCTCACCGACAAGGTCGACCTGGCCCGCTACGAGCAGCACACCATCGAGGTCGTGGTCGACCGGTTGGTGCTGCGCGAGGGCATCGAGCGCCGCCTGACCGATTCTCTCGAGACGGCGCTGCGGCTGGCCGAAGGCGTCGCCGAGGTCCAGATCGTGCCCCGCGAGGGCGAAGGCGACCAGGAGTCGCTCACCTTCAGCCAGCACCTGGCCTGTCCCACCTGCGGGGCCAGCTTCGACGAGCTGGCGCCGCGGAACTTCTCGTTCAACTCGCCCTACGGCGCCTGCCCGCACTGCGACGGGTTGGGCACCCGCTTCGAGGTCGACCCCGAGCTGGTGGTCCCCAACCCCGACGCCAGCCTCGAAGAGGGTGCGCTCGCCCCCTTCGGCGGTGGTCGCACCCCGTACTTCAAGCGCCTGGTCGAATCGGTGGCCGCCGAGAACGATGTCCCCACCGATGTGGCGTGGGCCGAGCTCACCAAGGCCCAGCGCAAGGTCATGCTCTATGGCACGCCGGGCCGGGTGCAGGTCACCTACAAGAACCGCTACGGGCGCACCCGCAGCTACCAGGCCCGCTACGAGGGCGCGGTGCCATACCTGCAGCGCCGCCACTCCGAGGCCGAGTCCGACACCGCCCGCGAGCAGATCGAGGGCTACATGCGCGAGGTCCCGTGCCCCGAGTGCGACGGGGCCCGGCTCAAGCCCCTGTCGCTGTCGGTCCGGGTCAACGGCTACAACCTGCACGAGCTGTCCACCATGTCGATCCGCGATGCGGCCGAGGTGCTCGCGGGGCTCGACCTGTCCGAGCGCGACCGCATCATCGCCGAGCGGGTCATCAAAGAGGTCAACTCCCGCATGGGGTTCCTCCTCGACGTCGGCCTCGACTACCTGTCGCTGCACCGGTCGGCGGCCACCCTCGCCGGCGGCGAGGCCCAGCGCATCCGCCTGGCGTCACAGATCGGCAGCGGCCTGGTCGGGGTGCTCTACGTGCTCGACGAGCCCTCCATCGGGCTGCACCAGCGCGACAACCACCGGCTGCTCGAGACCCTCGAGCGCCTCCGAGACCTCGGCAACACGGTGCTGGTGGTCGAACACGACGAGGACACCATCCGCGCCGCCGACCACATCGTCGACATCGGGCCCGGTGCCGGCGAGCACGGTGGTGGCATCGTCCACGCGGGAACGTTCAAGGGCCTGCTGCGCAACAAGGACTCGCTCACCGGCAAGTACCTGGGTGGCAAGAAGTCGATCCCGGTGCCCGAGATGCGTCGGCCGACCGGCGACCAGTGGGTGTCGGTCAAGGGGGCGCGCGAGCACAACCTGGCCAACATCGACGTCGACATCCCCCTCGGCTGCTTCGTCACCGTCACCGGCGTGTCGGGGTCGGGCAAGTCGACGCTCATCAACGAGATCCTCTACCGGGCGCTCATGCAGCGCATCTACAAGTCGAAGATGCCGCCGGGGCTGCACAAGGCGGTCACCGGCATCGAGCACCTCGACAAGGTCATCAACATCGACCAGTCGCCCATCGGGCGAACACCGCGGTCGAACCCCGCCACCTACACCGGCGTGTTCGACCACGTCCGCAAGCTGTTCGCCCAGACCCACGAGGCCAAGGTCCGCGGCTACCTGCCGGGCCGGTTCTCGTTCAACGTCAACGGGGGGCGCTGCGACGCCTGCTCGGGCGACGGCACCATCAAGATCGAGATGCACTTCCTGCCCGACGTGTTCGTGCCCTGCGAGGTGTGCAAGGGCGCCCGCTACAACCGCGACACCCTCGACATCACCTTCAAGGACAAGAACATCTCCGAGGTGCTCGACATGTCGTGCGAGGAGGCGCTCGGGTTCTTCTCCAACCAGCCGGCCATCACCCGCCACATGCAGACCATCGTCGACGTCGGCCTCGGCTACGTGCGGCTGGGCCAACCGGCCACCACCCTGTCGGGGGGCGAGGCCCAGCGGGTGAAGCTGGCCAGCGAGCTGGCCAAGCGCTCCACCGGCCACACCATCTACATCCTCGACGAGCCCACCACCGGCCTGCACTTCGAGGACATCCGCCGCCTGCTCACCGTGCTGGGCCGGCTGGTCGACCAGGGCAACACGGTGCTGGTCATCGAGCACAACCTCGATGTGGTCAAGACCGCCGACTGGATCATCGACCTCGGGCCCGAGGGCGGCAAGGGCGGCGGCAGCGTGGTGGTCGAGGGCACGCCCGAGCTGGTCGCCAAGACGCCCGAGAGCTACACCGGGCCAGTTCCTCGCTCCGATGCTCGGTGTGGAGGTCTGAACGCGCTCCGTGAGATCTGGTGGGCAGCTTCATTGCGGTGGTCCCCATGCCGATGATCAGAACATGACCCAAGATGCGACGCGGCGGCGTTTGGTGGTCGTTGAGGCGAACGAGATCCCGAGACGCGTGCTCGATGACCACATCCGCCGTGAGCCAGGGTCTGTCTTCGCGCACCTGGTCGAGCAAGGCCAGCTGGTCGAGACCGAGGTGACCGAGAAGCTCCATCGTGAGCTGTATCCGTCCCAGACGTGGTACTCGATGAACAGCGGTGTGCCCTACGAGAAGCATCAGGTGTTCTGGTACGGCGACCCGAAGCCGGCCGAGCACCCGCTCTACTGGCAGGTCGCGGCACGAGCCGGCCGCAGCGTCGGCGTCGTGAACACGCTGCACTCCTCGCCGCTCGCTCAGCAGTGCGCTGATGGCAACTTCGCTTTCGTCATCCCCGACTGCTTCGCCGAGTCACCCGACACGGTGCCGGCCAAGTACCGGCGGTTCCAGGAGCTGAATCTCGAGCTCACCAACGAGAGCGGCCGCAACGCGTCGGTGAAGCCTCGTCTCTCCTACCTGGGAACCGGAGCCAGTCTGCCGATGCTCGGGGTACGACCTACGACGATGGGCCGGGTGGGGGCCATGGCGGCCAGGGTGGCGACGAAGCGGATGAACAAGGAGCGCCTGCGTGTAGCTCAGTCGATGCTCCTGTCGGACATGTTCGTGAAGCTGTGTCGCAAGCACGATCCCGACCTCGCCGTCTACTTCACCAACCACGTTGCCTCGGCCATGCATCGCTACTGGTACGCACTCTTCCCCGACGACTGGACCGAGGCGCGCTACAGCGACGAGTGGGTCGAGCGCTACAGCGACGAGATTCCCGCGGCCATGCGCGCCCTCGACAACGGCATCGCCGACGTGTGGAAGTGGTGCGAGGCGACTGATCGCACGCTCGTCGTCCTGACGTCGATGGGCCAGCGCGCGGCTCCGGCACTCGACACCTCAGCCACGGGTACGGCCGTCGTGCGTGACCCGGTCCGCTTCGCTGAGGCGCTCGGCGTAGCCAGCCCGTTCACGGTGGGCTTGCGCCATGGTCCCTCAGATCCACTATCGGTTCGGCACGGACGAGCACGCAAGCTTCCGAGGCGGAGCGGCTACAGCGATCGCGGTACGCTGGGCGAATCGCTCCTGGACGTCGAGCGGCCACGAGTCGGTCGTTACCCTCACCTATCGACCTTCGGCGACCTGTCCGAACGGATGCCGGTCAGGCTCGGCACGACCTCGTCGACCCATCACCGCCTGTGGCGATCGCTCTGGGAGCCGAATCGAGCGACCACCGCTCGGGGACACACGATCCCACAGGTGCTGATGCTGATCGCCGATCCACTCAGCATGCTCGATCGCAGCCTGCCGCCACGGGTCGATGCCCTCGATGTCGCGCCCACGTTGCTCGTCGGCGCCTCGGCGTCGAGTCCCCGTTAGATCCATGCACCGGGTGCCCGAGGCGCGGCTGGTGAACCGGCTGGCGCCGGGCTGGCGACCATACCTGGCGATCCCGCTGGTCGTCGCCTCGACTCGAGTCAGCTCATGGTCGGTGTCCTGGCACCGAGCAGCTACGAGTTCGTGCGCACCGGTCGCCTTGTCGTGGGCCGCTGCGTACATTGCCTCCTGCTGGCCGGCTCGCTACGTCGTCGGGACTGCCCAAGCGTCTTCTCGGTCGACGATCGACCGGCGGTCGTTGACACGGCGCTCGCCGCGGTGTCGATGGCCGTCGCTGGAATCTCGGTCGGTCCAGTTGGCCCGTGGGCGACGCCCTCGCTTCCACGCTTCGTCGTCGTTCGGCAGCGCCGACTGCTCGTCGTGCCGCGTCGTGGCGGTGCTCAGCCGACTGTGCACCGAGCTCGGGTCGGGCCGCGCGATCCGCGGTGAGCGGCGTCTTCTTCGTCGGTGGCGAGGCCGAGCGCATCGCGTCTCGACGGTGGAGCTTGCGCGGCGAATCCCGAGCGGCCTGGCAACGCTGGTGGGTTGGCGTGAGCCGACTGAGGCGGCCAGCCGGTGAGAGCCGAGGAGCGGGCGATCTGGTCCGTTCGGGTTCGCGAAGTCGGGTGCGACCGTTCTTGTCCTGGACCTTCAGGTCGCAGGCCGCTCCGTGCGGTGGTGGGCTGTCGGCGGCCGAGCTTCACGCAGTCGGGGACCCGGGTCCGCACGCTGTCACTGTTCTACGAGGAGTGGCTCGGCAAGCTGCCCGTGTCGGAGCTGGAGCGCGTCTCGCTGCTCTTCGACGTTGGGGACGGTCCATCGCGGACGGTACGCCCGGGCCGAAGCGAATCGTCAGACGTCGCTCGTGGCTGCCGTTCGGTGCCGCGGTCGCTCGCCGCCGTGGTTCCCGCTGATTCGTTATCGGCGACCTCGTCGCCAACCGGGGCCGACCTTGTTCTTCCGGTCAGGACCGCGTGTGGGCAAGGGCGGCGACGGCGTTCACCATCCTCAAGTTCCGGACCATGATCGGCCGGGTACGGACGATGGTGAGTGCGACCAGCGAGGCTGATCCTCGGATCACGCCCGTTTGGCCGGCTGCATGCGCGTCGCGTCACCTCGACGAGCTGCCGCAGCTGCTCAACATCGCTGCGTGGCGACCTGTCGCTGGTCGGTCCTCGGCCGGAGCAGCCGCACTACGTCGACGAGCTCTCCGAGAAGCTGCCGTTCTACCGAGGTCCGCCACCTCGTTCGGCCCGGCCTGACACGGGTTGGGCGCAGGTCGAGTACGGCTACGCAGGCGACGAGCGCGACGCGCTGCGAGAAGCTCCAGTACGAGTTCTTCTACCTTGCGACGCCAGGGCTTCGCGCTCGACATGCGAACGTCCTGGTCGAACAACCCGGACGCTCGCTGCTGCAGGTGACGACTGGGCGACGACGGCCATGGCCGTCGTTCCCGGCACGAGGAGGCTCGAAAGGGATCCCGCGAAAGAACCTGGTCGGATCTGGGTGGTCGCCCACTCCTCCATTGGACGATCGAGGCGGCCCATGGGTCGGGAGTAGTCGACCGCATCGTGGTCAGCTCGGATGACGAGGAGATCCTGGCGTCGCGCTCAGCGACGCTGGCGCCGGGAGCCATGCGGCGTCCCGATCGTCTGGCGGTCCGCATGGCGTTCACGCTGTGCATGTGGTGCACGACGTCCTCTCGACAGCTGGCCGACGAGGCTGAGCATGGGCGCCATCCGACGTCGTCCTGATGCTGCTTCCCACCAGCCCATTTCGGTACGCCCGGAACACATCATCGAGAAGCGGTTCGCGTTGCTGGACAGCGGCCCGTCCTCCCGCGGTGGTGAGCGTCGCCGAGCACGCCAAGCAGCTCATCGCATCTCCGTCGCCTGGGCAGCAGGACGGCGAGCTTGCAGCCGCTCATGCCGTGGGACTGAGCTCACCGCGTCAGCGGCAGGAGCAGCCACCGCCTGCTACGAGTTGAACGGCTCGGTCTACGCAGCCCGAGCTCGCGGAGCGCTTCGCCGCGAGCACGGCACCTTCCACGTCCCAGGGGCACTCGCGGTCGTCGATGGATCGTGCGGCATCGATCGATCGACATCGACGAGCCTGCGCGATCTTGGAGTCGGGCCCGGTTCGTACATTGGCCGCCATCACGGGCCATCGTCGTGACAGCTGCGCTAGCCATCGCCCACGTCGGAATCCACGAGAGCCGCAATCGCAACGCAGGCAGACACGCTCCTGTTCGAGGAGGTGCAGCCGGACCTTAGTCGAGTGGCGCCGTTGGCGCGGTCGAGTGGGTCCCGATCCAGCTCTGGGATCGGTTCGATCGTCGCCCGCTGCGGACCGTGCTGTCCGCGGATGGTCGATGCCGTGATCGTCGGCGGCGGCGGCACTTCTCCTGCAGCGGACCAAGCGGGCAGCGACACCACAGCGAGCGGTTGGCAGTGGAACGCTGATCCGAGAGGCGATCCGCTCGCATCTCGGCGCCCACTCGTTCGTCCTCGCGTATCGGCTACAACCGCTTCCAGCGGCCAGCCGGACTTCGACGAGCCGTTCCAGGAGAACATCACGCGCTCCTGGCCGAGTGCGGCGTCCTTCATCGGGCCTCCGCAACTCGGGGCAGCGTCCGAGCCGTGTCGGGCTGCCTACCTTCCAGACGCGGTGGCGAAGACCGCTTTGCTCTGCAGCCCTGCCCAACGGTTTCTGGCAGCTCCATCCCGGAGCTGCGCGAGCTCGTGGCTGGCTCATGACGAAGCCGCGGCACGCGCGTTCTGCGCCTCAACCTCGCGTTCGACCGTGTCGGATGCTCAGGCTTCGGGTCAGCCGAGCGGCGAGGTCCTCGGTCGCTTGGCCGCTGGAGGGCACCGCTGCGCTCGATCGGACCGGTTCGAAGATGTCGTGTCACATGCCACAAGGAACAGGACCACCACAGCCAGTCGAGCACCTTCGAGCGAGCGCAGTGCGAGTACGAGGTCGACGATCTGCTCGCCAACGCAGCAACCAGCGACATCCTGTTGAGCTCACGCGCCGATGCGATGTCGTGCGTTGGGCGCGGGGACACGCCCAGATGATCCCTTCGGGCTCCGTCGCCCGATCGTCTCGCTGGTCAGTCACGACAAGATGGCGTGGTTCCTCGAGGATCTCGGGCATCCCGAGTGGGGCGTCGAGATCACCGAGCACGACATCGGGCATCAGATCGTCGAACGCGTCGAGGCGATCGACGTCGCTCGTTCGGGTAGGCAGGACCAGATCGCTGCCGCACAGGAGCGGCTCTGGTCAAGCACAGTCGAGAGCTTGGACATGATTGCCGAAGTACTCAGCCCCTCGGCTGGCATGCTGGACGCGAAGGGAGTGGGACGATGATCGTCGATCGTCAGATCTCGCCGTTCGTCGTCTATGGCCGACGATTCCATCGTCCACGCGCTATCGAAGATCAGCCGCAACCGAGCTGGCCTCATCTACTGCGTATCGCCCCATGGCGCTTTGGAGGGAGTGCTCTCCGACGGGACTTCCGCCGCTGGATCGTCGAGCAGTCCGAGCATCGATCTCGAGCAGCCGGTCCTGAACATCGCCAACCGCCGATTCGTCAGTGCTGGGGTCGACGATCCGGCCGACTGACGATCCTCGAAGCCTCTTCTCGCAGAGCATCAAGTCGTCCCCCTCGTCGATGCCAACAGCCGGCTGGTGGCGGTGGCTTGGCCCGGTTCGCATTCGTTTGGGATCGGGGGCCAGACCGTCCGTGCCGGACATCCGGTCCTTGATGATCGCCGAGATCGGCAACAACCACAACGGAAGTCTCGACGCTGCGTTCAAACTGGTCGACGCCGCAGCAGGTGCCGGAGCCGACGTCGTGAAGTTCCAACGCGCGATATGGAGGTCGCTCGATGTCAACGCCGGCGATCCCGACGACAGTGCTGCGGATCTCGGACTCAGTACACGCTCGACCTCCTCGCTCGCTTCCAGCTCTCGCCCGACGAGCTCTTCCCAGCGTTCGATCGCACGCGCGGCAGCCCGCGGGCTCATCCCGCTGCGTACCCCCTGGGACCTCCGTAGCCTTCGGCGCCTGGAGAACTACGGAATGCGTCGGCTACAAGGTTGCGTCGGCTGATCTCACGAACCACGAACTGATCGACGCCATCGCCGTGACGGGCAAGCCGCTCAGTCGCTCTCGACGGGGATGTCGGTGGAGCAGGAGATCGTCGAAACAATCGACCGCCTGACCCGAGGTGGTGCCTCCTTCGCCCTGTTGCATTGCAACTCGGCCTATCCGGCGCCGTTCCAGGACATCAACCTGTCATATCTCGATCGCTTGCGCGAGTTCGGTACCTTTCCGGTCGGCTACTCGGGTCACGAGCGTGGTTCAGCGGTCGACGTCGCTGCAGTCGCTCTCGGTGCCGCGCATCATTGAACGCCACTTGACGCTCGACCGCTCGCTGGAGGGAAGCGACCACAAGGCGAGCCTGCTACCCCACGAATACGCATCGCTGGTGGAGGACGTGCGCGATGTGGACATGGCGATCGGATCTCGGGCACCCCGCTCGCTCAGCCAAGGCGAGATGCTCAATCGGGAGATCCTCTCGAAGAGTCTGGTTGCTTCGGTCGGCTATCACTCCGGGCGACGCTCTGGAGGACGGATGATCGAGAGCCCGCAGCCCGGGACGAGGCCTTCAGCCAAATCGTCGGCGAAGCTCGTCGGGCGACGTGCGGTGAGGGCGATGAGGCGCTGACTACTTCTGCCGACCAGGACCTGGGTATCCGTCTCGTTGGCCCTCGGGCGTTTCGGTTCAGGCGACCTTGGGGCATCCCTGTGCGCTATCACGACTGGAGTCGCCCCGCCGCCGCAACGGTCCACCCGGACCTGCTTCGAGATCCACCTCAGCTACCGCGATCCTCGAGCTCGATGGGCCCTCGTACTTCCCCGAGACAAGATCCGTACGCGCTTCGCCGCTGTCCATCTCGCCAGAGCTCTTCCGCCGGCGACCACCTGCTCGACCTCGCGTCTCCCGACGACGAGATGCGAAGCGTTCTGTGGCGGAGCTCCAGCGGGTAGTCGACCTCGCCCGAGAGCTCCGAGCGGTGTTCGATCGACCCCTCGGATCCGTTGATCGTGGTGAACGTTGGGGGGTTCTCGCTCGATTCGCCCTTGAGCCGCTCCGAGAATTCAACGACGCGTACGGACGCCTCGCACGAAACCTCGCGCTCTCGTCGAGGCCGATGGGGCCGAGCTGATCCCGAGACCATGCCGCCGTTCCCGTGGGCACATGGCCAGCGCTTTCCCAACTGCTCGTGGAGGCCGAGGAGATCGAGCAGTTCGGCCCTCGAGACCGGATACCGATCGTCGACGTCTTGCACTCTCACCTCGCCTGCAATCATCCCCCGGCAGCACCCTCGATCTTGTTCGAAGACTCGCTCCACACACAGCGCATCTTCACCTTGCCGACGCGGGGTCGACGGCGAACGCCTTCAGGTTGGCGAGGGGATGTGTTCGAAGCACTTGCCGAAGATCTCGCTGCATTCCCCGATATCTCCTTCATCCCCGAGGTTTGGCAAGGACACAAGAACGAAGGTGAGGGATTCGGTGGCATTGGACAGGTTGGAGGAATGGTTCTGTACTTATAGGCCACAGTCCCACGGGATCCATGCCCAGTTGGTTGAGCTCGGTGTGTGTTCCGCTCGCCCGCTCGAGCCATATCACCCAGTGGTACGCGATCGCTACGACGTTGAGCGCCGCGGCGTCGCTACCTGGGCGTGATCCTTCTCGACCGCATCGACCACATCGACGAGGCTTACTACAACGAAGCTGCACACCGCTGCTGGCGGAGCTTGGCGAGCTGTCGTGCTACGGCAAAGGCCTTGAAGCTGATACGCGGAAGCGATCTGACCGATGGGGAGCGGTCATCACGAACAGGCGCTGGCTCCATGTGGGAACCGGATCGGCGCGCACTCCTCGAGGCGACGGAGACCGAGCGGAGAGCTGTTGCAGCGGTCGAGCCCCATCGTGAGTTTCAAGCCCCGTTGAGCAGGGTTACACGGTGCACTCCGCTCTCGGCGGACGTTGCGCCGGAATTGGTCGATGTCGTCACACTCTTTCACGTCTTTGAACACTTCAAAGACCCGCTCGGCGATCTTCAACGCCTCAGGCGGACGCTTGTGCCGGGCGGGGGCGGGTGATCATCGAGGTGCCACACGCGTGCTGGCGACTTCCTGCTCAACTTTCTCGATCGGGAACCGTTCCGTTCGTTCACGCTCTGGGGAAGAGCACCTCGTTCTGCACACGTGAGAGTCTCCGGCGGCTTCTTCCAGTGTGTCGGGTTCGAGCAGGTCACTGTGACCGCGTTCAGCGCGCTGGCCAACCACCTTCACCGGGCTGGCCCGGCATGGTCCCGGAGGGCATGAACGCTGGTCGGTCCTGCTCGACCCGGCCAGGTCATTCCGCGTACGCAGGCCTCCTCCGCCAGGATCGACTACGAATACCTCGTTCGCCGAGGCGCTGTGGCCCTCCAGCTCATGAGCACCGGATCACTCCTCGGTGTGGTCGGTCCGTGCCTCGTCCCGTCCTCAACGAGCAGCGCGACTTGAACGAAGCGCTCGATCGGCTGGCCATGCAGACCTACCCAGACTTTGAGGTGCTGGGTGGCCGATGGTGGGGTCGGGCCCACTCATGTGAGATCGTTGAAGGTGGAGCGCAACGCGAACTGCGCTTCACCCTCGTGCACAATCCCCGGCGCTTGCAGTCAGCTGGGCTCACGCCGTGCTGGAGGCGGCACGCGGCGAGTACTTGGTGAGATTGGACGGCATTCGTTCATCGAAGTGGATGACATCGCGAAGTGCGTCGAGCTCCTGGATAGGACGGGGGCAGATGTGGTGGTGGGCCGGATGGATCCGCGCCGACGAGACGACGATCGCTCGGGGATCGCGCTTGCCACCCGGTCTGCGTGGGGCGCGGGACCGCACGATTCCACGTGGGGGCGTCTGCACCTGCTGAGACGGTCTACTCGGAATATTCCGACCCCGAGCGGGTTAAGGCGCTCGGAGGCTGGGCCGAAGATGTTGGCGTCAATGATGTTCAGCTCAACCACCGCATCCGGGCGACAGGGGGCGTCGTGCTGGCTCGACGCTTCCTTGGCGGTTGGGTATCGCCCCTGCTGCAGCTTATATGGGCGCTGATCAAGCAGTATCTGAAAACAGACGGCTCTCAAGCCTGCGGTCGGCAGCGGCATCCGAGTCGGTCCGTGGGCGACAGGTGCTGCCAGCACTCCTTCTCCCGGTCGAAGTCCCCCACCTCGTGCTGAAGGAAAGTCGCTGGTCGAGGCGTACTGGTCGCACATGCTGGGATGGTTGCTGCGGCAGCGCATGATCTCGTGCCAACGCACCGGTGCCTGTGAGGGAGGCAGGCGTGCGGCCTGCCTGGGTCATGCACTGGGTCTGGACAGGTGGCTTTTGGTGGGTGTCGTCAGGCGATTCCCACACGCAGGCTCCAGGTCGCGGCGCGAACGTCAGTGGTCAGGGCGGCCTCCGAGAATGAGGTTGCAGATGTGATCGAGGCCCGCCGGAGCCGGGCAGCAGCTCAGCGAGATCCGTCGACCTCCAGGCCGGGCGAGGCCTGGGTATGGTCCGAGACCAGATCGAACGGGATAGGGGCTTCGAAGAAGAACGCGGAGGGATACCGACGTGCTGAAGTCAGGACCCACGCCGAGGCGAGGATCGTCACCCGGGTTAGAGTTCGATGAGCGTATTGGCCCTTCGGCATCCAGTGTGAACCCGAGTCCTCGATAGTGGGCACTGCCTGTCACGATGACGGCCTTACCCATTACCGCCATCCTCGAGTCCCACCGTCGAGGTGTAGACGAGGCCGAGGTCGGCTTCCTCCATCAGAGGATAGCCGCCTAGCGTTTCTCAGCAGCAATCACCATGTTCGACGGCAGAATCGCCGATCCGCTCCTGGAGAAAGCTGGCAACTGGTTCGGCGGGCTCCTTCCCGGGCCGCCGCGCCTCAGCCGGGTGCGCCTGCGAACTACCAGCTCGTGCTCAGGATGAGCGATGAAGTACCGTACGTCGTCTCCAACCAGTGGTGCATGGAGTCGAACCCGACGTCTCATCCTAACACTGAACTATCCCAGGTGACGTTTGTGAAGAGCGCTATGAGGCGCCCTGCATCGCTCCGCTGTGGCCGCACGTGGACAGCATCTTTCCAAATGTCCAGGAGCGGCTGTCCTCTCACCGGCGCTCGGTGAGGTAGTCTTCTAGGGCAGCTGCGTCCGTCGGTCAAAGGCTTGGTTCTCCTTGCGTGTTGTCCAAAGGGCCGACAGATCGAAGCCGTTCGTGGCGTCCGGCCGTAGATGAGAGATCCAGCTCGATGTGTGCGTTCATATGTCATGACGTCACGGTCGCTGCTCCCGGCAAATCTCCCGTGACTGCTTCAAAGCTGAACAGGCCATTGAGCATAACGACGGATGTGGATCCAAGTCGTCAAGAGTGCTCGTAATGGCCACAGCCATGCGGCGGAGTAGACCAGAAACTCTCGGTGTTTCGGCGCCTATCGGATCGTCCTCAAGTCGGGCGCTCTACGTCAGCGGGTCGGAATTGCCATCAGTTTCCCCAATGGCAGGCCATCTACGGTGACGTGTTCGAATTCTTCCAGCGTCATGCTGTCGAGCTCTGGCCATGGGCCGGGATCGTTGGCCATCCACCGTGGTACAGCATCTGTGGATGCCCAAACGCTTGAAGCGATGTTCAAACATAGCGAGCGCACGTCGCGCACGGCATCGGGGGCCCCCGTGGCAGTTCGTGCGATCGCAGATGTCGAGACCGCCACCGCACGTGAGGAACTTCACGGCAGTGTGCGAGCTTCAGTAGCGCCGCGGCGAGCAAGCCCTCGAGCTGCACGGCGGGGTGCCCAGTCTCGAGGAGTCAGGAAGAGTATCCGCGTCGCATTTGAGTAGCACTCGCTACCGTTGTCGAGACGACTATCCCTTATCAAGGAACGCGGCTCGCGCCGATCGGGCGCCCACCCGATCTGGCGGCCGAGAATCTCGGCACCCTTGGCGACACCCTTTAGGCGACCGCGGTCGTGGGAGCGGCATGTCAACGAGGACCTCCAGCGAGTGACCTCAGTGCACCGGTGGAGAAGCCTAGGCCAAGGCCCAGCCTTGGAGGAGGATCACCGCCGCTGCGCGGTGGAGGGCCACGCCGGTTCCTGACCAGCCGCCAGGCCACCAAGCGTGGCGACGAGAAGGTGTAGTGCAGGCGCAGCAGCAGCGTGGTCTCTTGCCAAGACCCACGGTCGCGATGACGCTCGGCACAAGGAGGCTTGCGAGAAGTGCGAGTGGCGAGCTGAAGGAACTACGGTCCCTTGTGTCGTTCACCCCACACGCGGTAGCGGGTCCAGACATCCCGTGGTACCTCCACCACTCGGCGGTGGATCACGATCGAGTGATCTTCGCCACGCGCGGCGCCCACAGGCGGACGCGAGGCGTCGGGCGGCGCCCAGATTCTGGACCCGGTGATGAAGGATCTAGATCGAGCACCGAGTTCGCCACAGCAGCGACTGACCTGCCAAACGATGTCCCACCGACTGCGACGAGTCTTGCGGCGATCGCATCCATACCGGAGCTGAAGAGGCTCGACTCCAGGCGGTGAACAGGGTGCCTCGGGCGAGGTGGTCGTTCGCACCGAGGTGGATGACGAGCGCGGCTTCTTCGCCCCACCCAGCACGAGCGGGGCTCGCAAGCTCGACGTCAAAGCGCCGAGTGACCGGTCCGAAGTTCGCTGCCGTTGATTCGGCGAGAGGGCTAGCGGCGCTACGAGGCGTACCGCACTGATCGTGACCTCGGTCTGTCTCCGAACGGAGGCCAACAGGTCAGAAGAGGTGATCGTCCGAAGCGCCTGAAGCGATCACGACGATCATCGGCGTTCCCAACCGACCTCCTAGCAGTGCTCGGCCACGACGAACCTGCGTCGTGCGCTTGCCGAATCGGTGCCCGCGTTCGCCCCTCACCGTCGAGACCGTCAGCATTCCACCTGCGTCCCTGACGGTCGCCTGGATCCAGTTGGTGAAGGACGTCCAACCCGTGAGCGATCAGGAAATGGACCCAACCAGGTGGTTGTTCACGCGGGGCTCGGCCTTCGCTGTCGCTCCGGCGGGCCGAGCCCTGGGCCGTTTTGGCGATGCTGCCATTGCTGACTGGCGTTCGAGCTTCCCCCGAGCTCGGGGAGGTGAGCGTCGCCATCGCCGTCACGGGCGTCGTCGGGTCAGTGGCCTCGCTCGGACTTCACTCGGCAGCGAATCGAGAGTACTTCGGCTCGGGCGTGCTCGACCGTCAGCCTGGTTCGGCCTCGAGCCCTTGCCGTAGCCGCCGTGCTCGGTTCAGCGATCGTAGTGTCAGGGGCTGCGTCATCCGGCCTGGCCCTATGTGGTCGCAGGCAATCCGACGTCCCTATGACAGCGTGTTGACGATTGCCGTCGTCACCGCCGTCTTCCTAGTGCTGACCGGTCGCGGTTCGGAACCTCCTGCGTGCGGAAGACCGGCCTTGGACGTTCGGTACTCCACAACCATCGTGGCGACCGCAGGCTGGGCCCCTCATCGGACTGGTTCCGGCCAGCAGCATCTGAACCTCGGCCTGAGGCCTACCTGTTCGGGGTTCTGGCTGGATACGTTGTTGCGTCTGTCGGAGGTGCAGTGGCGGTTCGCCTCCGACCCCGGCTCTCCGCCTGGGACGGCGCTCCGGAACGGCGTGCGGGTCTGGGCCGGCCCACAGTCGCTCACCTCGCTCAGCCTCTACCTGATTGATGATGGGTGACCGAGCAATCGCGGGGGACATCCTGGGGCTGATGGCGGTAGGCCGCTTATCAGGTCGCCTACATGGTTGGCTCGATTTGGAGTCTTTGGCGTCCAGGCGCTAAGTATCGCTCGGGGTCCTCCTGGTCCGTCTTCGGCCTTGCCGACGACTCTCGCTGGGAGTCTCTCGCTGCGACCACCGCCGCGGTGCTTGAAAGCTTCCGGTAGTCGCCGTGCCACCGCTTGTACGTGCGGGGGCTCCCTTTGGATTGCGGGTCGTGGCTCCGAAGCGCGGACGAACCAGAAGGGCTCCAGCAGGTGGTGTCGGTGATCGCGCCCGCCGCCGTATTCTATGGATTGTTCCAAGCGTCGTCTTTGGTGCTCTTCCATGTGCGGCGTACTGGGCGGCTAGCTGCCGCGGTGTCGCTCTTTGCGGCGACCCTCAACCTCGTGCTGAATGTCGCTCTCATCGGTCTGCTCGGGCTCGTGGGGGCAGCCATAGCGACGACGACGAGCTTCGCTGCATGGGCGGTGGGCGCACGCCTGGTAGCTGATCGGTTGGTGGACATCCCGTGGCGTACTGACGTCGAGAGGGCGGCAGTGGGGCGTGTCCGGCAGGAGCATTGGTTCTTCGGTGCGCTTCCTGCCGGTTTCTTCAGGGTGGCTGGTTGTGCGAGCTCTGGTCGTGGTGGGCGCCTCGCGTGCTGCTGGCGGGAGGCTCATCTTGCGGCTCGTACGCACTCCGCGAGTGTTCACGTGACAAACGAACCCAGTGAGATCCATCTAGCGGCTGGCTTCGGCTCGGCGTTCATTCGACGTCGAGCACGGGGACGCCTGCGAGGTGCACCGCCAACTCGGGCGTGTTGCGCGCCGCTGTCGGCAACACAGCGTGGCGGCGTAGTTCAGGTCGAGCGAGCGGCAGGCAATGAGGCGTGACGTACCTCTGGAAGCGGCCTTCCATCCGGCCTCGATCAGGATGTATCGTCCGATCGGGCCGGTCGATCCGACCTGGCGCTTCTGCCCGAGACGCCACTCACTCAGGTGATCTCGAGCATGCGTTCGAGGGCGACCTTGGCCCACTCGGTGGTCTCGGGGTCGACGGTGATGCGGTTGACCACCCGCCCGTCGACGAGTGACTCCAGCACCCACGCCAGGTGGGCCGCATCGATGCGGAACATCGTCGAGCACGGGCAGACCAGCGGATCGAGCGACACGATCGTCTTGTCGGGTGTCTCGTCGTTCAGCCGGTTGACCAGGTGGATCTCGGTGCCGACCCCGATCACCGAACCCGCGGGTGCGGCGTCGACCGCCTTGATGATGAAGTCGGTGGACCCGACCTGGTCGGCCACCTCGCACACCTCGTGGGCGCACTCGGGGTGCACGACGACGATGCCGTCGGGGTGCTCGGCGCGGAACGCCTCGACCTGCTCGGTGGTGAAGCGCTGGTGGACCGAGCAGTGGCCCTTCCACAGCAACAGCGTGGCTTCCTTGCAGGTGGCCTCGTCGAGCCCGCCCAGATCGAGGCGGGGATCCCAGATGGCCATGTCGCCGTGGTCGTAGCCCATGGCGAAGCCGGTGTTGCGGCCCAGGTGCTGGTCGGGGAAGAAGATCACCTGGTCGCCCTTCGCCAGCGCCCACTCGAGCACCGCCGCGAGCGTTGGTGGAGGTGCAGACCGCTCCGCCGTGCTCGCCGACGAAGGCCTTGATCGCCGCCGATGAGTTCATGTAGGTGATCGGCACCACGCGGTCGATGTCGGTGACCGCGCTCAGCGCCTCCCAGGCCTCGGTCACCTCGTCGATGTCGGCCATGTCCGCCATGGAGCAGCCGGCGTTGAGGTCGGGGAGCACGACCTGCTGGTGGTCGGCGGTGAGGACATCGGCCGATTCGGCCATGAAGTGCACGCCGCAGAAGACGATGTAGTCGGCTTCGGGGTGTTCCTGGGCGAGGACGGAGAGGCGGAACGAGTCGCCCCTGGCGTCGGCCCAGCGCATGACCTCGTCGCGCTGGTAGTGGTGCCCGAGGATGAACACCCGTTCACCGAGGGTGGACTTGGCCGATTGGATCCACTCCGCGAGCTGGTCAGGCGTCGCGTCGAGGTACCGGTCTGGCAAACGGTTCTGGATGCGGAGCATGAGGGTGCGGGGACCTCCCAGTTGGGGCTCCGCTTGGTGACCGGTGGGGGCAGCCTGGTCGCCACGCCACGGGGATGTCGGTCACGGAGCCATGTGCTGGAAGCCAGGCCAGCTCGTGTTTCACTCTATCCGGTCTCAGCCATCGACGCGATCGGTCTCGGCTTCAGGGACCAGCGCATGGCGTGAAGCGCGTCAGTTCGATGGGCGGAAACCACCAGCTCTCGTCGGCGCAGAACCCGAACGATCCACTGCTGATGTCGATCTCGGGAGCACGTCGTCGAAGCTGCTGGGCGACCTACCACAGCACATCGATGTCTTCGAGGCGACTGGGCCAGTTCGGCGTCGGAGACCTCGGCGGGATAGCGGAGGTTCGTGCCCCAGGGCTCTGCCGGGCTCACAGGTTCGGTCTCCACCAGCACGTCGCTTCCGACGGCGTTGACCTCGAATGGCTGACGCACGTGGGAGAAGTTGAAGATGATCCCGTGGCGGGCGTCCTGTGTGAGATCCGATTCGATGTGGGCCACGGCCCCGCTCCAGCGATGCCCCTCGAAGCGGTAGAGCGAGACGAGACCACCGACCAATGCCGCCACGATCACTGCGCCCGCTACGAGCGCTGCCACGCGGGGGCGAAGGCTGGTCAATGTCGCTGACATGGCGATGGCGGCAGCAGGTACCACGGCGATGATGTAGCGCCCCATGAACATCGGCTGCGCCAGCGAGATGACGAGGAGCACGACTGGGCGGCACCCAGCAGCCAGACACGAAGGCAGTGAAGGCGCCACCTCTCGATGTAATTGCCCGCTGGTGGCCGGGCGACCAGGCGCGACCGCGGCCGCCAGACGAGCGCCATCAAGATGAGCGATCTGCGGCAGAAGGTAGGTTCCGCGCCACGATCTTCAGGCCGTCATTGATCGTGGACCAGCCCAGTGGCGGCACCCAACCGGGGTGCGCTCCAGTTCGGAACCCGAAGGTGACGACCATGGGTAGCAACAGCGCCCCGAGGGTGATCCACCCCGGAAGCGACTCGGCCGTTCGCAGGGTTGCGAGCTCGGATGGTCGCGCCGCGGAGCGCAAGGAGCTGGGAGGCGGGCACCATGGCCGGCAAGTGGGTGCGAGTACACGAGCGCCGCGTTGCAGATGCCCCACCAGAGCCAGCCCCGCTTGGTGCTGTGCTCGGCAAGGTGGAAGAAGAGATACCACGAGGCGACGGCGAGGAGCAGCACCAACGCGTAGCTGCGCGCTTCCTGCGCGTAGCGAGTGACCCCCCATGAGCTCACCAGGATGACCGCGGTCCATGCCGCGATGCGACGGCCGAAGTAGGCGAGCGCGAATCGGACTGAGAGCCCGACCGCGGCCGGCGGCAAACAGGGCGGAGGGAAGCCGGAGCCAGAACGGGTCGATCGACACCTTCGACCAGAGGGCGAGCAGCCCGTAGTACAGGCCCATGCTCCCCGAGCGCTGAATGAGCGAGTCCCAGAGCTGGTTCGTGGATGTGACCGAGAACGCTTCGTCATACCAGAGGTCGCGAGCCCCGAGCGTCGGCAGGCCAGCAGCAGCACACGGCGCCGCGACCAGCGGCAGCCACCCCGCACGACTCGCAGCACCGCACCGCTGAGGCTCGCGGCGACGATCAGCTGATGCGATCGACCGGTGGACTCATCTGGTGGCCGCGCTCACAGGTATTGCGGCGGCGCTGCTCGACGGTGCCTCCGATGGAGCAAGGCGGTCGAATCGTCACGGTGCACGGAGCAGCTCGCGTCGGCGAGAGCTCGGTGCAGCTCCTGGATCGCACACGAAGCCGACCTCGTCCAATGGCTCGGCGGCATCCAGTGCGCGGGCCGTGGCTGCCCGCGACCGAGGGGGACACGCTGTTCGACCAGCCAGAGCACATCGACCATCTGGCTGCGCTCGACGATCGTCTCCAGACCGTGTTCCTCGAAGTAGCGGAGGTTCGTGCCCCACGGTTCGATCGGGCGGATGGGAATCGTCTCCTGGAGCACTCGGCTGTCGGCGGCGGCGAGCTCGAACGGGTGCCGCGACCCGGTAGCGATGAAGAGGATGCCGTGATCGGTCCGTGGGATCCAGATCGCCCTCGATCAGGTTGACCGCTCGAGCTCCACGGGTATCCGTCATCGCGCTGCACGACGATGTGGCCCGGGATGAGCATCAGACACCACGATCGATCCGGCTGCGACTTGGACCGTGGGCCACGGGGATGCTCGTGATGGCCAGCGCCACGACGATCGCTGCTGCGGGAAGCACCCCGATGAGGTAGCGCTCGCGGATCATCGGCTCCGCGAGTGAGATCGAGTATCGGGCCCGGCCGGTGTGATCCAGAGCCACAGCGACGAGGCATCTGAGTGTGCCATGACTGCTGGGGCTCGCCGCTGTGCCGGGAAGCCAGCATCGCAACCCGTACCGTCGAAGCCACGAGCGCGAGCGCTCAAGCCCAATCTGGAGGGCTGCCGAATGGCCCTGCGAGGATCGCTCGCCATCTCGCGCAGGAGAGTGGATGCCCGAGCGGCTCGATCCAATTCGGGCGCGGCCCCGGTCGCCTGTCCGAAGGTGGCCAGCATCGGGACGAGGAGCACGCCCAGAGTGACCAGGCCCTGGCGACGCGCGGCGGAGCGCAGCACCGCGGATCGGGATGTTCGAGCCATGCCGGTGACGCACCTGCCCAGCGATCATGAGCCCACCGAGAGGATGGGCATAGATGAGGCCTGCGCCCATGAGGCCCCAGCAGAGCCCACCGTCTGATGCGATCGTCGCGCTGCCACAAGCCCGAGGAACACCCACCAGGAAGCGACGGACGAGCAGCATCAGCAGTGAGTAGGAGCGAGCCTCCTGGGCGAAGCGGATGACCCCCCACGCCGGCACGATGGAGCAGCCGCGGTCCATACGCCCAACCCGCCGGCCGAAGAAGCGGAGGGCGAATGCCAACCGTGAGTCCAACGGCGGCCGCAGCGAACAGTGCCGACGGCAGCCGGATCCAGAACGGGTCGATCGAGATGTCTGCCCACGGCGTCGAGGAGGATGTAGTACAGCGCCATGCTCGCCGAATCGCTGCTTGGAGCGAGCTCCAGCAGCTGGTTGTGATGAACCGAGACGATTCGACGGAGTCAGGTCCTGCGATCGAGCGTGGCGAGTGCGAGACGGTCGCCGAGGCTGCAACCAGCGGCGAGCACGATCGTCCACAACCGCGCCGGCCAGCACGGGGAGCCTCCTCGGTACCTGCGTGATCGCACCGGTTGCGTCACGTCTGGAGCGATTCGCGCACCGCTCCCCGTCGGATGACAGCTCGCGGAATTCCAGGGTCCTGCGCACACGCTGTGGATGCTCGGCTCAGGACCGAACGGCCTGCTCGCTACGCTCCACATGGTGGTCGAACGTCCGCCTGCCGGCACCATTCCCGACGCCCCGGGCTCCTACCAGTTCAAGGATGCCCAGGGCCGGGTCATCTATGTCGGCAAGGCCAAGTCGCTGCGTTCGAGGCTGTCGAACTACTTCGTGAACCCGGCCTCGCTGCCGGTGCGAACCGCGCAGATGGTGGCCACCGCCGAGACCGTCGACTGGATCCAGGTCCGCAACGACGTCGAAGCGCTGATGCTCGAGTACAACCTCATCAAGGAGCACCGGCCCCGCTTCAACGTCCGCCTCGTCGACGACAAGAGCTACCCCTTCCTGGCGGTCACCCTCGACGACGACTGGCCACGCGCCATGGTCATGCGGGGTGCCAAGCGCAAGGGCGTGCGCTACTTCGGTCCCTACGGCCACGCCTATGCCATCCGCGAGACCCTCGACCTGTTGCTGCGCACCTTCCCGATCCGCACCTGTTCGGACAACAAGTACCGCCACCACGAACGCCTCGGCCGGCCGTGCCTGCTGGGCCACATCGAGAAGTGCTCGGCTCCCTGCGTCGGGGCGATCGACCACGCCGACTACGACCGGCTGGTCGCCGAGCTGTGCGACTTCCTCGACGGCGACACCGACGAGGTCGTCGCCGACCTCGAGGCCCGCATGCGCGACGCCGCCGACAACCTCGAGTTCGAGACCGCCGCCCGCCTGCGCGACCGGCTCACCAGCGTCACCAAGGCGATCGAGAAGCAGCAGATGGTGGCCGACCGGTCCGAGGACCTCGACGTCATCGGCATCGCCGACGACGAGCTCGAGGCCTCGGTGCAGGTGTTCTTCGTCCGCCGTGGCCGCGTCGTCGGCCGCAAGGGGTTCGTCGTCGACAAGGTCGAGGACCTGAGCTCGGCCGAGCTGGTGGGCAACGTGCTCGAAGGCCTGTACTACGACTACCCGCCGCTCGGGTTCCCCAAGATGGTGCTGGTGCCGACCGCCTCCGAGGACGACGACCTCTACCAGCGCTGGCTCACCGAGGTGCGGGGCTCCAAGGTCGCCATCCGGGTGCCGCAGCGGGGCGACAAGCGGACCCTGCTCGACACCGTCACCCGCAACGCGGGCGAGGCGTTCACCCGCCACCGCCTGCGGCGGGCGTCGGACCACAACACCCGGGCCCAGGCCCTCAACGAGCTGCAGGAACAGCTCGGCCTCCCCGATCCGCCGCTGCGCATCGAGTGCTACGACATGAGCCACATCCAGGGCTCGGACTACGTCGGCTCGATGGTGGTGGTCGAGGACGGCCTGCCCAAGAAGAGCGAGTACCGCCGGTTCAAGATCCGCGACGTCCCCGGCAACGACGACTACGCCGCCATGGAAGAGGTGCTCACCCGGCGCTTCCGCAGCTACCTCGAAGAGCGCGAGACACCGGTGGCCGAGCGCGACGGCAAGTTCCGGTACCCGCCCAACCTGTTGGTCGTCGACGGCGGCAAGGGCCAGCTCGGCGTGGCCCAGCGGGTCCTCCAGGACCTCGGGCTCGACGACGAGATCCCGGTGGCGTCGCTGGCCAAGCAGTTCGAGGAGGTGTACCTGCCGGGTCAGCCCGACCCGGTCCGGCTCCCGCGCCAGTCCGAAGCCCTGTACCTGCTCCAACGGCTGCGCGACGAGAGCCACCGCTTCGCCATCAGCTACCACCGCCAGCTTCGCAACAAGCGGATGACCCGTTCGGCCCTCGACGACATCGCCGGGTTGGGACCGACCCGCAAGAAGCGACTCGTCAAGGAGATGGGTGGGGTCAACGCGGTGAAGCGGGCCTCGCTCGACGACCTCAAGGCACTGTCGTGGCTGCCCGACGCGGTGGCCGAGGCCGTGCACGACAAGGTCCACGCCCGCCCGGACCGGTCGCCGCGAAACGCGCCGTAGCATTCCCCAGCGATGGACGCTCGCACCTGGCTCGGACTCGAACCCACCCACAACCCCAACCGCTGGATCCTGCCGATCACCCCCGGCATCAGCACCGGCGGCGGCTTTCTCTTCGGGGGGTGCGGCCTCGGCGCCGCCATCTCCGCGTTGGAGGGCACCACCGGCCGCCCGGTGGTCTGGGCGGCCGCCCAGTACCTCTCCTACGCCCGGCCGCCGTCGATCCTCGACATCGACGTGCGGGTGGCGGTGTCGGGCAAGCAGGTGAGCCAGGCCCGGGCGGTCGCCCACGTCGGCGACACCGAGATCCTCACCGTCAACGCCGCGCTCGGTGCGCGGCCCGTGGAGATCGGCGGCGAGTGGGCCCAGCGGCCCGAGGTCAAACCGCCCGACGAGTGCCCGCCCCGGCCCAGGTGGCGCCACCTCGAGGGCGACTGGATCCACACCCGGTTCGAGGAGCGGATCGCCGTCCCCGTCGACGGTGATGCCGATCCCACCGTGGACGGGCGCAGCGCCATCTGGGTACGGGTGCCCGAGGGGATCGACATGGAAGCGGTCGCCCTCGCGGTCCTCGGCGACTTCGTCCCCGGCGGCATCGGTGCCGCGCTCGGTCGCGACGCGGGCGGCAACAGCCTCGACAACACGATCCGCATCGTGTCGCCGGTCCCCACCGAGTGGGTGCTGCTCGACATCCGGGTTCACGCCATGGCCAACGGCTTCGCCCACGGCCTGGTGCACCAGTGGTCCGAGGACGGCAGGCTCATGGCCACCGCCAGCCAGTCGACCATCGTGCGGGTCCGTGACTGACCCGGGCGGCGGTCTCTGGGAGGCCCATGCCGGCTGGTGGCAGGACGGGTTCTCCGAGGGGGCCGACCCGGAGTACACCGAACAGATCCTGCCGCTCGCCGCCGAGCTGCTCGACGGCGCGGGCGACGTGCTCGACGTCGGCTGCGGCGAGGGCCAGGTGGCCCGCCTGGCGCTTCGGGTCGGCGCCCGCACCGCGGTGGGCATCGACCCGACCTGGGCCCAGGTGACGGTGGCGGCCGAGCGCGGCGGGGGAGCGACCTACGCCCGGGCGGGGGCCGACCGGTTGCCGTTCCCCGACGCCAGCTTCGACACCGCGGTGGCCTGTTTGGTGTTCGAGCACATCGAATCGGTCGACGAGGCCATCGCCGAGGTCGCCCGCGTGCTGCGCCCCGGCGGCCGGTTCCTGTTCTTTCTCAACCATCCCCTGTTGCAGACACCCGACAGCGGCTGGATCGACGACCAGATCCTCGACCCGCCCGAGCAGTACTGGCGGATCGGCCCGTACCTGGTCGAGGACGCCACGATCGAAGAGGTCGAAAAGGGCGTGTTCATCCCCTTCATCCACCGGCCCCTCAGCCGCTATGTCAACGCGCTGGCCGACAACGGCCTGGTCATCACCAACATGGTGGAACCGGCACCGCCCCCGGGATTCCTCGCCCAGGCGGCCGAGTACGAGGCGGCGGCGACGATCCCGCGCCTGCTGGTGCTGGTCACCGCCAAGGTGCCGCGCTGAGGGGTGGCACCACTACGCTGCGGTGGTGTGGCGACCGTGAGCGAGGGGACACCGACCAGCGAGTTCATCGTCATCACCGGGCTGTCCGGCGCGGGCCGGTCCCTCGCCGCCGACCACCTCGAGGACCTGGGGTGGTTCGTGATCGACAACCTGCCGCCCCAGCTCATCCCCAAGGTCGCCGAGCTGGCCTCGGCCCCCCGCTCGGAGTTCTCCCAGGTCGTGCTGGTGGTCGGCACCGGCCCCGGCTTCGAGGACGTGCTGCCCGCGCTGCGCCAGGTCCGTGCCGGCGACACCCCGGTGCGGATCCTGTTCCTCGAGGCGTCCACCAGCGTGCTGGTCCAGCGCTACGAGAGCACCCGGCGCCGCCACCCCCTCAGCGACGAGCAGACGATCGTCGACGCCATCGACCGCGAGCGGGTGCTGCTCGACCCGGTCAAGGCCGAGGCCGACGTCGTGGTCGACACCAGCGACCTCAACGTCCACCAGCTCCGCGAGCGGATGATCACCCTCTTCGGCGACGAGTCCGATCCCGCCTCGCAGCTGCGCACCAGCGTCATCTCCTTCGGCTACAAGCACGGGCTGCCCCTCGACGTCGACATCGTGTTCGACTGCCGGTTCCTGCCCAACCCCCACTGGGTTCCCGAGCTGCAGGCCCACACCGGGCTCGACCCCGCGGTCCGCGACTTCGTGCTCGGCCAGGACGAGGCCGCCTCGTTCCTCGACGGGTTCGACTCGGTGCTCGAGGTCGTGGTGCCCGCCTTCTTGCGCGAAGGCAAGTCCTACCTCACCGTGGCGCTGGGCTGCACCGGTGGGCGGCACCGTTCGGTGGTGCTGGCCGAGGAGCTGGCCGAGCGCATGAGCGCCCACGGGCTCAACGCCTCGGTCACCCACCGCGACATCGACCGCTGAGGGGCCGGCCTCGCCCTGCCATTGGCACCGCCTCGCCGGACGTGATCGGATGGAGACCCACATGACCCCCCAAGGAGGACAGACCACATGAGTGTTCGTGTCGGGATCAACGGCTTCGGGCGCATCGGGCGCAACTTCTACCGGGCCGCCAAGGAACAGGGTGCCGACCTCGACATCGTCGCCGTCAACGACCTGGGCGACAAGGACACCATGGCCCACCTCCTGCAGTACGACTCGGTCATGGGCCAGCTCGACGCCGACGTGACCGTCGACGACGACGGGCTCCGCGTCGACGGCGACGCGATCAAGGTGCTGTCCGAGCGCGACCCCGGCAGCCTGCCGTGGGGCGACCTCGGCGTCGACGTGGTCATCGAGTCGACCGGCATCTTCACCAGCCGCGACGCGGCGGCCGCCCACCTCGACGGCGGCGCGCCGTTCGTGATCGTGTCGGCGCCGTCCTCGGGAGCCGACGCCACCTTCGTGATGGGGGTCAACGACGACACCTTCGACCCCGACACCCACAAGGTCGTCTCCAACGCATCGTGCACCACCAACTGCTTCGTGCCGCTGGTCAAGGTGCTCGACGACGCCTTCGGGGTCCAGCAGGGGTTCATGACCACCGTTCACGCCTACACCGGCGACCAGATGCTGGTCGACGGGCCCCACAAGGACCTGCGCCGGGCCCGGGCGGCGGCGATCAACATCGTGCCCACCAACACCGGCGCCGCCCGCGCCACCGCCCTGGTCATGGAGTCGATGCAGGGGCGCCTCGACGGCACCGCGCTGCGGGTGCCGGTGCCGACGGGTTCGATCACCGACTTCGTCGGCACCCTCGAGCGCGAGGTGACCGCCGACGAGGTCAACGAGGCGTTCCGGGCCGCGGCCGACAGCGGCCCGCTGGCCGGGGTGCTCGAGTACTCCGAGGCGCCGCTCGTCTCCACCGACATCGTCGGGTCGCCGGCATCGTGCACCTTCGACGCTCCGCTGACGATGGCCATGGGCAACCTGGTCAAGGTGCTCGGCTGGTACGACAACGAGTGGGGCTACTCCAACCGCCTCGTCGACCTCGGCCTCGTCATCGGCGCAGCCAACCAGAGCTGATCGCGCCGTGTCGGTTCCCCAACTCGAAGACCTCGGCGATCTCGACGGGCGGCGGGTCCTGCTGCGCGCCGACTTCAACGTGCCGTTGCGCAACGGCGAGATCACCGACGACCTGCGGATCCGCTCCGCGCTGCCGACGATCGGGTGGCTCCAGGAGCGCGGAGCGACGGTCACCGCCTGCAGCCACCTCGGTCGTCCCAAGGGCGAACCCGATCCCAAGTACACGATGGACCCGGTGCGGGCCCGCCTGGCCGAGCTGGCACCGGGGGTCGAGCTGATGGAGAACCTGCGCTTCGACCCCGGCGAGACCGCCAACGACGCCGCCTTCGTGCAGCGCCTGATCCAGGGCCAGGACCTCTACGTGAACGACGCGTTCGGGGCGTCGCACCGCAGCCACGCGTCGATCGTCGGGCCGCCCCAGCACCTGCCCAGCGCCGCCGGACGCCTGCTGGCCACCGAGGTCGAGGTGCTGCTCGGGTTGCGCGACCGGCCGAACCGACCCTTTGTCGCCGTGCTCGGCGGGTCCAAGGTCAGCGACAAGCTGGGCGTCATCGAGGCGTTGATGGACGTGGTCGACACCCTGCTCATCGGCGGCGGCATGTGCTTCACCTTCCTCGCCGCCAAGGGGCGTTCGGTCGGCTCGTCGCTGCTCGAAGCCGACCAGGTCGACACCTGCGCTCGCCTGCTCGAATCGGGCAAGATCCAGCTTCCCTCCGACATCACCGCCATGGGCCCCGACGGCACCATCGGCGATCCCGACGCCGGGGGAGAGGTGCGCCAGGCGGGAACCAACCTGGCCGACGGGTGGAAGGGCCTCGACATCGGTCCCGGCACCGCGGCCGAGTTCACCGACGTCATCGCCGAGGCCCGCACCGTGTTCTGGAACGGCCCCATGGGTGTGTTCGAGGACCCCCGCTTCGCGGCCGGGACCCGCACCGTGGCCCAGGCCGTGGCCGACTGCCGCGGCTTCACCGTCGTCGGTGGTGGCGACTCGGCCGCCGCGGTCGCCGAGTTCGGCCTCGCCGACGACATCGACCACATCTCCACCGGCGGGGGCGCATCGCTCGAACTGCTCGAACGGGGGGACCTGCCCGGACTGGCCGCCCTGCGAGGAGACACCGATGCCTGATGCCCGCCGCCCGCTGATCAGCGGCAACTGGAAGATGCACCACAACCACTTCGAGGCGATCCAGTCGGTGCAGAAGCTGTCGTACCGCCTCACCAAGGAGGACCACGAGGAGGTCGACGTGACGGTGCACCCGCCCTTCACCGACCTCCGGTCGATCCAGACGCTGCTGCAGTCCGAGAAGATCCCCGTCGAGCTCGGTGCCCAGCACTGCCACTGGGAGGACAAGGGCGCCTTCACCGGCGAGGTGTCGCCGCCGATGCTGGCCAAGCTCGACATCACCTACGTCATCGTCGGTCACTCCGAACGGCGGGAGCTGTTCGGCGAGACCGACGAGACGGTCAACAAGAAGGTCAAGGCGGTCATCAAGGCGGGCATGACCCCGATCATGTGCGTGGGCGAGACCCTCGACGAGCGCGAGGCGGGCGAGACCGAGTCGAAGGTGTCGGGCCAGGTCAAGGCCGGGCTGGCGGGGGTGAAGCGCGAGCAGGTGGGGGCGATGGTCATCGCCTACGAGCCGATCTGGGCCATCGGCACCGGCCACACCGCCACCGCCGACGACGCCCAGAGCACCTGTTCGCTCGTGCGCTCCACCGTCGCCGACGCGTTCGGTGCCGAGGCGGCGGCGGCGCTGCGGGTGCAGTACGGCGGATCGGTCAAGCCCGGCAACGCCCCCGAGCTGATGGCCCAGCCCGACATCGACGGCGCCCTGGTCGGCGGGGCCAGCCTCGACGCCGACGACTTCGCCCGCATCGTCCAGTACCGCCTGGGCGGCGACTGAGCCACCTGCACCCAACACCGGTACCCCGGACAGGCGTGGCCCCGCGGTGGGGAGCCCGGGCCGGGTCCTGCTAGGATCGTGCAGCCCACCGGAGGCCGACCGAGCCGATCGGTGGCCGGTCCGACCAACTCTGGAGTCTTTTCGTGTTCGACGCCCTGCTCATCGGGATCCACATGCTGTTGTCGGTCGGTGTCGTGGTGCTCGTGCTCCTCCACAGCGGCAAGGGCGGCGGCCTCTCCGACATGTTCGGCGGCGGCCTCGGCGCCACCGCCGCCGGCTCGACCGTGGTCGAGAAGAACCTGTCGCGGCTCACCCTCATCGCCGCCATCCTCTTCGGGATCAGCACCTTCGGGCTGGCCCTCACGCTCAGCTGAGCTTCGTCCGGGCGGTCCTCCTGCAGACGAGGTGCCGGTGAGCTAGACCGGGGGAGATGAGCGATCTCCCTCACCGGGCCCTGGGCGCCTCCGGACTCGAGGTGTCGCTCTTCTCGTTGGGCTCGTGGCGAAGCTTCGAGCGCATCCCACGCGAACAGGCCCTGGCGGTCATGCGCGCCGCCCGCGACGTGGGCATCACCTTCCTCGACGACGCCCGCTACGACGACGAGGTGGGAACCGCACCGATCCCCACCGGCTACTCCGAGATGGTGTTCGGCGAGCTGTTCCGTGCCACCGGCTGGCGGCGCGACGAGGTCGTGGTGGCCAACAAGCTGTGGTGGCAGTTCTGGCCCGACCAGGACGCGGTCGCCGAGCTGGACGCCTCGCTGGGGCGGATGGGGTTGGACCACGTCGACCTGATCTACTCGATGCCGCCGCCCGAGGGGCTCCCCGTCGCCGATCTGGTGGCCCAGGTGGTCGAGCTGGTGACCTCGGGGCGGGCCCGGGCGTGGGGGATCGGCAACTGGCGGGCCCCGCTGCTGGCCGAGGCGGTCGAGGTGTGCCGGGCCGAGGGGTTCCCGTTGCCGTGCGCCGCCCAGCTGCCCTACAGCCTGGTCACCAGGGACTGGGTCGAGGACGAGCAGATGGCGGCGCTGTTGGCCACCGGAGAGACCGGTCTGGTGGCGTCGTACGTGCTGGCCGGCGGGGTGCTCAGCGGCAAGTACCTCCGGGGCGAGTCCGGCCGGGCCGACGACATCTCGCGCATGGACCCGTCTCGCGAGGCCGACGCGGCACGGGCGCTGGACGAGCTGGCGGGGGAGTGGGGTGTGCCCGCGCCGCAGCTGGCGTTGGCCTTCGCCCTGGCCCATCCCCACCTGGCCAGCCTGCTGTTCGGCGCCACCACGCCCGCACAGCTGAGGGAGAACCTCGGGGCGCTCAGCGTCGTCGAGTCGCTCGACGCCGACCAGCTCGCTCGTCTCCGAGCGGTGGGCGAGGACCCCTGA